>CAUJJC010000134.1 GCA_963204975.1 Verrucomicrobiota bacterium | reverse complement strand
GCCTAATTTGGCATCTCGCACCCCGAGGGCGTGACTGTCACTGACCCCCCCGCCCGCGCGGGGGCACACCGCACATTCACCTACTCGTGTAAATTAAAACGACTCTCCTCCTCGCCTCGCTCGTGGCCGGGCGTGTTTTTGCCGCCGATGCGGCCTACACGATCACCGATCTGCTAACGGCCAGCACCACGACGGCCTCACGCAGCGCTGACTGGAAACCTGGCCAAGGCATCACGCTCGAAGTCAGTGGCATGGATTGGCTGCCTGATGGCAAGCTCGCTGTCTCGACACGCAAAGGCGACATCTGGATTATATCGAACCCGCATGCCGCGAAGGCTGCCGATGTGGGCTACAAGCTCTTCGCCTCCGGCTTGCACGAGCCTTTGGGGTTGCGAGTCGAAGCCGACAGCCTGCTCGTGATGCAGCGCACGGAACTAACTCGGTTGCGCGACACCGATGGCGATGGCGAGGCGGATGAATACCTCACCGAAGCACATGGCTGGAATGTATCGGGTGCCTATCACGCCTACGCCTATGGGCCGAAACGCGATAGCAAGGGCAATGACTGGATGACGCTCAACCTCGACATGGGCGATCACAGCAACAACAAAATCGGCTGGCGAGGCTGGGCCGTTATCAAAGGCGCGGACGGCACCGTGATCCCCATGTGCGCAGGCTTCCGCAGTCCTTGCGGGCTCGGCGCTAACCGCGAGGGCGACATGTTCTGTGTTGATCAGCAAGGCACCTGGGTGCCCGCGACGCCAGTCTACCATCTGCGCAAGGGTGTCTTCGCACTGAACCCCGAAGGCATCGACTCGCAGCAGTTGCCGGGCTCGCCACTGAAGCTCGCTGCACCGGTGCCGAACAAGGTGCCTTATCCCGAAGCGATCAAAGCCGTGCCCCAGATGGTGCCGCCTGCAGCATGGCTGCCTTATAACAAAATCGGTCGCAGCGGCACCGACATCGCCCTGTGCGATGCAGGTGAGAAGTTTGGCGTTTTCGATGGTCAGCTTCTCGTCGCCGAGTTCACCGATGCGAAGATCAATCGCGTCTTCCTGGAGAAGGTGGACGGCGAGTATCAAGGCGCGGCGTTCCCGTTCATCGGCGGCTTTGCCTCGGGCATCGTGCGTCTGTCGTTCAGCAAGGAGGGCGATCTCTTTGTCGGCATGACGAGTCGCGGCTGGTCATCCCTCGGCACCCGCGCTTATGGATTGCAGCGCGTGCACTGGAATGGGAAGACCGAGTTCGCGATCAAGGAGATGCGCGCGCAGTCCGATGGCTTCACACTAACCTTCACCGAGCCCGTCGATGCAGCCACGGCGGGCAACGTCGCGAGTTACTCGATGAGCAGCTACACGTATCTGTATTCGAGCGCCTACGGCAGTGATGAGATTGACGGTCAGACGCTCAAGATCACGTCATCTGAAGTCAGCCCCGACAAGCTTAGTGTGCGACTCAAGGTCGATGGCCTGCGTGCGCTCTATGTGCATGAACTGCACGCGGATGGCGTGACGACCACGAACGGCACAAAGCTCGCGCACGCGAATGCTTACTACACGTTGAACAAGATTCCGAGGAAGCCATGATCTCGTTCGTGGAGTAACTTGCTCGATAAGGTTCCGCTCAGAGATCGTTAGGTGTGAGCGATGAACCGTTTCTTCCTTCCCCTGCTCTGCCTCTCCCTTGCGGCGAGTTCCGATGCTCAAACCACAACGCCCAAAGCCAAGGCTGCGGTCAAGACACCTGCTGCTCCCAAGAAGCGGGTCTATCCCCCCTACCCTGTAGCGCCGACACTGGCTGATGTATCCTACGGTTCTCACCCGAAGCAAAAGATCGACTTCTGGAAGGCCGAGTCCTCCAAGCCTACTCCCCTGCTCTTCTTCATTCACGGCGGCGGGTGGCAAGGTGGTGAGCGCAAGGTCGCAGGTGCCATGATCAAGCCGATGCTCGATGCTGGAATCTCTGTCGTGTCGATCGAGTATCGCTTCATCAATGAAGCCACGGCTGACAAGGTGGTTCCTCCGGTGAAAGGTCCCCTCAGCGACGCCGCTCGTGCGCTGCAATTTGTCCGGAGCAAGGCAGCGGAGTGGAACATCGACAAGGAACGCATCGGAGCTTCCGGTGGTTCCGCTGGTGCCTGCTCCAGCCTCTGGCTCGCCTTTCACGATGACATGGCCGACCCCAAGAGCAGCGATCCCGTGGCCCGTGAGTCCACGCGCCTCTGGTGCGCCGCCGTCGATGGAGCGCAGACCACACTCGATCCCAAACAGATGCGTGAGTGGACTCCGAACAGCCGCTACGGCGGTCACGCCTTTGGCTTCACCGGTGATCCGAAGATCAAGCTCACGCAGTTCGACGAATTCTATAACAAGCGGGACACCATCCTGACCTGGATCGCCGAATACTCGCCCTATGCGCTCGTCACCAAAGACGATCCCCCCATCTACATGAACTACGGCGCTCCCCCAGCCCTTGGCCAGGAACAAAAAGACCCGACTCACACGGCCAACTTCGGCGTGAAGCTGCAAGAGCACTGCAAGGCGAACGGGGTCGAGTGCGAACTGCGCTATCCGAATGCCCCGGATGCTCCCCATGCATCCTCGAAAGACTATCTGATCGAACGACTCAAGGCACCAAAGAAGTAACGCGTGCCCTTGATTCCCCATGGTGCCGCAACTTTGCTGCGCCGAGCCTAACAAGCGCCTCAAACCAACAACGATTCAAGGTGGTGAGCGACCTGTCTTGTGATGTTGCCGTTGTCGGTCTCGGTGCCATGGGGGCTGCAACGACCTATCAACTCGCGAGGAGGGGCGTGAATGTGATCGGTATCGACCGCTTCACGCCCCCACATGACCAAGGCTCCTCGCACGGTGACACACGGATCACTCGCCTCGCTTTGGGTGAAGGGGCTCAGTATCTCCCGTTCGCCCGGCGATCACATGAGATCTGGCGCGAATTGGAGGCAGCAACGGGGCGAACCTTGTTCCGGCAGACCGGAGGATTGGTCTTCAGTTCTCTCGAAGGTCGGAGCCCGGCGCATGGCAATACTGATTTTCTCCAGACCACGATTGGTGTTGCACGTCGTCACCATATTCCCCACGAAGTGCTCGATGCCAGCACCATGGCCCGGCGTTTTCCGCAGTTCCGTTTTGCTGGAGATGAAACGGGCTGCTTTGAGCCGAGCGCAGGACTCGTCCATCCCGAGGCATGCATCGCCGCCCAGCTAGAACTCGCTCGCGAGATGGGTGCCCGGCTCATCACCCAGACTCAGGTCCGCCGATGGCAAGCGGATGGATCAGGCGTCGTGATCGAGACAGACTCGGGGCGAGTCCGGGCTGATCGCCTAGTGATTACTGCGGGAGCCTGGCTGCCTGATCTGGTGCCAGAGCTTCGACCCCTCACACGCATCTGCCGACAGGTCTTGTATTGGTTCGACCTCGACCACTCCACACAGGCCTTCGAATCCGAGGACATGCCCGTGTTTATTCGAGTCCCTGATTCACGCGCCGACATGTTCTATGGCTTCCCGGCCGTGAACGGCAAGCAAGGAGGGCTCAAGATCGCGACCGAGCAATTCTCCACCACCTGCGAGCCTGACCACGTCAATCGCACGGTCACACCCGCCGAGGCCCAGGCGATGCATGAACTGGCATCACCCCATGTGCGCATCCTCCCACGACTCCTACGTTCTGCGGTCTGCAAATACACGATCACATCCGACTTTCATTTCCTCATCGACCGCCACCCAGAGTCGCCAAATATTTGGCTCGCATCGGCATGTTCGGGGCACGGGTTCAAACACTCAGCAGCGATTGGCGAAGCCCTAGCGCAACAAGTTACGCAAGGCCGTAGTGACTGCGATCTCTGTGCGTTCACGATTCAAGCCCGACCATTGTGCTAGCACGCTGCCAAGGCACCTTCTGAGAAAGCTCGGCTGCTCGAGCCAGGATTACCGATGGTTTGGAAATCTACAGCACCTAACGAACACGAGGTGGGAATAGACTATAAAGGTGCTCCAGATGATCCAATCACCACGAGCATCTCGTGGCGGCCATTCGTTCTGGGCTAGAAGTTCAGTTGGTGAGTTTAGTAAGTCTTCAAGGCAGCGGAGCTGCCTTGCTACCCACGCACCAGAGCATCTTCTCAGTGCGCACGTAGATACGGCTGTCGCCGATGGCGGGCGAGGAGTTCACGGGGCTGTCGAGCTTGCTCGCGGAGAGTTGCTCGAACTTAGCTCCTGCTTTCACCACGATCAGATCGCCCTGCTGGCTGGCGGCGTAGATCTTGCCGTCGGCGGCGACGGGGCTGCTGAAGAACTTGCTGCTGCCTTTACTGCCATTGAGTCGCTCTTCATAAATGACTTTGCCGGTCTTGAACTCGACCGCGCGCATGATGCCGCCGTCGCCGACCAGATACATCGTGTCGCCAATGACGAGCGGCGAGGGCACATACGGAAGGCCTTTGGGGATGTCGAATTTCACAGGCTCGGGCTTGCCAGACTTGAGGTTGATCGCAGCGATCTCCTTCACACCACCACCGGTGCCGAAGGTGCAGAAGTAGAAATCGTCGCTGATCACGCCGGAGCCGAGGCTGCGCTGGGTTTGACCGGGATTGTGCTGCCAGTTGAGCTTGCCGGTCTTGGTATCAATGCCCATCACGCCGCTGCCAGTATCGGCACAGATGAACTCGTTCTTGCCTTCCTTGGTCTTGCGCACCACGGGTGTGGAGAAGGTGTTGAGGCAGTTGGGGATCTCGTTCTTCCACACCTGTTTGCCGGTCGCAGCGTCGAGGCCCACGATGCACGACTTCCATTTCTGCTGCTCGGGATCTTCGGTATAGACCTTGCCATCACGCTGCCAGTCGAACTCGCTGCGCACGATCATGATGCCATCGGCAACGACAGGCGAGACGCCCGTGCCGTGCTCGTGGATGTAATCGGCGACGTGCTCGTTCTTCCACACCTGCTTGCCATTGTGATCGAGGGCCAGCGCCTGGATCGTGGTGCCGGTGCTCCAGTTCACGTAGATGCGGTCGGCATCGACGAAGGGTGAGCTGGAGGCGAAGGAGTTGAAGTTGTGGATCTTGTGCTTCTCGAAGGTCTCCTCGTGCCGCCAGATCTCTTTGCCGTCTTTGGCGGAGAGCGCGATCACCGCTCGCTTGCCGTCAGCGGTCTCGGCGGTGACGATCACCTTGTCCTTCCACAGCACGGGCGAGGACCAGCCTTTTCCCAGCTCGACCTTCCACACGGTGTTCGAGTCATCGACCGTGGTCGGCATATTCGTGGTCTCGGCGACGCCGGAGCCATTCGGACCGCGGAAGCGGCTCCAGTCGGCGGCGGAGGCAAGGGTGGAGACGAGGCAAAGGAGAGCGAGCGTTGGTTTCATGGTGCAGCATCAAGACAGTGGCGAGAGGGCTGAACTTTCAAGCGAAGACAACGAGCCACGATAAGGCGGAAGAAACTGGCAGGGTCGTCGCGTTCTGCTAGCTCCTCTGCATCATGACTCGTTTCCTCGCTCTTTCCCTGCTCGCCGCCGTGCCGCTGCTGGCTGCTGATTCCAAACCGAAGTCCAAGCCAGCCCCCAAGGCAAAAGAGGCTGCGCCCGCAGCGATGAATCCGTATGACATCGCGGAGTATATCGAGCCGGACTTCCCCTTTTTCAGCAGCGTGCTGGACTGCCGCGAACTCGGCGAAGGTTTCCCCAAGGACAATCTCACGCCACGCGGCCTCATCCTCAATCTGGGCCACAACCTGTGGGCGTGCTTTGACATCGACCTGCTGCGCATCGCCTGCGTGTGGGAGAGCGAACCCGGCAAGCCGCCGATCACGCTCGATGCTCTCGCGCCCGGCTCGTATCACATCGCAGGCCAGAAGACGAAGGATGGGCAGGATGTGCTGCCCAAGCCGGTGGGCAAGGTGTGGCTGGCGAATGGCTTGTATCCAGGGTGGCAGCTCGGTGAGAAGCCGAGCTACACCGATCCGCGTGAGGCCGCTCCGAGCAAGGAGGAGCTGGGGCGTGGGCCTTTGCCGACAGCTTTTGGAAAGTTCGACAGCATTCGACTGGCAGAGTGCGGACTAAACACGTTGATCGAACTCCGCTACCATGTGGGTGAAACACCAGTGATTGAGCATGTTGAAGCTGATGCGGGCACGGAAGGCATCTTTATCAATCGCACTTTCTTCATCGACTCGGGCAAGGCGCAATTGACTTTGGTTGGCGGAGTAGTGACGCTAGAAATCGAGAGCCAATTCGGTGTTGGAAAGGCAAAGAAAGTGACTCCACCAGATGGAAGTGATGCGCATCTCGTGACTGAGTTCGAATACGAGTCAGTCAAAGCTCAGCCGTGTGTAGTAACGGTGGCACCCAGTGATGAGGGGCAGTCTCGCATATTGCATCACCTTTTCCGCCGCAGCACATCGCAGGTTGCGGTGTCTCCCGCTCCACTCCAGATGACTCACTGGCCCCAGTCTGTCACCACCAGCGCCACGCTCTCCACTAAAGACGAAGCCTTCGTTACTGACATCATCGGCTTGCCCACGACAAACCCGTGGAAGCGCAACGTGCGGCTCGCGGACATCGCCTTCCTGGATGACCAAGGCAACGCGGCAGGTGTGACGTTCGATGGCGATGTGTGGCTGATCTCGGGACTGAAGGGCGACCTCGACAAGGTGACCTGGAAGCGCTTTGCCAGCGGCCTGCACGAGCCGATGAGCGTCGTGGCACGGCGCAGTGTGGTGCCGGGATCTGATCCGGGCGTAAAAGCCAATGATGGAAAAACCGGCATGGGTGGTCCTTTGCCCGATATCTTCGTCTTCGACCGCAACGGCATCTGGAAGCTGCTCGATACGAACAACGATGGCGAGGCCGATACGCACGAGATGTTCTGCAACCTCTTCGCGCAGACGGCAGAGACACGAGAATTCCCCAACAGCATGAAGCTCGCGCCGGATGGATCGTTCATCATCAGCAAGGGCGGCCAGCAAGGCACCTACCTCGGTAAGCACAACGGCACGGTGATCAAGGTCGCGCCGGACGGGAAGTCGTTCGAGGTGTTGGGCTATGGATTGCGTCAGCCCTTCATCGGAGTGAACTCGAAGACGGGTCTCGTTGTCGCCAGTGACCAGGAGGGCAATTATGTGCCGACCACGCCGATCCATATCATCAAGGATCAGCAGTTCTATGGTCACCTCGCGACCATTCAGCCGCACGAAGAGTATCCGCAGACCATCGCCGATCCGCTCACATGGATCCCCCACTCCGTGGTGCCTTCAGGCGCGACGCTGATGTGGATGAATGACGCGAAGCTGGGACCCGCGAACGATCAAATGGTGCTGATCAGCTACAACAAGCCCGAGCTTCATCGTGTGCTGGAGAACCATCGTGGCGGTCGCGCGCAGGCCACGGTCGTGCCGTGGATGAAGAACTTCGACTTCCCCATGCTCAATGCGCACGTCAACCCTGCTGATGGCCAACTCTACGTGTGCGGCTTCCAAGTCTGGGGCACAACGGTGAAGACCATCAGCGGCCTCGCCCGCGTCCGTTACACGAACAAGCCACGCATCCTGCTCACCGAATGCACGCCGTGCGACAAGGGTGTGCTGCTGCGCTTCAACGAACCGCTGGACAAGACGCTCGCGACCAATCCCGACAGCTACAACATCGAGCGCTGGAGCTACAAGCGCACCTTCAACTACGGCTCGCCCCATCTCAAAGCCGACGGCACACCCGGCACCGAATGGATGGCTCCGAGCAGCGCTTACCTTTCCAAGGATGGGAAGTCTGTCTTCATCGGATTGCCCGAGATGAAGACCACCTACATGCAGATGCGCGTGGGCTACGGCTTGAAAGGTGCTGGTGGTTTGCCCGCGCAGAACAACGCTTACTTCACGCCTTACGAACTCGTGAAATTCGAGCCGGAGAAGGAAGGCTTCGATAAGGTCGAGGTCGATCTCACGCCTCGTAAACTCGTCGCTGTAGCTCAAGCCAAGCCGACTGTCGAAGAAGGCAAGCGCCTCTACGAAATGATGGGCTGCATGGCCTGCCACTCCATCGACGGCACTACGTATGCGAAGGTCGGCCCGAGCTGGAAAGCACTCTACGGCAGCGAGCGGGTGCTGGCGAAAAGCGGACTGCAAGTCACTGCCGACGAAAGTTACCTCAAGGAATCCATCGTGAACCCAAGTGCGAAAGTCGTGAAAGGCTTCGAACGACTAGATAGCGGAATGCCCATCTATGCGGGTGTTCTTAACGACTCGCAGATTGACTCGCTGATCCTGTTCATCAAGACGCTAAAATAGCACTTGAAAAAACGGTTCCGTAATGGAACCGTTTTGAGCATGACAGCATCGCTCACACTCAAGTCACTACCCGAAACCCTCCTCGATAGTCTTCGCTCCGCAGCCGATTCAGCTCACCGCAGCCTCAACAAAGAAGTGATTCACCGCCTCGAACGCTCCTTCGACAAACCCATGAAAGCTACCATGATAACCTCCGCCAACGAATGGGATAAAGCTCGTGTCATGGAGCAAGTGGATGCCTGGAAGGAAATCTCGGGAAGCTGGGAGTCCGACCTCACCATTGAGGCCGAGATCGAAGCCCTCTACGCCGCCCGCACCGAAGGTCGCAAAGTGGAGCTATGATCATCCTCGACACCGATCACTGCATAGACATCCTGCGCGGGCGGGAAGGAGTTATCGTGGCTCGGCGATCCGTCTATGAAGAGGTGGCGACCACTATCGTTACCGCCTGCGAACTCTACTATGGTGCGTCCAAGTCAGCGAAACCACTGGAAAACAAACGCGCCGTGGATGCCTTTCTCAGAACCCTACGAGTCATCGAGATGGACATCTATGCCGCTCAGTTCTTCGGCATTTTCAAAGCTGAGCTGGAAACTGTGGGCCAAGGACTAGCTGATGCCGACATGATGATCGGAGCCATCGCGCGAGCCAACAATGCCAAGGTAGCCACAGGCAATGCGCGGCACTTCGAGCGCATGAAAAGTCTCACGCTGATCAACTGGCGCGCGAAGAAGTAGCTACAGCACCGCTTTCTTGATGCGTCCAAACTCCGCACCGAGGAAGCGATGCGCGAGTGCCTCGAACTGCTCGGAGTAGTCGGTGAGATGAATCTCCAGCGTGGGCTTGCCCTTCGCGGTGCGCAGCAGGCCCTCTGTTTCCAGCGTGCGCTTCACATGCGCGGCGCAAGTCGAGGCAGAATCCACGAGTCGCACCTTAGTGCCAAGCATTCGCTTCAGGATGGGCACGAGCAAAGGATAATGCGTGCAGCCGAGCACCAGCGTGTCGATGCCGTGATCGAGCATCGGCTTCAAGTATTCGCGCAGCACCGACTTGAGCGCCGGATGATCGATCCAGCCTTCCTCAATGAAGGGCACTAGCAGCGGCGTGGGCTTCGCTTCGGTGATCAAGTCGGGTCGCTGCATCGCGAGCGCATGTTGATACGCGCAACTACGGATCGTGCCTGAGGTGGCGATGATGCCAACTCGCTGTGAATTCGGATCGGACAGGGTCGCTTCCACGCCAGGCTCCACCACACCGATGATGGGCATGCGGAAGGTCTTCTGGAGATGTGGCAACGCGTGCGCGGTCGCTGTGTTGCAAGCGACGACCACGGCTTTGACTTCGTGCTGCAGGAGGAACTGCGTGTCCTCCACTGCGAAGCGACGGATCGTGTCCGGGGACTTTGAACCGTAAGGCAGTCGCGCGGTATCGCCGAGATAGACGATGCTTTCGTTCGGCAGCAACTCCCGCAACGCCCGCACCACCGTCAAGCCGCCGACACCTGAGTCGAAGACACCGAGAGGAGCAGAGGCATTCATGGATGATCAATGACGAATGACCGATGAAGAAGCAACACCGAAGTCGTCGCTTAACTCCGTGCCCGCATCAGTTCAACGATGACCGCCTTCTGCGCGTGCAGACGGTTCTCGGCTTCGTCGAAGATCACATCGGCGTGTGCTTCCATCACGCTGTCGGTGATCTCTTTGCCACGGTAGGCGGGCAGGCAGTGCATGATGACCGCACCGCTGTTGGCGTGGGACATAAGCTGCTCGTTGATCTGGTAGGGACGCAGGATCTCAATGCGCTCAGCGGACTCGGCTTCCTTGCCCATGCTGACCCACACATCGGTGTAAACCACATCGCAGCCGCTCACGGCCTTCGCAGCGTCGGCTTCCACACTGATGGTGTTGCCGGGCACGCCGGACATGAAGCTCTCGGCCGGTTGGAAGGCCTTCGGCGCGCCAATGACCAGTTCGAAGCCAAGACGTGCAGATGCCCAGATCCAGGAGCGCGCGACATTGCAATCGCCATCGCCGAGGAAGCACACGCGCTTGGCTTTCCAACCACCAAGACGCTCCTGCATGGTCTGGAGATCCGCGAGGATCTGGCAGGGATGCTCGTCGTCGGTCAAGGCGTTGATCGTGGGCAGTTTGCTGTAGTGGGCGAAATCGACCACGTCCTGCTGAGCGAAGGTGCGGATCACTGCGCCATCGACCATGCGACCGAGCACGCGCGCGGTGTCCTTCACGGGTTCACCGCGACCGAGTTGCATCTCCGTGCCCGAGAGGAACATCGGCGAGCCGCCGAGTTCGCGAATGCCGACCTCAAAGCTGACGCGAGTGCGTGTGGATGACTTGTTGAAGATGAGTGCCCAGGTCTGACCGGTGAGCACTTGGGGCGAGGCCTTGCGGTTCTTCTTCAACTCCACGGCAAGCGTGACGAGCTGTTCGATTTCAGCCCCGGAAAGTTGTTCGATGGAAAGGAGATGGTTCATGAGCACAGGTTAGAGAAGAACGTCCAGCACGGACTTGAAGATACGCAGCCCCTCGTCGGCCTCGGCTTGCGTGATATTGAGAGGCGGCAGCCAACGAACGACGTTGGGTCCAGCAGGCACCGTCATCATGCCTGCGTCGAGCAACTTTCTTGCCACAAAGATGGAAGCGGGTCGGCCATTCGACACCGCATCGACTTTCGCTGCTTCGAGTTCGAAGCCGATGAAGAGACCGAGCTGGCGAATCTCCTTCAACAACGGATGCTGCCAGCCACGCGCGATGGATGCGACGTGCGCACCGACATCGTTGGCGTGCTCGCAGAGGTTCTCGTCGAGGATGGTGTTGATCGTCGCAAGGCCCACCGCACAAGCCAGCGGCGATCCACCGTAAGTCGTGCCGTGCGAGCCAGGACCGAGCAGATCGCAGAGCTTCCCATCCTTGCCTTGCAGCGCGACATCGCGCACCCAGAACGCACCGAGCGGATAGCCACTGCCGATGGCCTTCGCCCAGCTTACGCCGTCAGGTTGAATCTCGTCACCAGGAATGATCGCACGCCAGCCGGCCATCTCCCCTGCCCTGCCGAAGCTGCACTGCACTTCGTCGAGCAGCAGCAAGACGTTCTTCTCGCGGCACAAGCGCTGAGCGGTGCGCAGGAACTCCGGCGTCACAGCGTTCACACCGCTCTCACCTTGAATCGGCTCGACCAGCATGGCGACCACATCGGCGTTCTCGCTCACCGTCTTCTCGAGTGCCGCGACATCATTGAACGGCAGATGGATGTAACCGAGTTCATCCGGCGTGAAGCCGAAGTCGCCCCAGATCTTCTTTTGCTCGGTGGCAAACATCGCGCCCAAGGTGCGCCCGTGGAAGCTGTTGGTGAAGGTGATGATCTTCGGCTTCGCTATGCCGCGCACAGTCACACCGTAGCGCCGTGCGAGCTTGAGCAGACCTTCGTTAGCCTCGGCACCGCTGTTACAGAAGAAGTTCTTCCCTGGGATGCGCACGACTTTCTCCGTGAGCACTTCCGCAAGGTCGGCCTGCTTCTCGATGCAATACCAGTTCGACACATGGATGAGCGTGCTGGCCTGCTGCGTGATCGCCTTCACCACGGCTGGATGACAGTGCCCAAGCGGGCACACGGCCACGCCGCCAGCGAAGTCGAGATACTCCTTCCCATCACGATCCCAGACACGCGCGCCCTCGCCTCGCACCGGCCACACATCGTAGCGGCCATAGTTCGGGATGATGTAGTGCTTGAGTTTGTCGTCGTGGGTCATGGGAAAGTATGAATGATGAAGGATGAAGGATGAATCACTGAAAGGTGTGAATGAAGAGGTTCATCCTTCATCATTCATACTGCATCCTTTAAAGGGTGATCTCCGTGCCGATGCCGATGTCGGTGAAGATTTCGAGAATGAGCGCGTGCGGCACTCGTCCGTCGATGAGGTGGACCTTGCCCACGCCGCCGTGGAGGGATTCGAGCGCGCTGTCCACCTTGGGGATCATGCCGCCGCTGATGATGCCTTCGGCCTTGAGCTGCTTGATAGCGGCTTCGTCGAGGCTGGGGATGAGCGTGTCGTTATCCTTGGGATCGCGCATCACGCCGAGCACGTCGCTGATGAAGATGAGCTTGTGAGCTTTAAGCCGTGTGGCCAGTGCGCACGCGGCAAGGTCGGCATTCACATTCAAGGTGTGTCCGCTCGTCTTGTCGCGCGCAACGGGCGACACGCACGGCACAAACTCGCCGCCGACGGCAGCTTCGATCAGACCGAGCTTGCAGTCGGTCACGCGCCCCACCCACCCGATGTCCACATCGCGACCCGAGGCCGGATCGTGGCCGAGCATCTTCTCGCCCAGGAATACTTCCGTGCCCGGCAGCCCGACTGCCTTGCCCCCGAAGACATTGATCTTGTCCACGATCTCCGGGTTGATCACGCGGGCCAATGTCTTCTCGACGATGCTGATTGTGGCGTCATCGGTCACTCTCATGCCGCCGATAAACTGAGCTTGCAAACCCGCTTCCTTCATCGCGGCGGAGATCGCCTTGCCGCCACCGTGAACGAGCACAGGATTGATACCAACGGCTTCAAGGAAAACGATGTCGCGCAGGAAACGATCGACGAGCTTGGGGTCCTCCATGGCGCTGCCGCCCACCTTGATGAGGAAGGTCTTGCCGCGGAAGTTCTGCATGTAAGGCAGGGCTTCGAGGAGGACATCGGCTTTGCGGAACTGGTCGTCGAGATTCATGGAAAACGGGGAAGGGCCAAGAATGCACCGCCAGCCCGCGCGTCAAGCCGTGAGGCGGTTTTTTGAAACGCCTGAACCACCGAAGAAAAGACGTCCAAATAGGGCGCATCATCAGCATTTGGCATTGCAGCGAAGCTCGAATGTCACAAGTGTCGGAGCGATGGATCTGCGTCTGAAGCTATTCGGAATCATGGTGCTGGCTGCTGGGGCCGGAGCACAAGTCCGCGCTCACCCTCTGCAAGCAGAGCCCATCAACCACCCTTACGTCTTCACCTTCGATCAGTTCCACCTCGACGTGGATGGCGATGAATCGCTCGTGCAAGGCGGCCTGCTCTTGATAGCTGAAACCCGATGCCTTGCCTGCCACGCGGCATCGAAGGAATGGAATGAACGCCTTGAGCCCCCGCCAGGGCCTGATCTCAGCGCCGTCGGATCTCGACTGGATGCCGACACGATCTGGCTGATGGTGCGGAGTCCTCAGCATCGCAAGAAGGGCACGCTAATGCCAGGGATGTTCAGTGGCGCGGATGATGATGCGGAGAAGGTGGAAGCCATCGCACAATACCTCGTCTCGCTGAAGCAGCCCACGAAACCCATGCCTGCAGGTGATGCGGTGCGTGGTCGTGATCTGTATCACAAGGTGGGTTGCGTGGCGTGTCATGAACCCGCTGCTGACCAGCGGCCGCCTGGAGTGCCGCTGGATCGCGAGGTGGAGAAACCAGGGAATGCATCCGTGCCCATCGCGTTCGCGGATGCCTACGAGTTCCATACCTTGGCCCGGTTCATCCTTGATCCACTCAAGACCCATCCAGCAGGACGAATGCCCTCCATGCGACTGACGGAGCATGAGGCATCGGACATGGCTGCCTATCTTCATGTGGGGCGCACAGCGGAAAAAGCGATGGAACGCGAGGTGCTCAAGATTGCCCCTCAAACACCGGAGCGCGGACGAGAGCTGTTCGTGACGCAGCGTTGCTCCGCCTGCCACGCGACCGGTGAATCCCTCGAAAGGCGATCTGCCCATCCGCTGGCGGAGTTGAACTCTCACGCAGGCTGCCTGGCCGACAAACCCGACCAAGGTGCACCACGCTTCGATTTCAATCCCCTACAACGCCGAGCCCTGCGCCTCGCTTTGGATCACCTTCAGCAACATGCTCCGCAACCCCTGACAGCCATGGAGCGAACGGACTGGCAAATGCGACGTCTCAACTGCTACGCTTGCCATGACCGCGATGGCAAGGGAGGGCCCGAGGACCCAAGAGCACAGTATTTTCAGGCGCAGGTTCGAGGTGCCGATCTGCTCGGGGACCATGGTCGCCTACCACCGTCGCTCGACCACATCGGTTGGAAGCTGAAGCCTGCTTGGCTCGACCAAGCTCTCCGTGGACAAGCTCCGCGCGTGCATCCAGCGCTTACCGTCCGAATGCCCGATTTTGGCAAAGGCAATATCGCTACGCTTTCGGTGGACTTTAAGACGGCGGATGTTCACATTGCCAAGGCCGAGAAACCACCATCCGTGGCTGACGCATTGAAGGGCGCGAAGTTGATGAACGTCGGCGGCCTGGGATGCGTGCGCTGCCACGGTCTTGGAGGACAGCCCGCCATCGAAATGGACGGATCAGATCTAACTCACTCCACGGACCGTCTAACGCCTCTCTACTTCCAATCCATTCTACTCAATCCACTAGACATACAGCTAGGCAGTCCGATGCCCGCTTTGTTCAATGATCGCCCTCATGCTAACCAAGACATCGCCGATCTGTGGGAGCATCTCGCTAAAGTAAAACGCTAGAGCTTACGTCCGCGAAGCCTTCGCTTCATCCCGCGCCTGCTTGAGCAAGTCTGGCGAATGTGCATAAAACTCCACGAACCCACAGCCCGCACAAACCCAGGCGGAGACTGTGGTTCGCACCTCTCCTTTGAAGACAAAGGCATCTGGATCAGTGAAAGCGGCAAGACTCATGTGATGCCCCGCATTGTGATCACCACGATCAACCACCTTCACATCCGCGATGATTTCCGTGGACTTGCATTTGTGACATTGACCTGAGTGTTTCATGATCCAGCTACGAGTCTTGCCTCAGCTGCATCGGTCACGACGATGGTGAAGTCCCCTTCCTTCACCACCGGAGGCTTCATCGCATAAGCCAGCTCCCACTCCTTGCGCGAGTGATTGAAAGTGATGACCGGACTCTGATAGAGGTCCAAATTGATCTTTTTCTCCTTGGCAAGCGCAGTGGCCAGCTCAATGGCTCGCTCCTTCGAGACACGCGGCTTCGCAGCCTCATCAGCCCACGAGGGCTTGACCAGGCGACTGGAATCTGGCGGCACGACCGGGGAGACTGGCTCCTCTTTGCCACACGATGCTAGGGCGAATGCGACGATGATCAGTAGAGATTGCCTTTGAGTGCTCATGTTAGTGGAAATCTCATCTCATCAGTCAACCACGCAAGCGACATCACGGGAATCAAGCCCGCTGCCGCTCGCGCACCTCCAGCAGCTTCTTCATCACGGGATGCAGGTGGCCACACCAGCCGGGTTTGCCAAAGGCATCGTGCAGAGTGCGATAGACTTCATACAACTCGGCATAGACGGCCTGGTTCTCGGGGATCGGGTTATAGACTTTCTCGCGGGTAGCGGTCATGGCGCTCTGCAAGTCGGCAAGCGTGCCGGCTCCGGCGGCAGCGGCACCGAAGATGGCAGCGCCGAGCGCGCAGGTTTGCTCGCTGCGGCTGACCTTCATCGGACGACCGAGAATGTCGGCGTAGATTTGCATCAGCGTGGCATTCTTGATCGAGAGACCGCCGGTGTTGATGACCTCCTTCACGGGCACGCCGTATTCTTCGATGCGGTTGATGATCGTGAGCGCGCCGAAGGCGGTGGCCTCGATGTAGGAGCGGTAGATTTCGTGCGCCTTAGTGTGCAGCGTCTGGCCAATGAGCATGCCGGTGAGACGATGATCGACGAGGATGGTGCGGTTGCCGTTGTTCCAGTCGAGCGCCATGAGGCCCGTGGCTCCCGGCTTGTCATTGGTCATCGCCTGCTCCATTGCGACAAACTTGTCGCCCACGCTGCTGCCATAGCTGTCGGGCACGATATTGTGGACCATCCAGAGGAAGATGTCGCCCACGGCGCTCTGACCGGCCTCAATGCCGAAGTAGCCAGGCAGCACGGAGCCATTGACGATGCCGCACACGCCGGGGATGTCGGCTAGCGGCTGGTTGTTAGGCGCGATCATGAGGTCGCAGGTGCTGGTGCCAAGAATCTTGGTGATCGTGCCTTCCTTGATGCCGGAGCCCACCGCGCCCATGTGCGCATCGAAGGCACCCACTGCAACGGCGGTGCCTTCCTTCAAGCCGAGGCGTGCGGCCCAAGTGGCGCACAGCTCACCGGCCTTGGTGTCGGACGTGTGCGCGACATCGAACAACCGATCACGCAACTCAGCGACCATCGGGTCCAGTTTGGTAAGGAATTCCTTGTCCGGCAGGCCGCCCCACTCGGCGTTGAACATCGCCTTATGCCCTGAAGCACACACGCCGCGCTTGAGCGTGAGCGGATCGGTGTTGCCTGTGAGCACGGCTGGAATCCAGTCGCAGTGCTCGACAAACGAATACGCGCTCGCGAACACGGCTGGATCAATGCGGCGCAGGTGCAGGATCTTGCTCCACCACCATTCGCTGGAGTAAATGCCGCCACACTTCGCGAGATACTGCGGGCGCATCTCTTCAGCGAGCGCCGTGATCTCTGCGGCCTCAGCGTGCGAGGTGTGGTCCTTCCACAGCCAGACGTAAGCGTTGAGATTGTCTTTGAACTCTGGCAGCAGGGCTAGCGGCGTGCCGTCCTTGGTGACAGGGATCGGCGTGCTGCCTGTCGTATCAATGCCAATGCCGACGATCTGGG
>CAUJJC010000133.1 GCA_963204975.1 Verrucomicrobiota bacterium | reverse complement strand
CGTGCTGCTGATGGACGAACCCACGACACACCTCGACATCCAGAGCATCGAAGGCCTGACGCAGGCGCTCCAGAGCTACGAGGGCACGCTGATCTTCATCAGCCATGACGTGCATTTCATCCGCACGCTCGCAACCAAGGTGCTGCACATCAACAACGGCAAGGTCACGCCTTACTCGGGCGGCTACGATTACTACCTGGAGAAGAGCGGCATCGAGAACGAGCGCGCTGCATTGGTTGCCCAGTAGGCGAAGGCCATCGGGCCAATAAAAAACCCCAAGCGTCCATGTCTCGTGAGAGACGGGAAGCTTGGGGCTTCGGAGATGGGCGTCAGCCGGATCGTTTAGGACTCGGCGGCAGGTGCTTCTTCAGCAGCGGGAGCCTCGGCCACAGCGGCCACTTCGGCTACCTCTTCCTTCTTCGGCTTGGCAGCTGCCTTCTTGGCGGCAGGCTTCTTGGTGGCCTTCTTGGCAGCGGCCTTCACGCCTTCTGCGCCAGCGGACTTGCTACCTCTGCCACGCGTGGCGATGCCGGCCTTGGCCTGGTCTTTTTTACGTTGAAGGTAGGCCTTACGGCGGCGGCGCTTGATGACTTTGTTGTGTTGCTGTCCCATGATGGTCGTTTAGTTTGCGGATGGAAGGGCGCGAAGAGTGGCGGTTTTAGGCCAGGAATCAAGGACTTTACTCGCCTGTCTGCATGTCTTCGCCTGCGGGCCGTGCTTTCGGGTTGATTTAACTCCTGGTGTTAGTCCGCCTGCGGTGGCTAACCACACCTCAGCCAAACGTGTGTATGAACAGTCCGCTGCGCAGCTTGGGTTCAAACCAGGTGCTCTTCGGCGGCATGATCTGATTCGCATCCGAGATGGCCATGAGCTGATCGACAGTGACGGGATACATGCTGAAGGCGACGGCGTGGTCGCCGCTGTCCACGAGCTTTTCCAGTTCGGCTGTGCCGCGGATGCCGCCGATGAAGTCGATGCGCTTGCTGGTGCGCGGATCGTCGATGCCCAGGACGGGCTTGAGCAGGCGATCCTGGAGGATGCTGACATCCAATTGATCAATCGGGGAGGCATTGGTCGCGGGGGACCATTCCAGCACATGCCATTGGCCACGCATATACATGCAGCACTGGCCGGGGCGCGCTGGCTCTTTGGCAGTGGTGTATTTGAGGGCGAAGATGGATTCCACCTTGCTCACGAAGTCCTCGGGGCTCAGGCCATTGAGGTCCTTCACGGCGCGGTTGTAGGGCAGGATGCGCAGCTCGGAGCCGGGGAAGAGCACGCTGAGGAACCAATCGCTCTCACCATTGGCCTTGCCGGAATCCCGACGCATCTTGCCCACGCGGTAGGCACTCGCAGCGCGATGATGGCCATCGGCGATGTAGGCGCAGGGCACATGGTCAGCGAAGAGGGATTCAAGCGAGACGCACGCGCCGTAGCCTACCTTCCACACCTGATGGCGGACGCCGTCGCTGGCGGTGAAGTCATGCACGGGGGCGGTGTCGCGCTGCACGGATTCGATGATCGCGTTGATGCTAGCAGTGCCGCGATACGTGAGGAAGATCGGGCCGGTATTGGCGCTCAAGGCATCGACGAGGCGGGTGCGGTCGTCCTCCTTGTCCTGGCGTGTCTTCTCGTGCTTCTTGATGATGTCCTTCTGGTAGTCGTCGATGTGGCAGGTGGTGACGAGGCCTGTCTGGCCATGACCGCCGACGGACTGGCGATAGAGATACATGCAGCGGCCTGATTCACGGACGAGCACGCCATCGGCCTGGAGTTTCTGGAAGTTCTCAACCGCTTTCGCATAGACCTGAGCGTCGTAGGGATCGACGTCGAGGGGCAGATCAATCTCGGCCCGGTCCACATGGAGCAGGTTCAAGGGCTTGTCGTGAGCGAGGGCGTAGCTCTCTTCGCGGTTGACCACATCGTAAGGGACGGCGGCGACGTCGGCAGCAACAGCAGGGGTGGGGACAAGGCCTTGGAAGGATCGAATGCGCATGGGTGACTCGGGGATTTCGAATGGAGTGGGCAGGGCGGAAAGCGCGCATACTCCCGAAAATGCGCCCCCGTGCAAATGCCACCTGGGGCTGATTTGTTCCTTGCATCCGTTCTGAATGCGGGCAAGAAACCGGCCCGCTTTTACTTTTATGGCCAATACTCCAGTCATCAACCTCCGCCGCGGCCAAGCTGTCCGCTATAACAATGACGTGTGCGTGATCACCGCCACGGAACTCAAGACTCCGCCGCGTATGGCCTCGTATGTGCAGATGTCCATTCGCAGCATCGCCAATGGCAACGTGAAAAATCTGCGCATGACTTCGAATGAGTCTCTCGACCTCGTGAACATGGAACGCCAGATGCACGAGTTCAGCTACATCGACGGCGATGGCTACCATTTCATCCACCTGACCACTTTCGAAGACGTGCTCGTGGGCGAAGACCTCGTGGCCGATGTGAAAAAGTATCTGGTGGAAGGCCTGAGCTACAACCTGCTCTTCACGGACGACGTGATCGCTGCTGTGGAAGTGCCGCCGTCGATCGCGCTGACCGTTTCGGAAGCCTCCGAAGGCGTCAAGGGTGACTCCGCCAACAATGTCTATAAAGCGGTCACGCTGGAAACCGGCCTCGTGGTGCAGGTGCCTCTGTTCATCAATCAAGGTGATAAGGTCAATATCAAGACGGAAGACGCATCCTACCTGAGCCGCGCGTAAGTCGAGCCGGACGAGTTTTTTTTTCAAAGGAGCAAGGTGAAGGCCTTGCTCCTTTTTTGTTGGTCGCTGGCAGAGAAGGAAATTCAAGTTGTTGCGTTCTGCCGCACCGTCGAGCTTTACGAACTGGGTGACGACTCGTCCGAACATCCGAATGCCCAATGATCGGGCGGGTTGGTTCAGCTCCGTCATCCGACGTGACTATGGGTCCAGGCAGGTAGGATTCTTCTGCCGACTTGCCACTTCCGTTTCGCTAGGGTATTTGATCGTTTCCTTGCGGTGTCGCTGGAATAAAAATATTCTAATTGTTGCGTCGCATGGTTGCTAGTGTTCTAATGGCATTTATAGAAACCCGATGATTCTCCCGTCCAGTTCTAGGAGTCGCTTGATTGGGCCTGGAAAAGACACTGGATCAGTTAGGTGGTCCCGACAATTAACAGCACTGGCGAAGGGCCTCTGGATCAGCCTGGGACTTGCATTCGGCGGGCTTGCCGAGGTTCAGGGTGCCGATCAACTTCGATTGTGGGCGGGACCTGCATCTGCGGTTTCGAGAGGGAGCATCAGCGCTGCCGATCTTTGTGTGATCGGGGGGGATTTGAGTCGCCTCTCCAGTGTTCAGAAATCGACAGGCCAGCAGTGGTTCCTGCGGTTGAATCCGCTGGACCTCAGCGATGCGGATCTGATCGCCAAAGCTGAAGCCGCCAAGGTGCCGATGGTGGCTGCGGTGAAGGGGGATCGAGTCGTCCGCCGGTTTGACCTTGCTGATCCGGGTTGGATCGACTTCGTGGTCCACCAGGTGCTCGTGCCCGCTCTGGGCGGGGTAGGGGATGGCTGGGTGCTCGATGGATTCGACTCCAGCACCGAGGCTGCGGCCCTCCAGTTGCTTCGGCGGCTGTCCGTCACGCAGGCCAATCGGCGTGTCTTCGTTTCGGGCGAGGTCGCGCTCAACCTTGCGGAGAAATCAGCAGGCATCGTTGTCGAAGGTGCTGATCTTTTGCAGCGGAAGTCGGCCATCGAGACGGCCACCCAGCGAGGCCAGACGGTGCTCGCGATTGCGCACGGCGATCCCTTGCAGTCTGAGGCCAACGCGAAACTCGCTGACAGCCTTCGAGAGGCCGGGGCGCTGGCCTTTGTCACCCCATCTGATGGTTCGGGTGTGAGTCTAGCACCGCTGGTCGAGCGGTCGCGCCGGGTGCTCGTTCTTTATGGTTGGGATTCCCGCGAGAATGAAAAGCCTGCCATGATTCCCGCAGATACCATGACGGCGGAACTGCTACAGACACCGCTCGAGTGGCTCGGCTACGAGGCCGACTACGCGCCTGTGAACCAGGCACTGCCAGCCAAGGTCGCTGGGCGCTGGGCGGCCGTGATTGTCGATGGCGAGACTCAGGTGCCTGGGGCGCTCGAACTCAAAGTGGTGCAATGGCTGGCCCAGGTGAAGGCGGCGGGCGTGCCAGTGTTGTTTGCTGGTGTGTTGCCTTTTGGAAGAGAGGACGCGTTGGCGGAATTGCGCGATGTGTTCGGTCTCAAAGGCACTGCCAATCAGATGGACGGGCCGTTACGAGATTTGGCACTGGTGTCTGCGCATCCGTCCATGACGGGCACGGAGGCCAAGGTCGAAGCCAGGAGCGAAGGCTTCCGCGATCTCTATGCGCCGGACAATTCTGAAGTGCTCGTCTCCCTCTCGGCACGAGTGCCAGATGGACGGCAGGTGAAATACAGCCCGGTCTTCCTCACGTCCTGGGGCGGCATGTGGCTCGATCCCTTTGTCGTGACTCGCGCATCGCAGGACAACAGTTCCTTCCTCGCCGATCCGTATCAATTGCTCCAGGCCCTCCTCTCGAAGCGCGGGCTGATGCCTGCACCGGACACGACCACTCGGGATGGGAGTCGTGTGTTCTACTCCCACAGTGATGGCGGTGGGTTCGCCACGCTCTCCGATTTCAAAGGGCATCCCTTCTGCGCGGAGATGGTGAGGGATCGCATTCTCAAAGCCTTCCCGGTGCCAGTCACGGTCTCCATCGTGGAATCCGATATCCGTTCCTGGTCCGAAGGTGTGCAGGATGAGTGGCAGCCGAAGTTGGAGGAGATTGCCCGTTCGATCTATGCCCTGCCCAATGTGCAGGCGGCATCGCATTCGTTCTCCCATCCATACTGCTGGGATCGCACCGACCCCAATCCTGGCATTTATACCGAGCCGAATCTCAAGCTGAAGCCGGTCGCCAGCTACCCTGACATTATGCTTGATCGCGAGATTCGAGGTTCGGTCGATTACATCAATCAAACGCTGCTCCCACCGGGCGGACAGGTGGAGATCTTCCTTTGGTCGGGCAATTGCAGGCCAGGAGCGGAGGCGCTGCGTCTTCTGCGCAGCATGAACCTCGAGAACATGAACGGCGGAGATACGGTCATCAGCCGTCTGTATCCAGGCATCGCAGGCATCGCTCCGCGCGTGACGCCTTGGGAAGACGAGCTGCAGATCAATGCCGCCAACCAGAATGAGTTCATGTATGCCAATGGCTGGCAAGGGCCGTTCTACGGAGGCTTTGCCAAGGTGATCGACACCTTTGAGCGCACCGAAACGCCGAGGCGGCTCAAGCCGGTCAATGTCTATTATCATTTCTACAGCGCGATGAACATGAGTTCGCTCCGCGCTCTCGAGAAGATCCATCACTGGTGCATGGAGCAGCCGCTTCAGCCAACAACGGCCCTGGGCTTCGCTCGGCTCACTCGCGATGCTTGGCGCACACGCGTGTTTGATCTCGGGCCACGGCATTGGTTGATCGCTAATGAAGGCCAGTGCCGCACCCTTCGCCTGCCGGGTGACGCAGGGCTTCCCGATCTCGCTCGATGCAAAGGTATCGCTGGCTGGACCGAGCATGGAGGTTCCCTCTACGTCCACACGCAAGGAATGCCGCGCATAGAGCTGGTCCTGCGCGACCGGCGGCCTGAGCCCTTCGCCGCTGCCGAGGCTCACCTCTACCTCCGCACGAGCAGCAGCGAAGTTCAGTTCAGCAAGCACACCGCTTGGGGTGCCGAGTTTGCCGTGAAGGGCCTGCGTGATGTGACGATGGTTTTCGGTGGCTTGCCTGCCCGTGCTTCAGGCCAGGTCTTCGTCAATCAGCGCCCCGCCTCGATTACTGCCGACGAGCGCGGCCATGTGCATCTCTCTCTGCCGCCCACCGCACGCGTCCGGCTTGTGTTTGATTCCTCCCGCCATGTCTCACTCCGCTGATTCTCGCCATGATCGGGTGCTTCCCGTCAGTGCTCTGCTCACCACATTGCTGGTGAGTCTGGGCGTGGCGTATTGGTTTGTGCCAAGCAAGGAGGAACTGGTGCAGCGACTCATGCTTGACCAGCAGTATGCGCGCTACGCCGCTGTGCTGAATGAGCTGGGCGACGATGTGAACCCTTCCGACATCAGCGATCTGGACTCCGATCAGATCACCATGCTGACGACGCTCTTCCATCTCACGCCGCGAGAGCAGTTGCACACCATCTTTGCGCCCAAGTCCCCGCCCGAATACACTCGTCACATTCATGCGTTGATGCTGGGGGCGATTCGCTATGTAGATGTGATCCGGCCCGAGGATGCATGGCCCTTGATCCAGCCGCATCTGCATCGTCTCAGCGGAAGTCAGGTGCGGGATGTGTGCAGAGCCTTGGGCGGCAATGCACTTGCCCTGGCCAATCCCAGCCTCGCTGCGAACATCTGGCAGAGCGGCTGCGATCACGCAGATTCCACGCTGGCGATGGCTCTTGAGATGGCGAATGTTTATCAGTGGGCAGGCCGTCCGCTGCAAGGAGCCGAGAGCCTCCATGTGTGGTTCAAGAAGCATGAGAAAGCGCTGACCCAGGAGAACATTCTCACGGTGTGCCAGCGCCTCGGAACTCTGGCGATGGAAGGTGGTAAGCCAACGCTCGCGCTCGATACCTGGTTCATCGAGATGAAGCTGAAGCCGGCGGACAAAGCGCTGCTCCGCGAGGAGATCGAGCGCGGATGGAGCTGGGCGATCCAATGTGACCGGCGCTCCGAGTTGACTCCCTGGCTGTTGCGTTACCTGGGCGGAATGCGGGAGGCTAAGCTCGACCTCGGCGGACTTCGTGAAGCGTCCAAGTCAGGCTCGGAGGGCGTCGCGGAGTATCAACGATGGCTTCGGGAGGTGGCGCAGCTCGCGGATTGGAATTCGTTGTTTGATCACAGCTTCGATTATCATCTGCGCCTCGCGGCCATGGGGCGGCTGGAGTCGCTTGATCGCTGCCTTGCGCTCACAGATTTCCTTGGACGAACAGATGAGTGCGCCCAACTGCTGGAGGTGGTCGGAGAGGTTGGCGAGCGTCCAGACCTGCCCCTGCGTCTGGCGAACATGCTGGCCAGTCTCGGCGAGGACGAACGAGCCCGGCCATTGTTTGAGCGTTGGCTACAGCAGCATCCCGATGACCGCGATTCAGCGTATGGCTATGCGTGTCTTCTCGAAGACCTGGGTGAGGAAGATAATGCCATGCGAGCCTTCGATGAGGTGCTCAAGCATCATCCAGGCGATGTGCCCGCCATCAAAAAGCTGGCAGAGAATTACATCCGTGCCGGACGCCACGCCGAAGCGCTGAAGCTCTACACCACCCTCGACGATGCTGATCACGATCACTACACGCTGGAGAACTACGCCCTCCTCGCAGAATCAGAGGAAGACTTTGATCGACTGCTCATCGCTCAGACCATGGCGGCCCGAAAGGAGCGCACTGCGGCGGCCTACCTGGAGATCGCTACCACCGCCCGTGTTCTGAAAGACAAGGCCGGAGCGATCAGCTTGATCCGTGAAGGCGTAGAGCGACTGCCCGAGAGCCCGGCCCTGCGGCTGGCACTGGCGGAGGTCTATCAGAGCCTGGATGATCCTCTCTCAGCCGTGGAGGTGCTGATGCATCCTTGCCTCAAACCTCACTATCATGGCGTCTGCGCCTTGCTGGCGCTCTCGGAGCACATCCCGGACAAGGCGGCACTGCTTAGCTTCCTCGGTTTCGACATAGAGAAGCGCTTCGATCTCGCTCTCCAGTCACGTCTTGATCTCGCCGTTGTCTGCCATCGTGCGGGCGAGATTGAGAGGAGCGAGCGGCTCTTCGCCAGTGTGCCGCAGCGGCTGGACACCATGCACATCGCTGCTGAGGCGCGATTTGAAACCGGCAACTTCGAGGAGGCAGCACGTCTCATGCGTAGCTACCTCGATCAGCAAAGACGGGCCACACCCGATGACTGGGTGTTCCTGGGTGACATCTATGATCTGCTCGGGCGCGAGGAAGACGCGCGCACCGCCTACAATTACTCCCTCACTCTCCTCACCTCAGACCTTCCCGACACAGCCTATCGCGAGCCCTCTAGCGATGCTGCACGGGTGCCCAAACCCACATCCGCCACCATCCCATGAGCGCTCGATTCACCACCGCATCTTTGATGCTCAGCCTGGCCTTCGTCAGTGTGCCATCCCGCGCACAGGAAGAAGTCCGCAAGCCTGCTGCCACCTTGTTCGATTCCGTTGAAGTCGAAATCAAAAAGCCGGACAACCTCAGCGATCAGGAACTTAAGATCCTGCGGTCACTCGACAACCTCTCCATTGATCGCCTGACTCAATTGATGGAAGTCTATGAACGCCTCGGCAACGAAGCGATCCTGGAAGCCATCGTGGGTGCCATTCTGCGTCGCGATCCAGGCAATGCGGAAGCCCGGCGCGTGAAAGAGTCCGATGCACTCACGGAGACGACACGCCCCGCAGGCTATCTCGACGAAATCAGCCGCAAGGTGATGGCGGGAGAAAAGGTCAGTGATCCCGATTCAATCCCGGTTCAGGCTGCGACTCTCATCGTCGGGAATCGCGCGCCGGAAGCGGTCGCGCTGCTCGAAAAATTGCGCAGCAATCAGTTCCAGGCGGGTCCGTTCCCTTACCTTGATGATCTCGCCTATGCCCTCGGCGAAGCGGGTCGATTGAATGATGCCGAAGCAGCCTACAAAGCCGTGCTCAGCGATCCCCGGATGCCGCTGGAGACTCAGCAGGAAGCGCGCAGCGCTCTGCCCCAGGTGCTGCTCAAGAAGCGCATGGCCGCCATCCGGCAGAACGCTGGAACCAACATGAATGCGCTCGTGGCTGATTCCGCCAAGCTGCTCTCCGAACATCCTAGTGATGCCGACGTGGTCGCCTTCCGCATCGAGACGCTCATGACAGCGCAGCGATTCGATGAAGCCATCGCCATCCTGCTCAAGATGCGTTCCTCACATCAGGAGGCTAATGGCCCCTGGCCCTGGCTGCCAACGCTGGGCTACTGCTACATCGGTGCCCGCCAGCACGACAAGGCGATCGAGATCTTCCGCGAAGTGCAGACCAATGCCGCCTTTGACGATCTGGCGCACATCGAAGCCGAGTCCATGATTCTTGAGATCCAGGTGGGTCGCCAGATTGAGACTGGCATGTCGGCGATGAACAAAGGTGATCTCACCACTGGCGCTGCCGTGCTGAAGCAGTTGGAAAACAAATTCGGCACCCATCGCGATGTGGTGGGCTATCGCGCCATCTATCTTGCGAAAACGGGGCAGGGCGATGAGGCGATCCGCCAGCTTGAGGCACGGCGCAAGATCGAGGAGGGCAAGCAGATCGCCTTCACACAGCAAGATGCTTTGGCCGATGTTTACTTGGAATTGAAGCAGTTCGAGAAGGCTCGTGCTGCGACCTTCGTCATCCTCAACGATCCGCGTTATGATCCTGAAATGAAGCTCCAGGCGCTGAAGCGGATGGAAGACATCTTCGTCGCCGAGCAGCAGCACCGCGCTTACATCGAGCTGCAAAATGGCAATCGCTCCCAGGCTCGCGCCATCGCGGCAACACTCCATTCCAAGGCTCCCAATCGCATCGAATCGCGGATGCTGAATGCTGAGATCGCGCTCGCCTACTTCGATGGCAAGACCGCGCGAGATGAGTTCCAGGCAATCAAGGCCATGCCGGAGTTCGCAGGTTTGCCGTTCCCTTCGCAGAATGCGCTTGGTGCAGCTCTGGCGCAGACGGGGGATTGGGAAGGAGCCTGGCGTGCCTACACCGAAGTCGTCGAGGGCACCCAGTTTGCCTATGAACCGGAGGACCGATTCGAGGCCATCTGGGAGCGGCGATTCCTCAGCCCCTGGTTCCGTCCCACTGCGAACTTCTCCGTTCGCGGCACGATTGAAGACGAGGGCACGGCCCAGCACGCCGAGATGAGCTACACTTCATCCTGGATCAATGGCTGGCGCTTTCGGGCGTTCGCACGCGACTCCTTCACCAGCCTCAAAGGCGAGGGCCTGTTTGGCAGCCGTTCTGACATTCATCTCGAAGGTGGCGTCACGGCCACGCGTCGCTTTAACAATGACTACTTTGTTGAAGCGATGATCGGTGCGAGCGAGAGCGATCCGATCTATTCCATTCATGTCGGACGCCTCGCTTATCGTTCGCTCTCGTGGGCGGTGGGGTTCAGTGGCAATGCGTTGTCTGATGACTCTGTGAATCTTCAGGCGCTTAATGGTCGTGAGAACCGCGCCGAGTTCCGTCTCGCAGGTCCTTTGACAGATCGAATCAACGTCGAACTCGAAGGCTATTACCAATGGTCCCATCTGGGCGGCTCGCGTCTTGGGGAAGGCTATGGAGCCTCGGGTAGCATCGACTACATTTTGCAAACCGAGACCCGCAAGCGGCCCGAGATCAGCATCGGATACTTCTTTGATTTCTCACGCTTCAGCCATGTGGGCACTTTGCCGCCGAGATTGCGATCCGAAGTGCGTCGCGCTGAAACGGCGACTCCTGAGGTTCGCAAAGCCCTCGCTCGTAACGACGAAGTGCGCCGAGCCCTAGCCAGTGACTTTGGCAGCGAGGTCTTTGATAGCCTCGTTGATCCCTATACGAATCGTCACGGCGTGATGCTCAAGGCGCGCAAGCACTTCGACAACGGGCTGGCGGTCAGCGGACAAATCGGTGCCTTCTACGGCTTCGATGAACGCTCGGCCGAGTGGACGGCGTCGGCCGCGCTCGAATACTGGATCAATGATCGCACCATGCTCTACGGCGAGATTCGGTATGAATCCGCAGGCAAAGGCGCAAGCAGTGCGAACGGCATCTGGGAAGCGAGCATTGGTGGCCAGATGACGTTCTGACGCAAGACTGCCAGCTTTACGATTTTTGGCGGAACACTCGTCGTCGGATAACGACGACGTTCTTGTGGCGTATGGGCTCGGATGATCGTGAGAGGATTGTGCTGTCTTGTTCTGCTCGTCGTGGCTTCGAGTCACGGTGCTGAGCTGTCGTTCAACCGCGACATCCGCCCGATCCTCAGTGACAACTGCTTTTACTGCCACGGGCCGGACAAAAACAACCGCAAGGGCGACCTGCGGCTCGATGTGCGGGAGGAACTGATCAAGCTGGAGCCGCAGAACTTGATCGAACGCATCACCACGACTGATACCGATGATCTGATGCCGCCAGCGGAGTCGCACAAGAAGCTCTCGGCAAAGCAAAAGGACACGTTGAAGCAATGGATCGCCGAAGGGGCGAAGTATGAGCCGCATTGGGCCTTTGTGCCGCCGGTGAAGCCGAAGTCCGGCAACTCGATTGATGATTTCATTCGCGCGGACTTGAAGAAACATGGCCTTCAACCTGCGCCGAAGGCTTCTCGCGAGACTTTGATGAGAAGGCTGGCTTTGGATCTCACCGGGCTGCCGCCGGAGCCATCTGACGAGGCCGACCTGAATGACTTTATTGACCGGTTGCTGCAATCACCGCACTACGGCGAGCACATGGCGGTCGGCTGGCTGGACGCGGCGCGTTTTGCGGACACGAACGGCTACCAGGTGGATCGTGATCGCGAGCTGTGGCCTTGGCGGGACTGGGTGATCAAGGCGTTCAATGCGAACATGCCTTTCGATCAGTTCACCATCGAGCAGATCGCGGGGGATTTGCTGCCGGGGGCAACGCTGGATCAAAAAATCGCCACGGGGTTTCATCGCAATCACATGCTCAATGAGGAAGGTGGCATCATCGCGGAGGAGTTTTTGGCCGAATACACCGCCGACCGCGTCGAGACGACCGCCGCCGTGTGGCTCGGCCAGACCTTCAACTGCGCCCGCTGTCACGATCACAAGTTCGATCCCTTCACGCAGCACGACTTTTACGCGATGAAGGCCTTCTTCCACAATGTGCCGGAACGCGGCGTGGGCCTTTACAGCAATCCGGTGCGCACCAATGCGCCGCCATTCGTCAAACTGCCCGCGCCGGAGCTGGAGGCGAAAATCGCCGCGCTGAATGCGAAGCTCAAACCGGTCGAGGACCAGCTCAAAGGCCTCGCGGCGGGTGATCTCGAGCCTTGGGCGAAAAAGCTCGCTGGGACGAAGATCGACTGGCAGCCGCTGGAGCCGCAAAAAGCGACCGGAGGCGACAATCCGCCTCAAATCGCCGACAAGGCCGTTTTGATCGGTCCGCAGGAAACGCGGGCCAATAACATTGTGATCCGGGCGAAGCTGCCAGCGGGCAAAATCACCGCGATGCGTCTTGAATGCTCGACGACGGCTCCTTCGGCCAGTTTTCAATGGAGCGAGCTCAAAGT
>CAUJJC010000132.1 GCA_963204975.1 Verrucomicrobiota bacterium | reverse complement strand
GCTGAACGCAACCCCTTCACGATCACGGCCTGCGTGTGAAGGGGGGAAGAAGGGTGAAGGGAGAAGGATTCGAACGCGAATGAAGACGAATGAGGTGCGAATGACCGCGGATAGGTGAGCATTTTCACTCGCGTTGAATCTCTTGTATCGTGTTGGGGATGCGCAAGCTGTGCTTCACGATGAAGAGAATGCATTTAGCAGTTTTCAGACGGGTTTTTAGTTCCAGCTTCCGCGCCCCATGTCTGTCAAAGTTCGCTACACCTCCGCTCTCGTCACCGGCGTCGTCCTTGCCAAGGTCGGCAATCCCCAACGTGAAGAACCGCTGCAGACCTCGAAGGAAATCTTCCGCGTGGATGAGAATGATCGCGTGCCGCTCACCACGCTGCTGCTGCGCCCGTTCAAGAACCTGATCGCGCATCGCTTCTCGCATCACTCGTCCTTGTCAAAGCATGAGATGAACCAGTGCGCCAAGGCCATCTTCGGCAACGGCGAACGCCTGCTGGACAAGGGCTGGGACATCGCGACCCGCCTCTACACGAAGTCCACGCATCCGAATATCAAATCGGGCGATCTGTGCATTGCGCTGATCGAAGGCATCGAGATCGACGGCGAGATGAAGCAGGGCCTGTGCATCCTGAAGTCCGAAACGATGACGCCCTTCCTCACGATCACCACGCGCGATGGCGATCTCCAGCTCACGACAGAGCAAGGCATCACGCCGGAGAAGATCGACAAGGGCTGCCTGATCCTGGATCACTCGGCGGACCAGGGCTACTACGTGCTCACCTTTGACCGGGCGGGAGCAGACTCGCGCTTCTGGGTGCGCGACTTCCTGGGCCTTCAGGCCGTGCCCGATGCCGCCTTCCTCACCGATGCCTATGCCAAGATGGCTGTGGCTGCACTGGAACCGGTTTCCCCACCATCATCGGATGATGACACGCCGCCCTGGGAGACGAAGCACGCGGCACGCGAGGCGCTCGATTACTTCGAGGAGCGGGATACCTTCAGCCTGGAGGCCTTCGAAAGCGAGGTGCTCAAGACGCCCGAGGCGGTGGCACGCTTCCATGACGAACGCTCGCGCCTCGAAGAAGAACACGGCGCACCGCTGGGCACGGACTTTGAGATCGCGAAGAAGCAGGTCAACAAAGCCAAGAAACGCCTGAACTCGGTGCTGAAGCTCGACACTGGGGTGGAGATTCACATCAAGGCCGGTGACGAAGAGCCGGTGCTGGAGCGCGGATTCGATCCCGCGAAGAGCATGAAGTTCATCAAGGTCTTCTTCCACCAGGACATCTCGGCCTCTTAAAAGGCGGTCAGGCCGATTCCCAAACAAAACAGCCGTAACCTTTCGGCTCCGGCTGTTTTCAAATCTACTGCTGAAGTTTGGGCTTAGGCCTTCTGGCTCTTGTTAGACAAAGCGGACTTCGCTCGCTCAACGATGAGGGCAAAACCAGCCTCATCATGGATCGCGAGATCAGCGAGGACCTTGCGGTCCATGTCGATGCTGGCGGCTTTGAGACCTTCGATGAAGCGGCTGTAGGAGAGGCCCAATGGACGGGTGGCGGCGCTGAGACGCGCAATCCACAAACGGCGGAAGTTGCGACGGCGTGCTTTGCGGTCACGGAAGGCATAGGTCATCGCCTTGCGGACAGCGTCCTTGGCGTAACGGAAGTGAGTGGAACGGAAGCCGCGGTAGCCCTTGGCTAGCTTCAATGTGCGCTTTCTGCGAGCGCGACTGGCTGGTGAGTTAGTTGCTCTAGGCATGGTTGTCTCTGAATGATCTGGCTGTTGTTAATTAAAGACGAGGCATCTCACCTGATCGAAGGCCCGCTGGTGCGGGCCAGATGAATCGTCTTTGCCTCCAGAGAGGAGGCATCGCCGCTGTGGACGATCAATGGAACGGAAGGTTCGCCTTGATCGATGGCACATCGACTTCCGCCACGAGGACGGACTTACCGAGGCTGTTTTTGCGCTTGCGATTCTTGTTTTCCAGCAAGTGACGCTTGCCTTGACGGCGACGGAGCACTTTACCGGAACCTGTCACCTTGAATCGCTTGGCGACCGCTTTCCTCGTTTTGCATATACCTGGGTTCTTGGACATAGGGGCGGCGATGCTAGAGAGTCAGGAGGTGTGAGCAAGTAGTTTTTCCCAAAGAACGACAAGCTCAAATCATGCGCCTGCCATGCACACTGTTGGACACTCATACGGTTATTCACAAATCTGAGACTCCATAATATCGTAATTCCCAAAAATTAAAGTTTGCCTTACAATCAGGGTTTGATAGAGAGATTGCGAATATTCCTCCCCTCATGTCTGCCCCTTCATCTCCGACGCCGCCTTCCCCCGCCTCTGCGGGGTCGCCTTCTGATGAAATCGAGCAGTTGAAACTGGCCAATCACTACCTCCGAGTGGCACTCGATCAGGTGACGGAGGGCGTCATCATGCTGGATGCGGGTCCCTTCGATGGCTCAGGGCCTCGTGTTCTCTATAGCAATGTGCCGGTGGCCTGCCTCGTCGGGGTTGAGCCTGGCAAAGGATTGCGCGGATTGCACTTGGCGGACCTCGTTTCCTCCGAGCGTGACGTGGTCGCCCTGCTCGGTGCGCTCAAGGATGCCGCCGAAGGTGGCGCGGCGGAATGCCAGGCCCAGATCCAGACGTTTTACAGCCGTGGTTCCAGATACTGCACCTGGCGCGTGAAGGCACTGCACAACAGCATGAAGCGCCTGCTGAATTTCACGATCACGGTGCAGCCCGTGCCGAATGAGTTCACGCTTCAGACCACGCCGCTGAAGCCTCAGCACAAGGAAAAGGAGGAAGACCTCGAAGTGCAGTCCGAGCGCCTGCGCATTGAGAACCTCGCGGCCATGGCTCAAGGCATCGCGCACGACGTGAACAATCTGCTCGGCCCCATCACGGCGCAGCTCAGCTTCATCATGCCCCAGATCGAGCAGCACTCGGAACTGGGCCAGACGCTGGAAACCGTTTTGACAGCCGTGAAGCGGGCAAAGCAGTTCACCTCGCAGGTGGTGAAGGCAGCCAAATCAAAGTCCTCGACCTTGCAACCCACGGACCTGCGCGAGATCATCAAGGATACAGTCCGCCTGGCTCAGGCTGGCTCCAATGTGCAGGTCCGCATGAAACTGGCCGACGACCTCAAGCGCGCCATGGCTGATCCCACGAAGGTGACCCAGGTGATGCAAAACCTGGTGCTCAATGGCATGCAGTCGATGCCAAGCGGTGGCTTCATGGATGTCGAGGCGCGTAATGTGGACATTCGCCTCGGCCAGGACCCTGCATTGCAGCCAGGACCCTACATTGAGATGGTGGTGCGTGATCGTGGGTCTGGCATCGCCCCCGAAAATCTTGCCCGCTTGTTCAATGAAAGCTTCACCACGAAAGCTGATGGCAACGGCATCGGCCTGACCACCTGCAAGCGCCACATCGACGAGCACCACGGAGCCATCCGCGTGAGCAGCACCTTGCGCGTGGGGACCGAGTTCCGGCTATACCTCCCAGCGATCACCGAAATTACCCCCGTTCAGCCAACCCAACCCATGGCCCCTCGGCCATCGACCGCCCCGCTGCGGACCGGCAAGGGCTCCGTGCTGATCGTTGATGATGAGATGCATATCCGCAACATTGCCACGCTGATCTTGAAGAAGTGCGGCTACGACGTCTTCGAATGTGATAATGGCGAGACCGCCGCCCGCAGTTACCAGAATGCTTTCCGCTCTGGCAAACCCTTCGATGTGGTGCTCATGGATCTCACACTCAAGGGCGGCATGGAAGGCCTGGAGACTTCACGCGCCATCTGGAAATTTGATCCTGGTGCCCGCATCATCGTCTCCAGTGGCAGCGTCACGGAGGACGTGCAGCGCACTTTCCTTGATCAAGGTTTCTTCGCTACGCTGCCGAAGCCCTACGAGGCAGGCGAGCTTTCGGAAGCCATCTTCAATGCGGTGAATGCACCTGATGCCGTGATGGCCTAATCGGGTATCGCCGAAGCCTCAGCGCCCGACAACGCGAAGCGTTTCAGCATCGCAATGCTTAACAACGAAGTTCGTCTAACGCACATCGCGTTGACTGCTTGTGATCACCACGACCTCGTTGTCTCTCAGTGTTCGAGTTCTCGAAGCACCTGATCGACGGGAAACTTCACCCCCAGGCAACGTGATTCACCACCGACCAGCGAACCATGCGTGGTCACGGGGAGATGTCCCAGCTTGAGAGACAAGTAGTCGATCAATTCATCAAAGGCTTCGAGCTGGTCCACCGTCGGAGACTGCGACTGAAAATCGCCCACAAAACAAACACTGATGCTATTCGCTGCGAGAGGGCCGCTCTCCACCGGCATGGCCCTGGCCCATCGAGGTCCGGTTTGCACAACGCCATCCCCTGCTCCAGCGCCATTGCCGATGACAAAGTGGTAGCCCAAGCCTCCGCTTAGTCCTCGCACCTGACTATGATAGCGATCCAGCAGCCCGGCACTGCCATGGGAAGCTCCGCTGCCGTGCATCACGACTCGCTGCCATGATGGCTTGCTGGCGAGACCCTCATCAACCGCCTGTCGCGTCTCAGCATCCAGGTGCTTCCAGTTCTGGCGAGGTGCCTTGAAGTTCACGCTGATGGGCGAGGTGCGCTTCACCACGGTGAGGACCCGCTTTCTCGATCCTTGCTGGTCCGCACTTCCTGGCTGGCGGAACATGACTTCGTTGGAAGCTGTCGTGTGAATGGAAGCCACGCGATGGAAGGCTGCCGAGTCCGCCAGCGTGCTGGCCGAAAGCAGCGGCACGATGGACGCCGCAGTGGTGCCCTTGATCCCCTGCCGAGGTGCCCCGCTAGCCATGTGCATAATAGTCAATACAATCACCAGACCCGGAAGAGCGCCGACCAGAATTTGAGCTGTCCACCTGACGAAGACAGAGTCTTCCCAATCCGCGGCAAGCAGTGCCCGGATTTTTGTAGTTGTGGAAGGAAGGCGTCGGCTCATTTTGGAGACGCAATTAATCAAGCTGTCCTTATTATTGGGAGAAATTACGTTCCATGCCAACCAATTCATTTGTTTTTATCACTTTTTTTGGGAGGAATGGCGGGTGATCTGGGTTCTAACGGCGGGCTTCGGCGACGGCCATAACAGTGCAGCTAAGAGTGTCGCGGAAGCCTTTTCAAAGAAGGCACCGGGAGAGGCCGTGCTTGTTTTTGACCTGCTGGCCGCCGTCCATCCCTTGATCATGACGGCTGCGCAGGCGGGTTATCGGTTCACGATTACCCATTGCCCCAGCGTCTGGCGGGCCGCCTACGGTTGGTTCGCCAGCCCCACGATGGGCGATTGCGGGCGCTGGCTGCCCACGCTCACCGCCGCACTGGATGCCCGCCTGGACCGCGAGCGCCCTCGACTTATCGTCAGCACTTATCCACTCTACAGCAGCCTCCTCGACCACCTCAGGAAGCAGGGGCGCGATGTGCCTCCGCTGGTGACAGTGATCACAGACTCGATCAGCGTGCATCCCAGTTGGACCGCTTCGCAGAGCGACCTCGTCTGCGTCGCTGACGAAGAAACCCAACGATCCGTCAAGCAGCTTGGCGTTTGCGAGGCTTCGATTCACATCACGGGTTTCCCGGTTCGCTTGTCGTTCATGGAGCAGGTCTCACGCGATCATGAAGGCACTCGCATTCTCTACATGCCGAGCACACCGCCCGCGCATGTGGGAGCCACCTTGGAATCTCTTCTGCCCCTGCTTCAGCATGGCACTAGGCTGACTCTACAGACGGGACGCCACGCCGCCGCTCTGTATCAGACCATTCGCCGATTCATGGATGCACATCCTGATGCGCCCGTGGATGTGATTGGGTGGACCGATCAACTGCCGCGCTACCTCCAGACTCACGACATCGTGATCTGCAAGGCGGGCGGTGCCATCCTCCACGAAGCCCTCGCCGCACGCATCCCTGCCATCATCGACTACGTGGTGCCCGGCCAGGAGGAAGGCAATGCGGAACTCCTGCTCAATCACCATTGCGCGGTCCGCTCGCATTCACCGCAAGAAACGGCGCAACTGCTTCAACGTCTGCTCGACAATCATCTCGCCCTCGCGACTTCCATGCGCTCCAACATGCGCCCCCTCAGTGCTCCCGATGCAGCCCTGCAAGTCGCCGACCTCGCCCTGTCCCTGCTGCGTTGATTCATCTTCTTCCATTCCTACTTCACCATTGAACTCCGTGCCCACCCTTCTCTTCGACATTGGCAATGTGCTCGTCACCTTCGACTTCAACCGCAGCGCCGCTCGCATGGCTGAACGCAGCCCCATGGGCCAGCAGCAGATCTTCGACGCCATTGCTCCCATCAAGGTCCCGTTCGAAGCAGGCCAGATGTCACCCGATGAGTTCATCTTCCGCGCGATGGATGCTATCGACTTCCAAGGCACCAAGGAAGACTTCCGACACATGTGGTGCGACATCTTCGCCTTGAACGAACCGATGGCACTCACGCTGGCCACGCTAACACGCAAGGTCCCTGCCTATCTGCTTTCCAACACGAACGCACCGCATCTTGAATGGCTGCTCGAACAGTTCTCGATCTTCAAGCACTTCGAAGGAGGCATCTACTCGCATGAGGCAAAGACCATGAAACCCGAGCCAGGCATGTATGAACAAGCCGTGGCGAAGTTTGACCTCGATCCCGCGCAGACGTTCTATGTTGATGACCTGATCGCAAATATCGAGACGGGCCGTCGCCTCGGATTCGTAAGTCATCACTACGATCCTCAAAACCACATCGTCCTGCACCACGAACTCAACACCTGGCTGAACTCCATCGCCTAACACCTCATCACTTCTAACATGCTTCACCAACTCATCAACATCTGGTTCACCTGGGTCCAGGACTGGGGCTACCTCGGCGTCATCATCCTCATGGCCATGGAGAGTTCCATCTTCCCCGTGCCGAGCGAAGTAGTCATGCCGCCCGCCGCCTTTCTCGCCGCTCAGGGCAAGCTCAATCTGTGGGGCGTGATTCTCGCGGGCACCTTCGGCTCATGGCTCGGCTCCGCGATCACGTATGGCTTCAGCCGGTGGCTCGGTCGCCCGTTTGTGCTGAAGTTTGGCAAGTATTTCTTCATCAGCCCGGACAAGCTGGAACGCGCCGAGGTCTTCATGCAGCGCTATGAGGCGGGCGGCATCTTCTTCGCCCGTCTGCTGCCTGTGGTCCGGCATCTCATCTCCATCCCCGCAGGCATCGTGCGGATGCCCTTTGGCAAGTTCAGCGCCATGACCACCATCGGCTCCTTCATCTGGTGCGCGATCTTGTCCTGGTATGGCAAAGGCATGGCCGAGCGCAATCCCGACCTGATGAAGGACCCGGAGGCGATGGTTCATGCCATCAAGCACGAGTCCCTGTGGATCGTCGGCGGCATCGCCGTCATCGGCGTGCTTTACTTCCTGATGCTGAAAATGACGGGCAAGAAGACTGCCTGAGCGATCACATCGCAAAGATCTTGTCCATTCGCTCCGTCAGCGTCTTCAGACCACTGAAGATATTGCCGCCGCGCTGCTCGCTGATGGCCCAGCCGGAGTAGCCCACCTCATCCAGCGCCTTCATGATCGCGGGCCAGTTGTTGGAGCCTTCGGTCAGATCACAATCGAAGCCCTTCCACACGCCCTCGTTCTTCATCTTCTCGGTGCTGTATTCTTTGACGTGGATGCGGTTGATGCGCTTGCCCAGCACCTTGATCCAGTGCTCCGGCCAGCCGTAGCGCAGCACGTTGCCGATGTCGAAATGCCAGCCCACGATGGGATCACCGATCTCGTCGAGGAACTTGACCGCCTCAATCGGGCTGAGGATGAAATTGTTCCAGACGTTCTCGATGGAAATGCGCACGCCGAGTTCCTTCGCCAGCGGCACTGCTTTTTTGAGCTGCGTGATGGAGCGCTCCCACGCCACGTCATAGCCGACCTCCTCACTCACCGTTCCCGGCACCACCAGGATCGAGTCTGCGCCATACGCCTTCGCATCGCGGAGCGTCGTGAGCACGCCTTGCAGGCCTGCTTCGCGTGTCGCTTCGTCGTTGTGTGTCAGCGTTTGTTTCCAATGGGTGTGGCAACACACGCTTGCCGCCTTCAGTCCGCTGGAGCCTAGTGCGTCGAGCACCTCCTGCTGGTTCATGCCGCCATGCGGCTCCACACCCTCGTAACCAGCCTCCGCCGCCGCCTTGAGCTTCTCCGCCAGCGTGCCCTTGATGGAAAGCGTGCCCAGCATGATCGCCTTCTTCAGTTGGCGCTTCGGTGCGGCGACGACGTTCTGTGACAAGGCGGAACCGGCCACGGCGAGCGCGGCGGTGGTGAGGAATTGGCGGCGAGTGTTCATGGTCGATGAGGAGCCAACCAAAAGCACGCCTCGGAATCAATCTTTCTTCTCCCTCAGCGCCTGAATCATTCGAAACCAGGTAAGCCCGAGGTCGAATAGTCCCAGGAAAAGCCAGAACTGGAGCGCCCACTTGATCATCGTTCCATCGCCTTTCCCATAATCGCCAAGATCACAAGCCAACTGAAATATCATCAACGCGACCATCAAGCCCATCGACCAATTCAGATCCCGGGGAGTGCGCCGATGCGCCTCCTTCTGAGCTAGCAGTCTGACGTGCTCTTTTAGCAACACAACGACGCAGCACGACCATCCGAGCGGCAACACACCTCCGAGCTTGAGCACCGTCGGCTCCACATTGGTGCTGTAGCCCGCGCCCACTAGAATCAGCGCTAATCCAACCATGACTACCCCCTGACTCATCACTCGCGCCACTGGATGACCAAACCTGCCTAGATCGAGATAGCGCACGAACAAGAAAAAATAGACAACGCCGCTTAGAGCTAGCAGATGCCAAACGATGGTCGCCCCCATGCTGATCGCTTCCGGCACTTGCAGGAAAGCAAGGTGCGCCAGCACAGCCGCTACGAGTGCCAGTAGAGGATTGGGAGGAAGCTCGGTCTTCATCCCACCTTTCCTACCAACGCCCCTTCACTACATCAAGCACCGCGCTTGCACCACGCCGCACTCCGTTGATAGTCCGCGCCCCGCGTCCCATCGTTTCCCAACCGGGAACGGAGAACCGCGAACCGAGAACTTCCCCGCCCATGCTCCGCCTTCACGACACCCTCACCCGCACCGACAAAGAAGTCCGCCCGCTCGATGGCAAGACCCTGCGCTTCTACTGCTGCGGCCCCACGGTTTATGGACCCGCGCACATTGGGAACTTCCGCACCTTCGTCGCACAGGATGTGTTTCGTCGCGTGGTGGAAGCCAGCGGCACTCCCACGCTGCATGTGCGCAACCTGACGGATGTGGATGACAAGACGATCCGCGACTCCCAGAAGGCCGGGAAGTCGCTCACTGACTTCACCGAGTTCTGGACCACGAAGTTCCACGCCGATTGCGCCGCGCTCAACACGCTCGCTCCGCACATCGAGCCCAGCGCGGTGAAGCACATCCCGCATCAGATCGCGATGATCGAGAAGCTGATCGCGAACGGCCATGCCTACGCCGCGGCGGATGGCAGCGTCTATTTCCGCGTCTCGTCGTTCAAGGACTACGGCAAGCTCAGCCACCTGGAAGATCGCGAACTCCGCCTCGGTGCTAGCGAAGCCGCGAGCGCGACGGACAGCGACGAATACACCAAGGACTCGCTCACCGACTTTGCCCTATGGAAGGCTCGCAAGCCCGAGGACGGCCCGAACTTCTGGCCCAGCCCGTGGGGCGAAGGCAGGCCCGGCTGGCATCTCGAGTGCTCGGCCATGATCCTCGAATACCTCGGCGAGGACTTCGATCTGCACAGCGGTGGCGTGGACCTCATCTTCCCGCATCACGAGAACGAGATCGCGCAGAGCTGCTGCTCCACGCACGGGCACTTCGCCGCGCACTGGTTCCACATCGCACACCTCATGGTCGATGGCGGCAAGATGAGCAAGAGCCTCGGCAATCTCTACACACTGGAAGATCTCAAAGCGCGCGGCTACACCGCAAGCGAAGTGCGCTACGTGCTGATCTCCGGCCACTACTCCGCGCCGCTGAACTTCACCATGCACAGCCTCGACTCCGCGCGTCAGGCCTTGCAGAAGCTGAGCAAGACCGAGCACTCGCTGTGCACCAAGGCAGGCACCACACAGCCGCCTTCACGCGAAGAAGTGCTGAAGCACGGCACCGCTGGCATCTTTGCGGATGCATGGAACACGCTGCTCAACGACCTCAACGTCCCCGGCGCACTCGGCGGTGTCTTCTCGAAGATCAAAGAAGCTGATCAAGCCGCGACCGATGCCGCCACGGCTAAGACGCATTGGTTGTCCCTATGGTTCATGCTCGAAGCTCTCGGCCTCACCCTGCCACCGCCGGAAAGCGAAGTGACCCATGACATCCCTGCCGACATCCAAGCTCTCGCTCAACAACGCTGGGACGCCAAGGCCGCCAAAGACTGGGCCACTGCGGATGCGCTGCGCAAGCAACTCGACGCCACTGGCTGGCTGATCAAGGACAGCAAGGAAGGCTTCACCGTGGTGCCGAAGTAAGTTCCATCCGACAACCTTTCCTGCTCGAGCACAGATCGCTACTTGGCTTTCCGTCGTGCCTTCTTTGCCGGGCGTCGAGGCACCCTATTCCCCTGCTTGGCGAAAGGCCCCAGATGCTGCGTTTTTAGGAAGTCGGCAACATGTTCGGACGCATTCGTGATCGAATCATGCAGCGGGCATGGATCACCATTGCCACACCAATCGGGTCCAAATGGACACATGGGGCGCACGTCGATGCGCTCAAAGGCCTCCACGATGTCGAACAGCGAGATGGCCTTCGGCACTCGCGCCAGCCGGTAGCCCCCGGTCGGGCCTGTGGTGCCCGTTGTAAGGCCGTGCAGTGACATCTGCGCGAGCACCTTTGCCACGACGGGGCGTGGCAGACTGCGTGCATCGGCAATCTCAGCAGCGCTTACGCGCGAGCCCATTTCATCATAGCGCTCCGCCAAGTAGCTGGCGGCGGCGATGGCTTGCTGGGCTAGTTTTCCGATCTTGAGCATGAATGATAGTAGCGCTCTTTAACGCAGGGTTTGCCAATTGGCTACATTATCACGCGGCAGATTGGGAGGATCACAAGAATGGCTATCAAAGTTGAGCAACGAACTGGCATCGCCATCATATAAAGCCACTCCAGCGCCGCACCATACTGCTCAGTGAATACTTCGGCGCAGCCACCGCACTGAGCGCAGATTCTCTCGCGGGCATTGGCATTCCCGTGCTGCTCTATGATCATAGTATCACGGGCGGTTGCATCATCGCGCAGCCGTATTGCTCACCTTCGTCTTCGTCGCCATCGCCTTCCTCGGAGCTGTCTGCACACGGGACAAAGCGAGAGGCATGGGAGTCGCGCTGATGCTCTGGTTCTTCTTTGCGCTGCTCTTCGATGGCATCGCTTTATTCATCCTCTTCACCTTCCAGGACTACCCGCTGGAGAAGGCAACCATCGCCCTTGTCGCCCTGAACCCCATCGATCTCGCGCGCACCTTTGTGCTTCTGCAAATGAATGTCTCTGCACTGATGGGCATGACAGGAGCTGTGATGCGGGAGTTCCTCGGCACGGGCCTCAGTGTGGATTACACACTCGGCTTGTTGCTGCTTTGGATCATCATCCCACTGCTGCTGGGGCAGAAAGTGTTCAGGAGAAAGGACTTATGATGAACAAGTCGAAGACAATCGAAGCACAGCACAGGCGAGCATTGGCGGAGCGAGGGAAACCCAATTGTTGCATGATCCATACATGAAATCGCAGGGCTCATCACGACACCCTTTCATGCGGCAGGCCGTGCCTGAACCATGGGTGCAAGGCCGGTGATCAATTTTATTCATCCAACCACCAACCCAAGCCCAACCATTATGTGCCGCTACATCACCCTCATCAACTTCACGGACAAAGGCTCCAGCCATATCAAGGAATCCACAGCCCGCGCTCATGCCTTTGACGACATCGCCGCAAAATCTGGCGTGCAGGTGGAAGGGCAATTCTGGACCATGGGCAGCTACGATGGAGTGCTCATTTTGACCACTGACAGCGAGCACAAGATTCTTCATCTCCTCGCCGAGCTTGCCTCACGCGGGAACGTGCGCACGACGACCATGCAAGCGTTCACGGACAAGGAGTTCGATGCCATCCTCAAGGCCTGAAGAACCTTTGGGCAATTCACGCCCAGTCACCCGTAGCATCCGCTCAATGGAATAGGGCGCTGAATCGTTACAGCTAGTGCAGCAACACCAACCGAATCGCTCACCGAGCGCTCATGGAGGAGAACGAAAACGATGTCACTCACCGCATCAGAAGCTCAAAGCTGCCACAGTTTGCAGCCTGATCGCAGACTGCTCGATGGACGAGCAGAACCCGATGCCAGACGCACCGGAACTGGCGATGGATCATTCGATCTTCCTCCTCACCTCCTCGGCTATCAGCACCACACGGTCATTGGTTATGATGGTCTCACACGGCTGGCTTTGATGGTCACGCCTGAGGGCGTCGGCGGCTTTCGCGATCAGGCGTGGGAGGCATTGTCCACCTTGCGTGCGATTCTGATGCAGCAGCCTGAGCCGATGGCGGTGACGATGCAGACGGTCTTCGTCAACGATGCAGCCAACGTGCCTGCGGCGCAGAAATTGTTCGAGGCCTACTACGGCGAGCAGATGCCGCTGACGTTGTATGTGGTGCAGCCGCCCTGCGATGGTCGTGGCCTTGCGATTGAGGCCTGGGCGATCAGCACGCGATCAGCCACCATCGGTTACTTTGGCCCTCACTTGGTGACAGTCGCGCACAATGACATCCGCTGGTTTTACGCCTCGGCGGGAGCCCTGGCACAGTCGGGTCGCAGTGCCTATGAGCAAACGGCGGAGGCGTTTGAATCACTCCGCTCCGTGCTCGCAGGTGCGGGTGCCACCTTCCGCGATGTGGCTCGCGTCTGGTTGTATCAAGGCACCATCACGGGCATGGAAGGAGACGCCGAGCGATATCGGGAACTGAACCGCGCACGCACCGATTTCTTCGACCGCCATCCCTTCGATGTGCGTCCGCTGGCGCGGCAGAACGGGCACATCATCTACCCCGCGAGCACCGGCATCGGCACTCTTGGCACTGGCTTGATGACCACCTGTCTGGCGCTGCAAACCCAGCGCACTGATGTGCAAATGCTGCCGCTGGAGAATCCGTTGCAAACCTCGGCCTACAGCTACCCGAAGAGCTACTCGGCCAAGACGCCGAAGTTCTCCCGCGCGATGGCGCTGCGCATCGGCGATCATGTGACTACCTGGATCTCCGGCACGGCGAGCATCGTGAACTCGGAGACGGTTCATCCCGGCGATATTGAAAAGCAGACCGAACAGACGCTGACGAACATCGAGCGTCTGATCGATGCCGAGAACTTCGCAAGGCTCGGCTGGAAGGGCGCAGGAGCCACGCTCGAAGACCTGGCCAAGGTGCGCGTGTATGTGAAGCACCCCGAGGACTATGAGAAGTGCCATGCCGTGTGCGAGCGCCGCCTTGGGACCATGCCGATGATCTTTGCCCAGGCTGATGTGTGCAGGCCTGACCTACTCGTTGAAATCGAAGGCGTCGCATTCTCGCCACTCAAGAAATGAGGAGCCAAGACCATGACTGCCCGTCTTTTCATTCTTGCCGCATCATTGATCGCAGGCAGCGCTCTCGCCCTTGATCCCGTCTTTGAATCAAGTCCCATGCAGCTCCGCACTGGAGCAACGCTGACTGCGAGCGACAAGATCGATGAACTGGTCCTGAAGCGCCTGCATGAGCTGAACCTCAAGCCCGCGAACGTGTGCTCAGATGCCGTATTTCTGCGCCGCGCCTACCTTTGCGTCATCGGCACCCTGCCTGAAGAAGAGGAGGTGCGCGAGTTCCTCACCTCCAAGGAGCCAGATCGTCGCACAAAGCTGATCGATGAGCTGCTGCAGCGCGATGAGTTCGCCGACTACTGGACCATGAAGTGGGGCGACATCCTGCGCGTGAAGGCGGAGTTTCCCATCAAGCTCTGGCCCAATGCCGCACAGGCCTACCATCGCTGGATCTATGCGAGCGTGCGCGGCAACAAGCCCTTCCATCAGTTCGTGCATGAGCTGCTGGTGGCCAATGGCAGCAACTTCCGCGAGGGCGAAGTGAACTTCTACCGCGCCATGCAGGATCGCAGTCCACGAGGCATGGCCGCGACGGTGGCGCTCACCTTCTTGGGCGAACGAGCGGACAAGTGGCCCAAGAAGAAGCTCGATGCACTCGCCGGCTTTTTCTCCCAGATCGCGTTCAAGAACACTGCCGAGTGGAAGGAGGAAATCGTCTATTTTGATCCTGATGCGGACAAGGAAGGACTGTCCAAGCAGGCCATCTTCCCCGATGGCAAGCCAGTCCAGATTCCACGCGGCGGCGAGGACTTGCGCGGCGTCTTTGCGGAGTGGCTGCTGCGCCCCGAGAACCCCTGGTTCAGCCGCAACATCACCAATCGTGTGTGGTCATGGCTGATGGGGCACGGCATCGTGCATGAGCCCGACGATCATCGCGCAGAAAACCCACCCTCCAATCCTGCACTGCTGGAGTTGTTGCAGCGTGAGTTCGTCACCACGCGCTGCGACATGAAGCACCTCTTCCGCATCATCCTGAACTCGCAGACCTTCCAGCTCTCCTCGATCCCCGCGCAGGAGACGAATGAAGCGATAGCTAACTTCGCGCACTATCCGCTGCGCCGTATGGAAGCCGAGGTGCTGATCGACGCGCTCAACCAGCTCACCCGCACCGAGGAATCCTACAGCAGCCCGATCCCTGAGCCCTTCACTTTTGTGCCCGAGGATGTGCGCGCCATCGCTCTCGCGGATGGAAGCATCACGAGTTCGTTTCTGGAACTCTACGGACGCCCACCACGCGACACCGGCTTCGAGTCTGAGCGCAATCGCAACACCAGCGCAGCCCAACGTTTGCACCTTCTCAACTCCAGTCATGTGCATGGCAAGGTGAAGGCCTGTCCGCTGGTGACGGAGGCAGGCAATGCCTCGCCTGCCATCCTCGCGGAGCGCATCTACATCACCGTGCTGTCACGCCCGCCCACGGAGAAGGAGCTGACCAAGATCACAGCCTATGCGGACTCAACGTCCACCAGCAGTCGCGAGCTGGCCGAGGATCTGGTGTGGGCGCTGATGAATCAGCCTGAGTTCATTTACATTCACTGAAACTCCAACCTGAGAACCACCATGAACGCATCCCTGCTGCCACTCAACCGCGCGCAACGTCGCGATCTTTTGGAGACCACTTCCTTGTTCGGCGGTGTGCCGCTGACACGCCGCGAGGCCATGCGGCGGTGTGTGTATGGCTCCGCCGGCCTGCTTCTCATGGAGCCCTTCGGCATTGGTGCGCAGGAAGCTGCCCCTTTGGGCAAGGCGAAGACCGTCATCCAGGTCTGGCTCTGGGGCGGCCCTTCGCACATCGACACCTTCGATCCGAAACCCGAGGCCGGTCGCGATTTCTCAGGAGCCCTCGATGCACCGATCAAGACCAACGTGGATGGTATCCAGATTGGCCAGCTCCTGCCTGAGCTGGCGAAGCAGGCGGACAAGTATTCGCTGATTCGCAGCATGACGCATGGCAACAATGGCCATGAAACCGCCGCGTATCTCGTGCAGACGGGCCGCACCTCAGAGCGTGATGTGTTCCCCAGCCTGGGTGCCGTCACCTCCTATTTCAAAGGCTACGATGCTGGCTACAAGGGACTCATCCCACCCTACATCGTGCTCACGCAGCCACAGGGCCGATTCTCGGAAGCCGGGTTCCTGGGGCCGAAATACAAGCCCTTCGCCACTGGCGGTGATCCTGCAGCGAGCGTTTTTGAGGTGGAAGGCGTCATTGCTCCCGGCATCTCGGCACAGCGGCAGCAGGAGCGACGTGCTTTCATGCGTGGGCTCAATACCCTGGGAGGCGCCTTGCCCGGTGACTCCACGTTGAAGTCCGTTTTCCAGTCCGAAGAAATGGCCTACGAGCTGATCCTCGGCGACGCGGGCAAGCTCTTCGATCTCTCGCTGGAAGCCGATGCCACACGCGAGCGCTACGGGCGCAGCACCTTTGGCCAGAGCTGCCTCATGGCACGTCGCCTCGCCGAGAAGGGTGTGCCTTACGTCACGATCAACTACCAGGGATGGGACACACACAAGCAGCACTTCCAAACGATGAACAGGAAGCTACCGGAACTCGATCAGGGTCTCGCCGCTTTGATCTCAGATCTATCGGAGCGCGGCCTGCTGGACTCCACGATTGTGTGGTGCCTGGGTGAGTTCGGCCGCACGCCGAAGGTGCAGACCGAGTCCCCCTGGAACGGTGGTCGACATCACTACGGGAAGGTGTTTTCCGCACTCCTCGCAGGTGGTGGGTTCAAAGGCGGGCAGGTCGTCGGCTCTTCGAATGCCACTGCCGAGGAGGTCAAAGATCGCCCGGTGTATCCTGCGGATGTCATTGGCAGCATCTACCAGCAGCTCGGCATTCCCGCCGAATCAAAGCTGCCTCACCCGCTCGGCACACTGACGTATGTAGTGCCTGGCAAAGAAGAAAAGGTGCCCATGGGCGGCTTGCTGAAAGAGATCATGTGATGCTCGCCATGAAACTCCTGCACCCATTCGTCTTCGCATTCATCGCGGCCTTCTCGCTGAGTGCCCATGCTCAACGCGCACCCCGCATCGGCTTCATCTATCCAGCGGGTGGTCAGGCGGGGCGAACCTTTGAGGTAGTCGTGGGTGGCCAGGGACTCGACGAACCCAAAGGTGCCATCATCTCTGGTGAAGGCGTGACCGCAGAGATCCTGGAGCACATCAAGCCGCTCGGTGCCGTGGCCGCAGGTGACATGCGGGAGAAGGTGCGCGAGATGCAGACAAAGATGAAGGAGCTTCGCTCCACAGGTAAGGTCTCACCGAGCGACATGCTGCCTACCATTCGCCGCCTCATGCGCGAGGCCGAAGTGACGGAGCGTGATTTGCTTCAGCTCTCTGAATACGACCGCCGCCGCAATGACCCGAAGCAGCAGCAGAATCTTCAAATCGGTGAGACCGTGCGCGTGAAGATGACCATCGCGGAGAATGCCGCGTATGGCACTCGCTACTGGCGGCTGCACACCGCTGGTGGCGTGAGCAATCCGATGCGCTTCGTGGTGGGCCAGCACACAGAGATTCGTGAAGCCGAGCCGCCGCCTGAGTTCGACTTCGAGCACTACACCGGCGGAGCCGCCACCTATCGCAAGCACGAGAAGACCAAGAAGGCGCTCGTCACCCCCACCGCCACGCTGCCCGTCACGATCAATGGTCGCGTGCTGCCCGGCGAGGTGGATGGCTTTTCCATTCAGGCCAAGAAGGACGACCAGATCGTCATCTCGGTGCAAGCCCGCCATTTGATCCCTTACCTGGCCGATGCCGTGCCGGGCTGGTTTCAGGCCATCGTTTCATTGACCAATCCCGAGGGCGTAGAGGTGGCCTATGCGGATGATTATCACTTCGATCCCGATCCCGTGCTCTTCTACAAGATCCCTTCGGATGGCGAGTTCCAAGTGAAGGTGCATGACTCGATCTACCGAGGCCGCGAGGATTTCGTGTATCGCATCACCATTGGTGAGCTGCCCTTCATCACTGGCATCTCACCGCTCGGGGCCAAGGCAGGATCGACCACCGAAGTCACCTTCATGGGTGGCAATCTGCGCGATCAGTTCAAGCAACGTTTCACCGCCCCAGAGAAGCCTGGCCTCATCTCGCTCAATGCCACAGTGGGACCCTGGACCTCGAACTCCATCCCCTTCCAGATCGACGACTTCGCAGAAGAATCCGAACGTGAGCCCAATGACCGGCTCGGCGTTGGCATGCAACTCAAGCCCCCCATCGTGATCAACGGACGCATCGACGCCCCACGCGACGCCGACTACTACCAAGTCAAAGGCCGCGGCAACAAGCCCACCGTCTTCGAAGTCTTCGCGCGCCGTCTGGGTTCGCCGCTCGATGCCAGCCTCACGGTGTTTGATTCCACAGGCAAGGAACTCGATACTAACGATGATCACGAAGACCTCGCCGCCGGACTCACCACACACCATGCAGACTCACGACTGGTCGTGAAGCTACCCGACTCAGGCGAATGCTTCGTGCGCGTAACGGACACGCAGAACCAAGGCGGCCAGCACCATGCCTACCGGCTGCGAGTTACCCCCGCGCGTCCCGCGTTCCAGTTGCGCGTCACACCCGCCACCGTCAATGCCCAGCCTGGCGGCACCACGCGGCTGACCATTCATGCGCTGCGCGAGGATGGCTTCGCTGGAGAGATTGCGCTCAAGCTCAAGGATAGCCCCTCCGGCTTCGAACTCAAAGGGGCCACCGTTCCAGCAGGTAAAGATGTGACCGATGTTACCCTCAGCGTGCCTTCCTCAGCCGCAGAGAAGCCAGCCGTCCTCCATGTGGAAGGCACCGCCATTGTCGATGAAGAGACGGGAGAGAAACTCACCACCGATGCCGTGCCCGCCGAGGACATGATGCAGGCCTTCATCTACCGCCATCTCGTGCCCGTGGATGAGTTGCTCGTCGATGTGCGCACCGTGCCAGTGAAGCCCGCGAAGTGACTTGTGATCAAGATTAGGCTTGCTCCACGGCAGCCGGTTCATCATGCTCCGGCCATGCGCCTACTGATCACTCTCCTCGCTATCACCACGCTTGTTCACGCTGACGACTGGACCCCTGAGCCCGGCTTTATCTCCCTCTTCAATGGCAAAGACCTCAGCGGCTGGTGCTATCGCGCCAAGACCAAGAAGGATGATCCCAAACCCGGCGAAATCCTCACGAAGTTCGATGGCCAGGTGGAGTCCGAAGATCATTACTACTCGGCCAAGGATGGCATCATCCGAGTGAACTTCCCCACCGAGGCTGACAAGCTCACCGGCCAGCTCTACACCGTCGCCGAGTTCCCGAAGAACTTCGTGCTTAAGCTCGAATTCCGCGCCGCTGTGAATGCGGACAGCGGCGTCTTCATTCGCAAGCCCCAGCTCCAATGCCGTGACTACCTCGTCGCCGGTCCCTACAAGGAGTTGAAGCTATACAAGCCGCAGGAATGGAACCTGATCGAAGTCACTGTGAAAGACGGAGTCGCTCACTGCACCTGCAATGGTGAAGTCCTCGAAGCTGCCCTCGCTCTCCCTGCCACGGGACCCATCGGCCTGGAAGGTGACCGCAGCCTGATGGAGTATCGTCGCATTCAGTTGAAGGAGTTGCCGTAACGTCCAGGCACAGGCTGCTCGCCTGAGATCTTCATCTTCACTTCGAAGCATCGCACCACCGAAGATTCGTCAAGTCACAGCCAAACGATTGCGTGCTCAAACATTCGTGAAGAGATCAAATTTCTTCTTGCCACCAACGATAAAGACGGCACTGTCACGGCCCGCGCAAACGAGACCCCTTCGTCTAGCGGTTAGGACACATCCCTTTCACGGATGCGACACGGGTTCGAGTCCCGTAGGGGTCGCCATCAAAAATTGATGGTTCACGGAATGGCAAATAATGATCATTTTGCCCGCCCGGGCACTCAAACAAACGAGTCGTCCGGCATGTCCAAATCAAGGTTCAGCGGAACATGAGCAAATGTTCATGTTAGCATCAGGGCGAAAACCTAAATGTTCCTTGCGGAGATGAATCGCTAGAGGTTTGATAAGGGCGTTCAACCAACCACCTAACCAACCATGTTCATTGCAAGCAAAGCCGACACGCTCACAGAGCGCCAGAAGCAGTTACTCAACTTCCTTCGTGATCATCAGCGCGAGCACGGTGTGATGCCCTCCACTCGCGAGATCCAGCGCCACTTTGGTTTCGCAAGCCAGACCGCCGCGATGAGCCATCTCCGCGCTCTGGAAAAGAAGGGAGTCATTCAGCGCCACGCTGGCAAAGCTCGTGCCGTTGTTTTCCCTGGTGACCTCAGCCGTGGCGAGATGATGGACATTCCCGTCTTCGGTCAGATCCCCGCCGGGATGGCGGCTGCCGATATTGAGCAGGACACCGTGGGCAATATCTCGGTCGATTTGAATACTCTCGGGCTTGCTCGCAATGCACGCACCTTCGCCCTGAAAGTGCGTGGTGAGTCGATGATCGACGCCCACATCTGTGATGGCGACTCCGTGATCCTCGAAGTTCGCGAACCTCGCCCTCGTGACATCGTTGCCGCCCTTATCGACGGCGAAACCACTCTCAAGCGCTACGTAGTCAATAACGGTTCCCCTTACCTGAAAGCCGAGAACCCGGCTTTCCCCGACCTCATCCCCGTCCGCGAACTCGTGGTGCAGGGCGTGATGGTTGCTTTAATCCGCCAAGGCTGATAGAGCGTAACTTGCAGTTACCATGCAAGTTCGTCAGCTCTTCATCTCTCCAGCCCACATCTACTACGGTCACCACGGCCAACCTCCCGGCACAGAGCCAATGCAGGAGGTTGAGTCCGTGGAATGCGTCGCTGGCAAAGGACTGCGCGGCGACCGCTTCTTCGACTACAAGGAGGACTACAAGGGCCAGATCACGTTCTTCGAGTTGGAGGTCTATGAACGCCTGTGCGAGCAGTTCGGTGAGTCAGGCCTTCATGCGGGTGTGTTCCGCCGCAACGTCATCACTCGTGGCATCGACCTTAACTCATTGATTGGCAAAGAATTCGAAGTCCAGGGGATTCGCTTCCTGGGCACTCAGGAGAGCGCCCCCTGTCACTGGATGAATCAAGCCTTTGCCGAGGGCGCTGAAGCCGCTCTTAAAGGGCACGGCGGGCTCCGGGCAAAGATCCTCACCGATGGCGTGCTGCGCCGCGAAACATGAACTTTACCGCCGCATTGATCGCTGGCGGGAAGTCCACCCGCATGGGCAAGGACAAGGCGATGCTCGACTGGCAAGGCGAGCCGCTGTGGCTGCATCAGTGCCGAAAACTCGAGTCGCTTTCGCCTTCGCGACTGCAGATTGCCGCTCGCGAATCTCAAGCGATCCGCCCACCCGATGGTGCCGAACTCGTGCTCGATCCGCCCGGGTCCGACGAAGGTCCACTCGGAGCCATCGCCCGTTGCTTGCGACTCGCCAACATGCCCTTGCTCGTGCTGGCGACCGACATGCCGCAGATGACCAGCGACTTCCTCCGCTCGCATTTTCTATCTCGGCAACGTGGAGCCGTCGCCCGCCTGGAGAATGGGTTCGAGCCCTTGTGTGCTTACTACACGCCCGAGATGCTGCCTTTGATCGAAGGCGCACTCGAACGGCGCGAACTCGCGCTCCAGCCTTTGATGGCCAAGGCTGCTGAGCTGGGCCTGATCGACGTGATTGACCTCGCTCCTGGTCACGAGCACTACTTTCGCAACGTGAACACGCCCACCGATCTCCAGCTCGACCGCAGCACTGCGATCACACCGATCACGCGGCTCCATCGCGATCAACCTGCGGCAGAGATCACGGATGTCACCGCCGTGGAGGAGCCACTGGAGATTCGTGTGGAAGGTCGCAGCGTGGCGGTGGTGATGCGCACGCCCGGGCATGATCGCGAGCTAGCGGCTGGATTCCTCGTGAGTGAAGGTGTGGTGCAGCGCCCGCGTGACATCCTCGAAATCTCCCAGTGCCCGGCCAATACAGACAGCAAGGGCAACATCGTCGATGTGCTCCTCGGCGGGGCCGTGGTGAACTGGGACTCCCTCACCCGCCATGTCTTCAGTGCTTCGAGTTGCGGTCTGTGTGGCAAGACCAGTATCGAGTCCGTGTTCCAACGCTTTGCCCCGGTTCACGTGGACTGGCACGTCTCCCCGGCCCTGCTCTGGAGCCTTGGCGACAAGCTGCGGGCAGCTCAGGACAACTTCGCCAAAACCGGTGGTCTCCATGCCTCGGCGCTCTTTGACCTTGATGGCAATCTCATCGTGCTGCGCGAGGACGTGGGGCGGCACAACGCCCTCGATAAGATCCTCGGCTACGGCTTGCTGAACAACTTGCTGCCCTTCGATCAGCACATCCTCTTTCTCAGTGGTCGGGTCTCGTTCGAGATGATTCAGAAGGCGCTGGCAGGGGGCATTGCGCTCGTGGCCGCGATCTCGGCACCTTCCAGTCTCGCGGTGGACTTCGCTCACGATGCCAATCAGACGCTCGTAGGATTCTTGCGCGAGCCCACGCTGAATGTTTACACCCACGGCCAACGTGTTCGCATTTGAGATGCCCGCCTATTTCGATCACAACGCCACCACACCGCTATGCCCGGCAGCCCAGGATGCCTGGCTCAAGGCCAGCCGCGATCACTGGCACAATGCCTCCAGCCTGTATCGAGAGGCCGGGTTCACCGCACAGAAACTGGATGCAGCGCGCGAACGATTGGGCGATCTGCTCGGCTGCGAGGCTACCCGAATTGTCTTCACCTCTGGGGCCAGCGAGTCGAACAACGCGCTGCTGGCAACACGCGACGGCCTCACGGCTTTCAGCAGCATTGAGCATCCCAGTGTGCGCGAGGCGGCTCGTCATTGGTTGGGCTGCGGGACCGTCGAGATCCCCGTCAATGAAGACGGTGTGGTCACGCTCGATGCCGTCGCCCGCGTGATCGACGCCAGCCAGCCTTCGCTCGTTTCGGTCATGGCGGCGAACAACGAAAGCGGCACGCTTCAGCCCTGGCGTGAGATCGCTGAGCTTTGCCATCAACGAGGCATCGCCTGCCACACAGATGCGGCTCAGTGGCTCGGCAAATTGCCCGCCCATCAGCTTGGTGAGTGCGACTACATCACCGGTAGCGCTCACAAGTTCGGCGGCCCCAAGGGCATCGGTTTCCTCGTGCTCAGGGATGAAGGTGAACCTCTGCGCTTCCTGCGCGGTGGCCCCCAGGAACAGGGCCGGAGAGCGGGGACGGAGAATTATCCAGCCATCGAAGCGATGGTCACAGCGCTGGAGTTCATCACGCCTCAGCTCGACATGATCGCTGCCACGCAAGCTCTACTGCGCGATACCTTTGAGCAGACTCTGAGCAATGCCATGCCCGGACTCCGCATCATTGGTCAGCAGGCACCTCGGCTCTGGAACACGTCCCTGCTGGTGATGCCACGCCATGACAACCTAAAGTGGCTCACCCGCCTCTCGCGCCTCGGCTTCGCCATCTCCACGGGGTCGGCTTGCAGCGCGGGGAAAGAGGGTTCCTCCGTGGTTGTCACCGCGCTCGGAGCCTCGCCCGAGGAACTTCGCCGCGTGGTGCGTCTCAGTGGTGGCTACCACACCACTGCGGATGACTGGCAATCCTTGGCCGATGCCTTCATCCAGGTGCTCGGTGAACTGGACGCGGGTGGTCGGCCTCAGTGACCGATGCTGATGCGTTCGCCGCAGCGCATCACTCGCTGAGGTTGACCGAGCTGCGCACAGGCGGTCACGAACTCGTCAGGCGATGCCGTGTTGAACTCGAACATCTCGAAGTGATGCGGCACCGCCCATCGGGCTCCGATTTGTGAGGCAAGCGTCGCAGCCTCGGTGCCATTGAGATTGCCCGCCACCCGACGCTCGGGCTTGTTGCCATTGATGGGGACGAAGGCGATGTCGCAGTGCTTCGTCTTCAAGGCGGGCACCAGTCCCTCATGCAGCAAGGTGTCGCCGCTGTGGTAAAGAGTGAAGCCGTTGCGCTCCAGGATGAAGCCCAGGAACTTGCAGCGCCCGTGGGCATCGCGTTCGATCTCGTTGTGCGCCGCAGCGATGCCGGTGAAGCGCCACCCGTTCACCTCCACGGCAGTGCCATCGTCGAGCCCGATCAAAGCGATGTCCGCATCGCCAAGACGATTCCTCGCCGCGCCCTCGACCGCTGCGGGCAGGATGAGTTGCAACCCAGGGTTTGCTTTAGCCAGAGGCAGCAGCGTGGCCTCGTCGAAGTGATCGGTGTGCTGGTGGCTGGAGGTCACGACGCTTATGAAGTCGAGACTCGCAGGGTCGATGCACCGCTCCGTCATCCGCACATGCGGCTTGTCGGTGGCGGCGTATTTGAGCGTCAACGAATCGGAGAGGTAGGGATCGAGCAGCGCGAAGGCCCCGGCTTGCTTGAGGAGGAAACCACTTTGGCCCAGCCACCAGATGTGGAGGTCATCGCCCGAGGCAGCCTTGATGTCGGCCAGCAGGGCGGCGGCGCGTTGAATGGGTTGTATCATGCAATGCCTCTGGCTCATCGGCGACGAGGCTGCAACTCCCGCCGCTTGCACAATCCGCGCCGCGACGGTAGAAACGCCCCTCCTGCCCATGGTCACCATCACGATCCAAAGCCTCACGAAACGCTTCGGCGGTTCACCAGTGCTCCATGGCATCGACCTCAAGATCGAGGGTGGTGAGCTGTTCTTCCTGCTCGGCCCCAGCGGCTGTGGCAAGACCACGCTCCTCCGGCATGTGGCCGGCTTCTACCAGCCGGACGCGGGACGCATCTTCTTCGACGATGTCGAGGTCTCGCGCGTGCCACCGCATCGACGGGACACCGGCATGATGTTTCAAAGCTACGCCCTCTGGCCACACATGACCGTGGAGCAGAATGTGGCCTTCGGCCTGGAGGAGCGGAAGCGCCCGAAGAAGGAGATCAAGGAGCGCGTGGATGATGTGCTGGGCCTAGTTCAGCTCGAAGGCATGGGTGATCGCCGCATCCAGCAGCTCTCGGGTGGCCAGCAACAGCGCGTGGCCCTGGCGCGTGCGCTCGTCATTCAGCCCAAGGTGCTGCTGCTCGATGAACCTCTGTCCAATCTGGATGCCAAGCTCCGCCTGGAGATGCGCTCCGAGATTCGCCGCATCGTCAAGGAATGCGGCCTCACGGGCATCTATGTGACGCACGACCGCGAGGAGGCGCTGTCCATGGGCGACCGCCTCGCCATCATGGAGTCCGGCAATCTCATCCAGGTGGGCACGCCGATGGATGTGTATCGGAATCCGGTGAACCGCATGGTGGCGGAGTTCATGGGCGAGACCAATCTCATTGAAGGCACGCTCCTGCGCGATACCAGCCGCGCCGGCCTCTTCGATGTGGAAACACCCGCTGGCATCCTGCGCGGGCGCACCTTTGATCCCTCGTTCATTCCGATTCGTGGCCAGCCCGTGGTGCTCAGCATTCGCCCCGAAGCGCTCAGCTTCCGCGAGGTGCCGGATTCGCCCAATCGTCTCAGCGGCAAGATCACCGACACCAGCTACCTCGGTGCCACGGTGCAGTATCGCCTCCAGGCTGCGGGCAACACGCTCAAGCTCTGCGAACTCAATCCCGAGCAGGTGTTCCAGCCGAGTGATCGCGAGTCACGTCTCATGGTGGCCACGAAGGATGTCATCATCCTGAGGAAGTAGAACGACCTCGCCCCATGCATTGCTTTCTCACTGACGAATCCAGCGAACGCTACCTCATCGACGAGCTTCGCCGCGCCTTCCCGGATGGTGTGCATGAGCAGGTCGCCGATCAGTGGGTGAGCAGCGATGCCGCCACGTTGGAAGCTCCGCTCGCCTTCGCGAGGCAGACCTTACCGAATGCGACCGTGATCGACATCGCCTCGATCAATGCCGCAGCCGGGCACCTTCTCGCCGCCACCCTGGATGCGCTGCCAGAGGGTCAGCCCTGGCGGCTCGCGGTGGTGCCCGCTTATGGGTTTGGCACTGCGGGGACGAATCGCTGCCAGCTCATCACCAGTGCCTTTCGCGAGCGCTTGCAGAAGAAGCGCCGCGCCTTGCTCCGCAACCTCACGACCGACGAAGGCCCCTTCGATGCGCACACCTCCTTCGTGCAGCTTTACCTGATCGCCCCGGACAAAGGCGTGCTCTCCGTCGCACCCGCTCCCCTGCCCTACGAGGCACGGCGCAATGTGTGGCCCTTCGCCAAGGGCGAGCTGCCCATCGCCGTCGATAAGGCGGCACCGTCACGCGCTTTCTCGAAGGTCGTTGAGGCCGAGCAGCGCCTGGGACTCCAGATTGCCAAAGGCGACACCTGTGTCGATCTCGGGGCCAGCCCAGGGAGCTGGAGCTACGTGGCCATTCATCGCGGTGCTCACGTCACCTCCATCGACCGCTCGCCCTTGCGCGATGATTTGATGCGCCATCCGCGCCTCACCTTCCAGCAAGGCGACGCCTTTAAGTTCAAGCCCGCAGCTCCCGTCGATTGGTTGCTCTGCGATGTGATCGCGGCCCCCGAGCGCAATATCGGACTCCTGCTCGAATGGGTGCGCGAGCGCCGTGCCCGGCGTTTCATCGTCAGCATCAAGTTCAAAGGCGACACCGAGTATCCCCTCATCGATCAGCTCAAGGCGGAACTGCCCGCGCATTGCTCCGAGTTTTACCTCACGCGCCTCTGCGCGAACAAGAACGAGGTCTGCGCCTTCGGCATCGTGCGCGAGTAACCTCGCAAGGTGCCGCCGCATCGTGCGTTCTCATGTGCCCCATGATTTCACGCTGCCCAGGCACCCTGCTCCTCACCCTCGCCCTCGCCACCACGAGCGCGCTCTGCCCCGCTGGCGAGCCTGATCCCGACCTGCCCCAGCCCTTTGATCCCTCCGCCATCCGGGCGCTCGCCTCCCATTCCCCTTTCAATCGCGTCGTGGACTTCGCCAGCATCTACCGGCTCACCGGCGTGGCCTACGTGGAGGGCAAGCCCATCGCCACCCTCCTCAATACCGAGACCAAGCAGCACCTCGTCGTCTCCGAGACTCCCAATGCCAAAGGCTGGATGCTCACCGGAGCCACCCCCACCACCGTCCCCAGGAATGCAGGCGTCACCCTCATGATCGACGGTGAAATCGTGGAACTCCGTTACGACACCACCGCCGCTACCGCCGAGCAGGCCTCCCGCCCCTCCTCGCGCAGCAGCAGCGGTGGCCGCCGCATCGTCGAGCCCGTGGACATTCACAAGCTCCAGGAATCCGACGTCATTCGCAAAGGCAGCGATGGCAAAGAGTATGTGCGCGGCTCCATCTATCTCCCCACCAAGGACCGCGACTACTACTACAACGACATGTCCCGCGATGCCCGCGACAAGTATCGCCAGGTCATCGAGGAGAATCGTGATCGCATGTTCCGCTACAATCCCGACCAGCGCGCCTCCTTCTCCAAGAAGGTCTTCGACAAGATCGTGAGCGATGAAAAGTCCGGCCGCCGCTGAGCAGTTCCCGGCCCAGGCGTGAGGCAGACATTCCTGTCTGCCCGCCCTCTCGCTCGTCGTCCGACCCCTTGGGAACGTCGTCCGAGACCCGTGGAAACGTTTTCTCGACCTCGAAAATCCTTTTCTCGAGATCGAAAAAGTTTTTTCCGAGGTCAGAAATCTCTTTCTCGAGGTCGAAAAAACGATTCCCAAGGACCCTTCATCACGCTGGAACCCCCGAAAACACGTCCTTGCAGCCCCGCCGCCTAGCAAGGAAAGCACAAAATTCGCCCCCAAACCCCGGTTCCGGGCCCCTTCATCCTTCATCGGGCAGCGCTTTGCTGATCGACCAAGTAGAGAACTTCACTGGCAGGACTTCGTATGATGAGCTACCGCCTTGCTCATGCCATCGTCGCCACCTCGTCTCGACGACCCCAAGCTCCTGGCACGCCTTCCTTTTGAACCTCATGGCCCGCAAAGCATCCAGCAAGCCCGAGTCCGTCTCTTCGAGCGCCGCCACCTTCGGTTTCGAGGCCGCCCTTGTGGACATTGCCCTACGCGATAGCGCATTTCCTCAAAGCGAAGCCACTTCGCAGGTCCTGAGCGAAGCGAAGAACAACATGGTCGCCCTCCCCGGCCAGCTCTTCTACAGCACGCAGATTCCCGTCTGCTTCTGGTTCAGTGGGAAAACCGAACCCGCTGACAAATCTCGCGCCGTGTCCGAACTCGAACCAGCCCTCGCCGCATGAATAAAAAAGCCCTTTCCGAGACGGACATCCGCACCAAATTCATCACGCCTGCGCTCGTTGGACTGAACGGCGAGAAGTGGAACGTGATGACGCAGATTCGTGAGGAAGCCTATTTCACCAAAGGGCGCGTTATCGTTCGTGGAAAGACGGTGAAACGTGGCGAGGCAAAAAAGGCGGACTACATCCTCTACTACAAACCTAATGTCCCGCTCGCGGTTCTCGAAGCCAAGGACAACAACCACGCCGTCGGCGACGGGATGCCGCAGGCGCTCGAATACGCCGCGATTCTCGACGTGCCCTTCGCCTACAGCTCAAATGGCGACGCCTTCCTGGAACACGACCGCACCGCTACCAGCGGCACCGTCACCCGTGAAATTCCGCTCAACCAGTTCCCGACACCCGACGAACTCTGGGCTCGCTACTGCGCCGCCAAAGGTTGGACCGAGGGCCAGCGAAAGGTCACCACTCAGGACTATTACGACGACGGTTCCCGGAAGGCTCCACGCTACTACCAGCTCATCGCCATCAACCGCACCGTCGAGGCTATCGCACAGGGAGCCAACCGCATCCTGCTCGTGATGGCCACCGGCACTGGCAAAACCTACACCGCCTTCCAGATCATCTGGCGGCTGTGGAAGTCCGGAGCCAAGAAGCGCATTCTCTTCCTGGTTGATCGCAACATCCTCGCCGACCAGACGAAGACGAACGACTTCAAACCGTTCGGTGCCGCGATGACGAAGATCACGAACCGCACCGTGGACAAGTCGTTCGAGATTTACCTCTGCCTCTACCAGGCTGTCACCGGCACCGAGGAAGACCAAAACATCTACAAGCAGTTCTCCCCGGACTTCTTCGATCTCGTCATCGTGGACGAGTGCCATCGCGGCAGCGCCGCTGATGATGCGCGTTGGCGGCAGGTGCTCGAATACTTCTCCTCCGCCACCCAGATCGGCCTCACCGCCACGCCAAAGGAGACTGAGGAAGTCTCCAACATCGAATACTTCGGCGATCCCATTTACACTTACTCGCTGCGGCAGGGCATCTCCGACGGTTTCCTCGCGCCCTACAAGGTCGTTCGCATTGGCCTCGACAAAGACATCCTCGGCTGGCGGCCTGAGCTTGGGCAGGTGGACAAATACGGGCAGCTCATTGAGGACCGCGAATACAACCTGCGGGACTTCGACAGGAACCTCATCCTCGAAAAGCGCACCGAACTGGTCGCTGCCAAGGTCTCCGAGTTCCTCCGCACCACCAACCGTTTCGCCAAGACCATCATCTTTTGCGAAACCACGGACCACGCCGAGCGCATGAGGCAGGCGATGGTGAATGCCAATCCCGATCTCGCCGCCGCCAATAACAAATACGTCATGCGCATCACCGGCGACGACGATGAAGGCAAAGCCCAGCTCGACAACTTCATCGACCCGGAGTCCACCTATCCGGTCGTTGCCTGCACCTCGCGGCTCATGAGCACCGGCGTGGATGCCCAGACCTGCCACCTCATCGTCCTCGACAAGCGCATCGCCTCCATGACCGAGTTCAAACAAATCATTGGTCGCGGCACGCGCATCAATGAGGACTACGGCAAGTTCTTCTTTACCATCATGGATTTCCGAGGTGCCACCGCCTTGTTCGCTGACCCGAATTTTGATGGCGACCCCGTGCAGATTTATGAGCCCGGTCCCGATGACCCACCAGTGCCACCCGATGACCCACCAGTGCCACCCGATGAGCCTCCTCCGGAGGGTGAGTCACCAGATGGGAATGTGGTCCATGAAGATCCACCGCCTTATGGCGCGGCACCCAGCGACACTGCTGATAGAACTGCCATGCGCTATGTGGTCAATAACGTGCCCGTCAGTGTCTCCGTGGAGCGCGTCCAGTATCTCGACGAAAGCGGACGACTCATCACCGAGTCGCTTACCGATTACACGCGCAAGACCGTTCGCACCGCCTACACCTCCCTCGACGACTTCCTCACCGTCTGGAACGACGCCGAGAAGAAGCAGGCAGTGCTCGAAGAACTCGCCGCCAAGGGCGTCTTCCTCGACGAACTCGCCGAGCAGGTGGGCCGCGAATACGACGCCTTCGACCTCGTCTGCCATGTCGCCTTCGATGCCCCGCCGCTCACACGGAAAGAGCGCGCCGATGGTGTAAAGAAGCGCAACGTCTTCGCCAAGTATGGCGACAAAGCCCGCGCTGTGCTGGATGCGCTTCTGCAAAAGTATGCCGACAGCGGCATCGCCAGCGTGGAGTCATTGGAGATTCTCAAAGTGGACCCGCTCACTGTTCACGGCACCCCTGTGGAGATCGTTAAACTCTTCGGCGGACGTGAGGGCTACCTCGCTGCCATCCGTGAACTCGAAACCGCCCTTTACCAGAAAGCCGCGTGATGAGTGGATAGCGGTCCCAAAAACCTTGATGCCTCGCACAGACCATGCCTCGCACAGACCATGCCCCGCACAGACCATGCCTCGCACAAACCATGCCTCGCACAGATCACTCCATTCATGAAGCCCAAAGGGCTTCCGTAATTTAGCCCAGGGGTCGCAGAACCCTGGGCAGCCGTCGTCCCATTCCACAACCCCAACGGGGTTGTGACCGCCCCCGCTACAACGCCGCCTGACGTCATGCCGCAATCGCTCGCTCGTGTCCTCATCCACACCGTCTTCTCGACCAAGCATCGTGAACCGGTTTTCACCGATATTCCCATGCGCATGGATTTGCACGCCTACCTCGGCGGCTGCGCCAAGACCCTTGATTGCCTTCCCATCCAGATTGGTGGCGTGGCGGATCACGTCCATCTTCTCACCACGCTGCCGCGCACCCTCTGCATCGCGGATTTTGTGAAGGAAGTGAAACGGGTGTCCACCGGCTGGCTCCAGGAGCGCGGTGGCTTGTTCTCCGCGTTTCACTGGCAGGCTGGCTACGGATGCTTCTCCGTGTCGGAATCTCTTGTGCCCACAGTTGCGGCTTACATTGAGAATCAGGAGAAGCACCATCGCACTCTCACCTTTCAGGATGAGTATCGGGAGCTGCTGCGGCGTCATGGTCAATCATGGGACGAGGCCTATGTCTGGGATTGACCACACCGGATGCCATGGTGGACTCAACCCCGTTGGACTTGGAAAATCACGTTCATTGGAAGTCACCCAGGGTTCGGTGAACCCTGGGCTCAATTCCTCAAGCCCGTTGGGCTTCCCTGCCAGAACGGCGGGCACGTTCCAAAGCCGAGTTCATCGCCAAAGTCGGCGACTGCTTGAAGGAACTCGATGAGCCGAGCGGAGCGCGGCAGACAATGCGAAGCATTGCCCGAAGGGTGAGCGCGGGGGCGCTCATCAAACCAGCTAATGGCTCGAACTCCTTAGCAAAAGAGGCACCATCCCGGTCCCCAAGCTCGAATCCCTCCAAGACGAAAACCAACCAGCTCCTGGCGATTCTGACGACGATCTCGAAGAATGCGAAGAAGGGAAAGGATGGCTAAAGGGTGAGGGTTGAAGGATGAGGGATGAAACCTTCCGATCCACTCTGCGCTTGCTCTTTTCCCTCTTCATCATTCATCCTTTCCTCTTCATGCCCAACGTCTCCAACCTCATCAAAACCATCCAGGACATCATGCGCAAAGACGCCGGTGTGGATGGTGATGCCCAGCGCCTGGCCCAGCTCGGCTGGATGTTCTTCCTCAAAATCTTTGATGACCGCGAGCAGGAGATGGAACTCCTCCGCGACAACTACAAATCCCCGCTGCCCAAGGAACTCCGCTGGTCGAACTGGGCCACCGATGAAGAAGGCATCACGGGGGATGCTTTGCTAGCTTTTGCCAACAACGACCTGCTGCCCAAACTGAAAGTCCTCTCCGGCAGTGGCGACATCGTCACGCTCATCAAGGCCGCGTTTGATGGAGCCAACAACTACATGAAAAACGGCACGTTGATGCGCCAGGTCATCAACAAGATCAACGGCATCGACTTCAACGCCTCCGATGATCGCCACATGTTTGGCGACATCTACGAGAAGCTCCTCAAGGACCTCCAGTCCGCTGGGAACGCCGGTGAGTTCTACACCCCGCGCGCCGTCACCCAGTTCATCGTCGAGCAGGTCAATCCCCGCCTCGGCGAAAGCGTGCTCGACCCCGCCTGCGGCACGGGCGGCTTCCTCGTTTGCGCCATCGAGCACCTGCGCAAGCAGGCCAAGACCGAGGCCCACGAGCGCACCATCCAGGACTGCTTCGCCGGCATCGAGAAGAAGCATCTTCCGCACGTCCTGTGCATGACCAATCTCCTCCTGCACGGCATCGACGTCCCCTCCAACGTCCGGCATGATAACACCCTCGCCCGCCCCCTGCGCGATTGGTGCCCGAAGGAGCGCGTGGACGTCATTGTCACCAACCCGCCCTTCGGCGGCATGGAGGAGGACGGCATCGAGTCCAACTACCCCGCCGAGTTCCGCACCCGCGAGACCGCCGACCTCTTCCTCGTGCTCCTCATGAAGATCCTCAAGCCCGGCGGCCGCGCCGGACTCGTGCTGCCCGACGGCACCCTCTTCGGCGAAGGCGTCAAGACCCGCATCAAGGAAGCCCTCCTCACCGAGTGCAACCTGCACACCATCGTCCGCCTGCCCAACGGCGTCTTCAATCCCTACACCGGCATCCGCACCAACCTCCTCTTCTTCACCAAAGGTGCGCCCACCACCCACGTCTGGTATTACGAGCACCCCTATCCGCCCGGTGTCAAGAGCTACAACAAGGGCAAGCCCATCCGCATCGAGGAGTTCGAGGCCGAGCGCGCCTGGTGGGGCGAGGAAAAAGACGGTTTCAAATCCCGCGTGGAAAACGAGCAGGCCTGGCGCGTCTCCATCGACCAGATCAAGGCCGGCAATTTTAATCTGGACCTCAAGAACCCGCACAACCCCGACACCGGCCCCGGCGACGTGGACCACCTCCTGCCCGAATACGAAAAGCTCCTCGCCCAGATAGCGGAAACGCGGGGGCAGTTGAAAGCGCAGTTGATGGAGGCGTTGACGAAATGATCCGAGCCGGCACCCAAGAACGCCAACGGTGTTCCGTCATTCAGCCCAGGGTTGGCGCGAGGCACGAGCGCCTACCCTGGGATTGTGGCAACAAGCACATCAACCCCAACGGGGTTGCGTCGTTCGGTCGGCGGTGCAGGACGCAACCCCGTTGGGGTTGCATGACGGAGGGCGATAAACCCAGGGTAGCGGCGCTGCCGCAACCCTGGGCTCAATTACGAAATCCCGTTGGGATTCAGGGAACGGCAGGATGGAACCGTGATGGGGGCGTAGGTCGAGCCCCCGACTTCGTGCGCGTCAATTTCGAATCTCGAAAAGTCCGCGCCATCATCGAAGCCCAACGTCCTCGCCCATTATCTAAAGCCCAACATCACCGCACCATTTCTGAAGCCCAATGGGCTTCCGTAATTGAGCCCAGGGTTCGCAGAACCCTGGGTGCCCATCCATCCAAACCCACGAACCCCAACGGGGTTCTGTCCATTGTCGAAGCGCAACGGAGAGCCGCAACCATCGCTCCCCAACAACTCCGCGCCATCACCGAAGCCCAACTTCCTCGCCCATTATCTAAAGCCCAACATCACCGCACCATCTCTGAAGCCCAACGGGCTTCCGTAATCGAGCCCAGGGTTCGCAGAACCCAGGGTGCCCATCCATCCATAAACACGAACCCCAATGGGGTTCTGTCCGGCATTGGAGGCTCCCGGTCATGACTCTGGAAACCTTCTTCGAGAAGTTCGACCTCTTCGCCGACGCGCCCAATGCGGTGGCGAAGATGCGTGAGCTGGTGCGGCATTTGGCGGTCCGAGGGAAACTCGTTATTCAGAACCTTGCAGACGAGCCTGCGGTGGAGTTGCTGAAACGGATTCTTGCTGAAAAAAACCGTCGAACAGGGCGCAGTGAACGCTCCGATGAAGGGCAAGGCTCAACTCCCGACGATGAGGCATTCGAAATTCCAGTGAACTGGGAGTGGATCGGTGCCACGACACCGGCAGTCATGGTGTCGGACCAAGGCAAGAAGGTTCAAACCAAGGACATTCTGGAGTCAGGGAAGTATCCAGTAGTTGACCAGGGCAAGATGTTCATCCGCGGATACTGCGATGACTCCGACAAAGTAATCAGCGTCGCCAAGCCGATTGTCCTATTTGGCGATCACACTCGGGAAACGAAATTCATCGATTTCGATTTCGTTGTCGGTGCTGACGGCGTGAAACTGCTCCAGCCGCTTTGCATCGACCCACGCTTTTACTTTTTGGTGCTCCGTTGGCTACCGCTGGAAAGCCGAGGCTATGCCCGGCATTTCAAGCTGCTGAAAGCCGCAAGGATTCCACTCCCACCCCTCGCCGAGCAGAAGCGGATCGTGGCGAAGGTGGATGAGTTGATGGCGTTGTGTGATCGGCTGGAGGCGCAGCAGCAGGAACGGGAGGAGCAGGCCAGCAAGCTCGCCCGCGCGTCACTGGCCCGCTTCGCCGACGCGCCCACCCCGGCCAACCTCCATTTTCTCTTCCATTCATCCTTCAGCATTCATCCTTCAGACTTGCGAAAGTCCATCCTCACCCTTGCCGTCCAAGGCAAACTCGTCCCCCAAGACCCCAACGACGAACCGGCGGAGGAGTTGATTGAGCGCATTGCACAGATGAGGCACGCGAAGAAGGCCAAAGAATATGAGCCTGTATCGCCGGACGAAGAGCCTTACGATGTCCCGTTTTCGTGGTCATGGGTCCGCCTCGGAAACATCTCACTCACCAGTGACTCGGGATGGAGTCCGCAATGCCTGCCCGAAGCACGCTCGGGAACCGACTGGGGAGTCTTGAAAGTCAGCGCCGTTTCATGGGGCGTCTTCAAGCCTGACGAAAACAAAGCTCTGCCTCCGGGAATGACGAGCCGTCCTGACTGCGAAGTGAAGGCCGGTGATTTCCTGCTCTCTCGTGCTAACACCGAGGAACTCGTCGCCCGCAGTGTCGTTGTCGACCAGACGCCGCCGCGATTGATGATGAGCGACAAGATCGTGCGATTCACGTTTCCCGACGAGATCGAAAAAGCCTTCATCAATCTCGCCAATCTATCGGATCCGTCCCGCGAATATTACATGCGCAACGCCTCAGGCACGAGCAGCTCGATGAAGAACATCGGCAGAGAGGTCATATGCAATTTGCCCATCGCGCTCCCACCCCTCGCCGAACAACGCCGGATCGTGGCCAAAGTGGAGCAACTGATGTCCTTGGTCTGCGCGTTGGAAACGCAGCTCGCCGCCTCCCGCGCCGCCGCCGCGAACCTCCTCTCCGCCCTCGTCGCCGAACTCACTGCAGCATTCTGAAACAGAAACAGAGCCATGAACAACCCTGATGTGCCGCCCAGCGACCCTTCGCTTCCGCCCCAAAAGAAAATGACGGAGGAGGACTTTGACGCATGGCTGCTGGAAAATCCAAAGAGGGCCGATTCCTTGCTTGATGTCCTGCAGCGTCACCTTGATGAGAAACGGGGAGAGATGACGCCTGAGCAGGTAGAGGAGGTGCTCCTATTGATCCGCCAACTCAAGGACGAGATGGCCGACTTTCTGGTGCCAGAACAATACAACTCGCTGGCAGACCGTCTCAAGGTGCTGCTGGCGCAGGAGAGCATCATCATGGAGGAGGTGGACGAGGTGCGGATGATGGAAGAGAAGCTGGAACAGCTCATGGACATGGGCCTCAATCTGAAGGAACCACGCCGCACCACGGTGATGAACACCTTGCTGGAATGCCAGAAGCAGGTGCAGCTTCTCCTTCGAGCGCTGGAGGAGCCATGAGATCCATCTGGCATACACTTCGGGCGGGGAGTTGCACCCTGGAGCCTTCCCATGCACCCCTCGCCGAACAACGCCGGAACGTGGCCAACGTGAAGCAACTGATGATGGCCTTGAGGTGAATTTGATTCTAGCAGGCCTGGCCAGAGAGGCGATCAGCCTCTCGCAACGGCGTCCATCATGGCCTTTTGGCGGGCATGGACGACTTCGAGGGCCTTGGCGGCCTTGGCCTTCGCGGCGGCGGGATCTTTGGCCATGGCGAGGGCGACTTCGGGGAGGCGCTTCACATCGGCTTCGTTGTCGAAATCGAAGAGCCATTCGCCCAGGCCGATGTCTTCCCACATGTAGCCCTTGCTGGTCTGCTCGGCCCAGCGGCAGACGATGGCGGGAATGCCATTGCCGATGCACATGATGGGGCTGTGCATCTCATTGCCAAACAGGCCCGCACTGCGGATGTAGGTGCTCACGGCTTCATCGGTGAGCCAGTAGGTGTCGCGCCAGACGACCTTCGCCTTCACATCATCGGGCAGCTTGTCGAAGAGGTTTTCCTTGGCCACGGCCATCTGCGTTTCGTCCTCGGGGCAGAGGAGCACTTTCATGCTGGTCTCGCGCACGATGCGCGTGATGGCCTCGCGATGCGGAGCGTGATCGTGGTCCTTCATCGCCTCATTCCGCGTGTGCTTGGTCTCATCGAACTTCGCCTTCTTGCTGGGGATCACCCAATACGGCGTGAAGCGCAGACGCGGGATGCAGCAGAGGAACTCGCCGGCCTTCAGACCATGCTGGGCGAGGAAGGCCTCGGCCTTTGCCTCCGCTCTCAAATCGACTCCGAAGGCTCCATCGGGCCCGAACTCCATGATCGGTGCGGTGCAGCCTTTGGCCTTGGCGAGTTCCAGCGACTTCGAGTCGCGGAAGAAGACGAACTTCGCCTGGCTGAGGAGCTTAATGGTCTCGGTAATCGCGCTGTCTGAGGAGGGCTTGGTGGAGGAGGAACCCTGCATCGGCAGCGTGATGCCGCCGACGCCGAAGGGCTTGCCCGTTTCCTTCACCCACTTCGCCACATCTTTCTGGGCCACGAGTGAGGGGCCGGAGCCGTGCAGGAGGAAGTCGCAGTCCTTGAACGCAGCTCTGAGGTGCTCGGTGCCTCTGACGATCTCCACCTTGGGGAAGCGCTGGCGGAGCATTTCCTCGACGCCATTCTTCACGTCGCTGGGCCACAGCTTCACCTCGGCATCCGGCAGGTGCTGTTTGAGCAAACGCAGCATCCCTGGGGTGTGGCCGATGTCGCCAATATTCACCGTCTGCCACGAGGAGCGCAGGAGGATGCGTTTCGGCGGGGTAGCACCGAACAAAGCGGTGACGGTCAAGGCGGACGAGGAGGCGAGAAAGTGACGGCGATTCATGGTGATCGTGTCTGTTCACGAAGATCACGGATCAGGCAACTTCGGAGATGCCTCGGACCACCAAACAAACGAGCGGAGGCTTTCGGCCCCCGCTCGCACTTGGAGCCACCTGGGGCTCCATCGGATTCGATTTCGATCACTGGCCTGCGCCTTGACCCACGCAATACAGCTTGTCCTGCGTGCGGATGAAGAGCGCGCCATTCGCCGCCGCAATGCTGCTGCGGCAGGACTTGGCATCGCCATTGGGCTTGGTGCCGTCGCCCATCTCGTTGACGGCGAGCAATTCAAACTGGTCGCCACCTGCTTTGACCACAAACACGTCGCCCCAGAAGTTGGTCGCGTAGATCTTGCCATCCACCACGGTCGGGCTGGACTCGAACTTCGCCTTACTGCCGGTGTCGCCCACCCAGATCACCTTGCCCGTCTTGGGCTCCACGCGGCTGACGGTGCGGCGGTCGCTATCGAGCACGTAGAAGCTGCCTTCATAAAAGGCGGGCGTGGCCACATCGCTGGAGACGATCTTTGAATCGCTAGTCCAAAGCGGAGCCACGTCCTTGCCTTTGGCATCAAGGGCCATGGCGAACACGGGCGACTTCTTCGGAGCGCAGACCAGTGCCACACCATCGCCCACGACCGGCGAGGGCACGAGGCGGTAGAACTTGTTGTAGGCATCGCCAAGGGGATTCCAGGTGACCAATCGTGCATACTCAGCGCCTGTGGCTGCATCGTGCATCGTCAGCGTGTCGCCACCGGAGATGAGCATCGTGCGCTTGCCTGCGTGATCGCAGAAGACGGGCGTGCTGAAGGATTCGAGCGACTCCACCTGCGAGTGCGTGGGGCGAATGTGCTTCCACACATCTTTGCCCGTGGTCGGATCGAGCGCGAGAATGTAGCTGCTCATGTCCTTGCCCGGTGTGCCCTTGTCGAAGCCCTGGAACACGAAGGGCTCGTTGCGCTGAAGCACCTGGATGTAGAGCTTGCCTCCATCGAGCACAGGGCTGGAGCCATAGGTCCACTGCGTGCCGAATGCGCCGTGCGTTTCCTTGAAGTCACGCTTCCAGATCAGCTTCCCGTCCAGGTCGTAGCAGGCTCCCACCGCATGAGCGAAAAGGAAGAACACGCGCTCACCATCCGTCGTGGGTGAAGGCGATGCCACGTTGCTCTTGTTGTCCCACTGAAGATCGCTGCCCTCGGAGACCACATTGCGCCACAGCTCCTTGCCCGTCGTCGCATCGTAGCACAGAGCCACGAGTTGCTTGCTCGCCTCGATCGGCGCTGTGATGAACACTTTGTTCCCCCACACCACGGGCACGCTGGCCGACAGCCCTGGCAAAGCGACAGACCACTTCACGCCTTCGGTCTTGCTGAACTTCGCGGGAAGTCCCTTCTCCACGGCGCTGCCGTCCTGGTTGGGACCGCGCCAGTTTGGCCAGTTGCCTGCTTGAACAGAGGAGACACTGGCCAAGGCCAGAACAGTGAGCGTGCGACGGAGCATGAGCATAAGTGAGTGCGGATGGAAGCAGCCTTAACGCAGGCCGCATCTGGATTTTAACAAAGGGATCACGGCCGCTGAACCCCAAGGTGCCCGCCAGACCGAACGATGCTGGCGCGTAGTAGCCCCATGCCTCCGCCACTCCACCGCCGTGACTTCCTTGCCCGCTCGGGCATGGGCCTGGCGATGCTGGGCCTCGCGGACTTGCAGGCGAGCGCATCGAAGCCGCATTTCGCCCCGAAGGCGAAGCGTGTGATTCACTTCTTCCTCAACGGCGGGCCCTCGCATGTGGACACCTTTGATCCCAAGCCCGCGCTCGCCCGGTATGAAGGCAAGCCCTTGCCCAGCCATCGCATCACCGAGCGCAAGACCGGCGCGGCCTTTCCTTCGCCGTTCAAGTTTCAGCGCTATGGGAAAAGCGGCATCGAGGTGAGTGAGATCTTCGCCAAGACCGCGCAGCACATCGACGACATCGCGGTGATTCGATCCATGCAGGCGCAGGTGCCCAATCATGAGCCCTCGCTGATGCTCATGAACTGCGGCGACTCGATCCAGGCCCGTCCGAGCATGGGCGCGTGGCTCACGTATGGGCTCGGCAGCGAGAATCAAAACCTGCCCGGCTTCGTGGCGATGTGCCCTGGTGGTATGCCAATCAAAGGCGCGGAGAACTGGCAGTCCGCCTTTCTGCCCGGAGCATTCCAGGGCACCTACGTGGACTCGAAACATGAGGAGGTGGACAAGCTCATCGAGAACATCCGCAGCCCGCACGCCGACACGCGTGTGCAGATGAAGCAGCTCGATCTGCTGCGTCGCATCAACCTCGCCCATCAACGTGAACGTTCCGATCCCCGGCTCGAAGCACGCATCCAATCGTTCGAGCTGGCGTTCCGCATGCAAAGCGAAGCCACGGATGCCTTTGATGTGTCCAGGGAGCCTCAGCACATCCGCGATCTCTACGGCAACGGTGTGCACGGTCGGCAGACGCTCATCGCGCGGCGGCTCCTCGAACGCGGCGTGCGCATGGTGCAGCTCTGGCATGGCGCGGGCCAGCCGTGGGACAATCACGCGGACATCGAATCCAATCACCGCAAGCTCGCGGGCGAGATCGATCAGCCCATCGCCGCCCTGCTGCACGATCTGAAGCAGCGAGGCATGTTGGATGACACGCTTGTGCTTTGGGGTGGCGAGTTTGGTCGCACGCCGAGCGTCGAACTCGCAGGTGGCAAATCGAAGCTGGGCCGCGATCACAATCACTACGGCTTCAGCGTGTGGATGGCCGGCGGCGGCATCAAGGGCGGCACCGTGCATGGCAGCACCGACGAGTTTGGCTTTGCCGCGCAAGACAACCCCACCAGCATCCACGACCTGCACGCCACCATCCTGCATCTGCTCGGGATCGATCACGAGCATCTCACGTATCGCTACGCAGGCCGCGACTTCCGCCTGACGGATGTCTATGGCGATGTGATCACACCTGTCGTCGCCTGAGATGGGCTCGAAGAAAAAGTTCACTAAGCGAGAACCTTTTCGTCCCATTCGCCCACGTTGAGGATGACAGCTTTACCTTCGCGGCGCTGTCGGACTATGCTTTCGCTCGTGCAGCCTCAAGATTCATCGCCTCTGCTGGAACGCCTCTTCACCGAGAGCGCCAGTGACTTGGCACGTTACTTCGCACGGCGTCACGGCGGCCCCGAGGCAGCGGATGATCTGGTGCAGGAGACCTTCCTCCAGATGGCTCGCAGCCTGGAGCACGGTAGGCAGGCGTCGAGTGCTCGCGGATACTTGTTCGGCATTGCGCGCCGCGTGAGCCAGGCCTTTTGGACCTCGAAACGAGAAACCGACAAAGTGGTGCCCTTCGACGCCGTCGAGCACGATGTGACGGCCCCGCCCACCGACGACCGCGTGAATGCGGCACGCGAAACCATCGCCGCTCTCGACCCCATGCAACGCGAGATCCTCGACCTCCGCTTTGCTCAGGGACTCGCCTACGCGGACATCGCCGAGGCGCTCGGCATTCCCTTGGGCACTGTTCGCTCCCGCCTTCATCACGCTGTCGCAGCCGTGCGCGCACGACTCGATGCCGACCAACTTTGAACCCCATGAAAACCGAATCCCTTCACGCCCTCGTCATTGATCATCACCTGGGCGAACTCTCACCCGAGGCCGCCGAGATGCTGGAGCATTTCCTCGGGCTTCACCCCGAGTCGCGCACCGAAGCTGAGCGCATTCGCCAGTCGCTCGCCATCACGGCGACGACCGTTCAACGCCATCCCGAACTCGCCTTCGTAACCGCATCGCCCGCATCGGTCGCGAAGCCTCGCACGGTCACACTTTGGCAACGCCCTGCACGCGCGGCAGCCGTGGCGGCACTCGCTTTGATCACCGGCCTCAGCGGCTTCATCGCCGGACGCACCAGCACCAGTTCTTCGGTGACAACCAACCATTCCGCCATCGCCACAGAGAAACCTCCAGCCGCACGGACCCCAAGCCCCTGGGCTCGCTACCGCCTCGTGGCCAACTCCACCAAGGGCGGCATGACCGTCGTGCGCATCGACCCAACGAACAACACTTCTGCCCTCCAATGAAAACACGCGTTTTCCTTTTTCTCGTCTGTCTCGGGCTGGCCAGTTGCTATCCCGAAGAGCGGCTCTGGTGGTCGCCTCAAGGTGATCGCGCCCTGGTTCAGCTCAAAGATGGTCTGCACGTCATGAAAGCTGACGGCACGCTGGGGCCAGTGCTTGAAGGCGCGGGTGATCCATCGAACGTCTTGAGTTCGATCGCTTGGCTTCCTAATGGCAGTGGTTTCATCTGCCAGCGTGAGCGCAAGGTGCTGAGCTGGGATGAAGTCCGCGCGGTGATCTCCAAGGATGAAGCCGCAGAAGTCGAAGCCCTGGCACCTGCATTCCAGCCAATGCTCGAAGCCGCCGCTCGCATGCCCAACAAGGAGAAATCGCTCGAAGGTGTCTTCGCGAACTTGAGCGAAGCGCAACTCAAGCGCTGGGATGCAGCCTCCAAACTCGCCTACTCGCGTTCACCCGAAGTGATCGAGAAACTGCTGCTCGCCCTGCACGATGGTGAGGGGATCTCCGCAGGATTCAAAGGCGAAAATGCGGGCTTCCGCTTGCATGAGTTGTGTGTCTTCAAACTGGATGATGTCGCCAAGCCACGAGTGCTTCGCTCCAGCCTTCTCCAGCCCACTCTCCGCGCGCACCTTTCGCCAAAACATCCAGTGATCGCCTTCCTCCATCTGGAACCTGAAGGCGAAGAGGCCAATCTGGAAGTCATGCCCCTGGATGGTGGTGAGAGTCTGGTCGTGAAGGAGAAGTCATCCGCTGCCTTCGACTGGATGCCCGATGGCCGCACGCTTGTCGTTGCCTCGCCGATGGATGGCAAGGAAAGCAAACTCATGAGCATTCAATTCGCCACCCCCGTGCAGGAATCGGGAGCCTTGATGAAACCCGAGAGCGAGAAGCAACCCGATGGCACTTGGAAGTCATTCGAAGGTCCAGATCGCTTCACCGGCACCACCTCAGTAGCCACGGTGCTGATGGTCAATCAACCCCGCCTCCAGGCCCTCCCCGATGGTCGCGTCCTCCTAGCCTGCCAGCCGATCACCCTGCCGATGGTTCGCACCGAACCCGAACTCGAGCCCCGCCTCTACTTGCTCGCCGCTGATCGCAAATCCATCGCCCTCGTCCCGACAGCCGCCGGAGCACTGCCTGCGAATCTGGATATCTTCGTCGCCTCGCCCGACGGTCAGCGCGTTGCCGTCGTGGAGTCTTACACCGACGCGGTCGCGATCGTAGATCTCGCCTCTGGCAAAACCGAGATCATCTCTCCGGCACATCCCCGTTGGGAATGCACGACGGCACCTGCATGGAAATCGGCGACGGAACTCTCTTTCGCCGCCCTGCATGGATCAACGCCTACCCCGCAGCTCATGCTCTGGACCACGTCTGGCGACACCCGCTGCCTGAGCGAATCCTGGCCAAAGGGCAGCACCGAGGGCTGGCTCAAGCAGCGGAGCACCAGTGATTCATCCACCACCAAGTAAGATCATGCTCGCCCGCACTTCATTCCTCAGCGCTGTGCTGATTGCAGCCTCGGCAGCATCTGCGGATGAAAGCACTGCACACTTCGAAGCCAAGGTGCGCCCTGTGCTGGTGAAGCACTGCTACGAGTGCCACTCTGCCGAATCCGGCAAATCGAAGGGCGGGCTGCGGCTCGATACCCGTGAGGCCATTCGCACCGGCGGCGACAGCGGACCCGCCGTGGTCCCTGGTGATCCTTCGAAGAGTCTCTTGCTCAGCGCGATCAAACACACCGATCCTGATCTGGAGATGCCACCGAACAAACCACGGCTGCCAACTTCGATCATCGCGGACGTGGAGACCTGGATCAAAAGCGGTGCCCCTGACCCTCGAACCTCTACGGCCCATCCAGTCGAGCGCCCGCCTGTCGATCTCGACTCGGGACGACAGTTCTGGAGCTACCGCAAGCCACTCATGCCCGCAGATCACTCGAAGGGCATTGATGGCTTCATTCGTGCCAAGCTCGCTGAGCATCAGTTGCAGCCTGCACCCGAGGCGGAGCGGATCACCTTGCTGCGACGGCTCTACCTTGACCTCATCGGCCTCCCTCCCACACCCGAGCAAGCCGCCGCCTTCTCCATCGAAACGTATGAAGCCACGGTGGACGAATTGCTGCGGAGCCCTCGCTTCGGCGAACGCTGGGGCAAGCACTGGCTGGACGTGGCCCGCTTCGCCGAATCGAACGGCCGCGAGTCTAACCTCACCTTCCCTCACGCCTGGCGTTACCGTGATTACGTCATTGATGCCGTCAACGCCGACATTCCCTTTGATCGCTTCGTTATCGAACAGATCGCTGGCGACTTACTTCCCGCCAAGGATGAGTCCGAACGCGCACGTCTGCTGACCGCCACCGGCTTTCTCGCCATCGGTGCCAAAGGACTCAACGAGCAAAACAAAGCCCAGTTCGCTGCCGATGTAGCGGACGAGCAACTCGATGCCGTCACTCGCGCCTTCACTGCCAGTTCCATCGCCTGTGCCCGCTGCCACGATCACAAGACCGACCCCTTCTCAATGGAGGACTACTACGCGCTCGCGGGCATCTTCAAGAGCACCACCACCTTCTACGGCAATTGGATCGACTCGGAGAACAACAACCACGGGCACCTCATTCGATTGCCGAATGTGCCCGGCCAGGTCATCCCCGGCAAGTCACTGCCCCCTTTGCGCGTGAAGCAACTGAAGGAACAACTCGCCAAGCTCAATGCTGACGAGAAAGAACAGAACGACTACATCGCCAAAGCCAAGGGGGAAGGCCGTGACCTAAGCGGAGAATTCCACAAGCTCCTCACCAATGCCCTGCGCATTCTCTGGACCCGAGGTGGAGTCGAGGGCCAACTCGACGCCGTCGATGATCAAGGCCGTGCGCTGCCCCTGTGCATGGGTGCGATGGACGCATCGAAGATCACGGACTCGCCCCTCTTCGAGCGAGGTGAGATCGCCCATCCAGGCAAGGTCGTCGCACGCGGGTTTCCCCAGGTCTTTGAAGTTCAGGCACCCCGACCCAACCAGCAAAGTGGTCGCCTCGAACTCGCACGCTGGCTAACACATCGCGATCATCCGCTCACGGCCCGTGTCATGGTCAATCGCATCTGGCATCATCTGATCGGCACAGGAATCGTGCGAACGGTGGACAACTTCGGCTTCAGCGGTGAGCGGCCCAGCCATCCTGAATTGCTCGATTATCTGGCGATCAAGTTCATGGATGGCGGCTGGTCGGTGAAGTCGATGATCAAAGAGATCGTGATGTCGCAAACCTACCGTCAGAGCAGTGCGAGCCCGACCACTCCTGGTGCTATCGAATCAGATCCCGACAATCGGCTTCTCAGCCACGCGCATCGGCGTCGGCTCGATGCCGAGGTCATTCGCGATTCGATGCTCGCCGTGTCCGGGCAACTCGATGTCTCACGTCGTCCCGGCTCACTCGTGGCCGAACTCGATGGCCAGTCCGTCTCGATGATCGACTTCAACACCAAGCTCCCTTCCGATCTCGATGGAACCACTCGCCGCTCGATTTACCTACCTGTTGTCCGCGATCATCTGCCCGATGTGTTCGAACAATTTGATGCAGCCAATCCCAATCTCGTCACCGGTGCCCGCGACGTGACCAACGTGCCACTCCAGGCCCTCTACCTCATGAATGGTCCCTTCGTTCAAGCCCTGGCCAAGGCCCTCGCACAGCGCGTGATGAACGAAGCCCCCTCAGCCCCCTCAGCCTCCGAGCGTCTTCAACGCGCCTTCGCACGCTGCTTCAATCGCGCTCCCGATGCTCGCGAGACAGCGCTGATCGAAACCTTCTCCAAGTCCGCCCCAGGAGACGACTTGGAGCGTTTCACCGCGATTTGCCAGTCCTTGCTCGCCTCTGCAGAGTTTCGCTTCGTTGATTGAGAAACGGTGACGCGAAGGCTGGAACGTGTTACGGTCCTGACGAAATCGTCACCGCCACACGGCATACCGAATGCTCTGGCCGGAGTCATTTGTCTTCCTTTTCGTTCGCCACCCGGCATACTCCGCCAGCAAGCTCTCATCCACCATGAAAACGAACCTACTCCTCGCCTTGGTCCTTTTCTCCGCGTCCACGTTGCACGCGGCGACGGTCCGATTCAGCCTCATTGGGAAAGGGGGCTCGGGTCTGCTCTCTGCCAACGAAACCGGCACCATCTCTGGCACTCCGGGGTCCGGTGGACTGGGGAGCACGGGCATCAACTTCAATGATGTCACCAAGGTGCTTTCCATTGATGTCACCTGGGGCTCCACCCTGGGGTTCACCGATCTCTCCGGCGCTGCTACCGCCGCGCACATTCACGGACCGACCGCCTCTAGTTTCCCGGCATCCTATAATGAGTCCGCTGGTGTCTTGATGAGCATTGATGGCTCGCCTTTCACCTTCAACACCAGCGCCAGCTTTGGCAGCGTCATCGGCAACAGCGCCGCGCTCAATGCCACTCAGGAGGCCGCGCTCCTGGCGGGCAAGCTCTACATCAATATCCACACCAGCACCAATGGTGGCGGCGAGATACGTGGCAATCTCGTCCCAGTGACGGAGACGAATCCGGTTTCCATCATCGTGTTGACCAACGCAAACACCGGCACCGGTTCGCTGCGCTGGGCTCTTGATCAGGCCGCTAACAATCCTGGGCCGGACACCATCACTTTTGATCCCCACGTCTTCACGGGTGGTGCGAACAACACCATCGCACTGACCAGCAGCATCATCACTAGCTCCAGCGACCCAGTTACGGTGGATGCCTCCGCGAACAGCACTGGCATCACCATTGATGGCGGGCTGGGCGGGTTCAGTCTGTTCGCATTGCAGGGCTTCAGCAATATCACTCTGCGCGCTCTCACCCTCTCCAACGGCGGCGGCACGGGGGTTAATTTTGGAGGCGCGATGCAAGTCGGCACCAGCTCAACTGCAACCTTTGATAA
>CAUJJC010000131.1 GCA_963204975.1 Verrucomicrobiota bacterium | reverse complement strand
GGCGTCTGGAGGATCGGATCATTTCATTTGTGCATGGCGTTGCGTTGGACTCCTTTGTCTTGCGCCGCTGGCGTGTGGAACCACACTCGCGATGGAATATCCGATCTTGATCCCAGAACTCCAATTGCCTCGCTCTCATGCCTGCCACCCAGTTTCTAATCTCGCTTCATGGAGTTCCCGCCGAGCCGCTGCGCGATGTGTTCCTCACCGTCGTGCGCGCCGGACGATTGGTGGCGGGACCGGAGCATTGCATCGAGCGTGATTACTATCCCGGCCACGAACTGACCTTCTGCCGCAAGGGCAGGGGATGGGCGCGGCTGAGGGGCAAGACGTTCGAGGTCAAGGCTGGCGATTTGCTCTGGGTGAACTGTCATCACCCTCATGCGTATGGAGCGGACAAACGTGATCCGTGGGAGCTGGACTGGATTCGTGTGGAAGGCAGCACCATGGACCGGACGTGGCAGATGCTGCACGCCGATTCGCAGCCCGTGCTCGCAGGCTACGACATGGCAAGGGCCATAATCGAACTCGAAGCCATCTTTGCCCTGATGCAGCAGGACAAGGCAACCCACGCGGCCTGGATTCATGCCCATGTGGCCACGCTGCTGGCGCTGGCCTTCGATGCGCGGGAAAGCCATCCGCTGCCAGAGCACCATGATTTGCCGGTGCCGTTGGAGCGTGTGCTGCAGCAGATGCGACTCTACTATCACAAACCGCTGCGAGTGTCTGAACTCGCTGACATCGCGGGCATGAGCCCCTCGCATTTCAATCGAGTATTCCGGGCCGCACTCGGGGCCTCGCCGATCGACTGGCTGAGGCATTATCGCATTGCCCAGGCCAAGCGCCGTTTGCTCGAATCCGCTGATCCGATCAAGGATGTCGCACGGCAAGTGGGCTATGCTGACCAGTTCTACTTCAGCAAGGACTTCAAGCGCTTCACCGCGATGACGCCGACGGCGTTCCGGGAGAATGAAGGCCTGTTAAAGTGATTACTTCGCGCCCTTCAGCAGCTCTTCCATCGCCGTGTCTGCCTTGACGCCTTTCTTCACCGCATCGTTGTAGTGCTTCTTCGCGAGGTCCCATTGCGGAGGCTGCTTGGTGGCGTAGAGGACGGAGAGGTTGAAGTCGGCTTCGCCATAGCTCGGGTCGATGGCGAGGGCGCTCTTGAACTCGCGCTCTGCGCGATCCTGGATGCCCATCTTGCTGCTGATCACGCCGAGGTAATGACGTGCGCGGGCGTTCTTTGGTTCGATGGACACGCTCTTCTCGAAGGCGGCCATGGCCTCGTTAAGACGGTCGCGACGGAACAAGGTGACGGCCAGCATGTAGTGGGCGGCGGCGTTGTTGGGATCGTAGGCGAGCGACTTCTTCAGCACGGATTCGGCGTCATCGAGCTTGTCCTGCTGGATGCGGGCCCAGGCTAGGCCAGCAAAGGCGGTGGCGTTCTTCGGATCGGCGCGGAGCACGTCCTCGTAGGCACTCGCAGCCTCGGGCAACTTCTGGCCTTGGAGCAAGTCGTTGGCCTTGGTGATCAGTTGGGTGAGTTCGGCTTCCTTCTTCTTCGCTTCCTCGGAGGAGGCAGTGGATGAGGAAGGCTTGTCGCCCGTGGTCTTGGCATCGCCTTTCACCATGAGGGTGGCTTTGATGCCGTCGGTGCCCATGATCTCTTGAAGCTGTGGCGTGGTGAAGAGCTTCTGCTCCTCGGCGCTGAGCGTTACGCGGTTTCCTGCGAGTTGCTCCACTTGGTCGATGAGTTCCTTGGAGGCATTCTCGGTCTTCTGGATCTCGGCAATCACATTGGCCTTCTGTTGTTGCGCGCGTGCCTGCTGACGAATCTGGCGAACGATGATGCCTTTGAGCAGTTGGTTCTCAGCCATGAGCTGCGGAGCATCATCGGGTTTAGCTTTCTTCGGGTCTTCGGCGAGATCGCGAATCTTCTTCAACTCCAGCGTGAGGTCGGCCACCTGAGTTTCATACGCCGCATTCTCTTTCTTCAAGGCGGTGAGTTCGCCCTGAATCTTGGTGAGCTGCCCCTTCAGTTGGGTGATCTCCTTGTCCTTGCCCACGAGGTCCGTTCGGAGCGTGGCGACTTGTTTGCGGGCGTCGTCGAGGTCCTTCTTCAGGCGGTCGTTCTCGGCCACGAGGTCCTTCATGTTCTCGGGGATCGGGCCGCGCTTTTTGAGCGCCTCGTTCTCAGCCTGAAGGCCAAGGAGTTTGGTCTTGTTCTCATCACGATCCTTCTCGACGGCGGCGAGCTTCATGGTGGTTTCGTCGAGTTGCTGGCTCTTCGTCATCATGGACTTCTCGGCGGAGGAGAGGCGCTCCTGGAGTTCGCTCATGCGCTCCTTCGATTCGGCGAGTTCCTTGCGGGCCTTGTCCAGCTCCGCTTTGACACTGCCACCGCTGGCGAGCTGCTTTTCCAACTCGGTGACTTTGGCCTGCTGAGCTTTGACCTTCTGATCGAGGGCATGGGTTTGCTTGTAAAATTCGTCGCGTTGCTTCACGGCCTCATTGCGCTGCTGCAGCATTTGATCGGCGAGCATCGCCTGACGTCCGATCTGGGCTTCGGTCTCAGTGAGCTTTTGTTGAAGGCTGGATTCTCGGCTGCCGATGGCGCGCTTCATCTGCTCGAAGGCATCTTGCAGCGGATCGCCGGAGGAAGGCGGTGGCGGCACGGCGGGCGCGAGCGGGACGGGAGTCGAGTTGAATTGGTTCAGCGGGCTGAGTCCGCTCGTGGCAGGTATCGCAGGCGTGGGGGCAGGAGCGGGAGCCGGGGCCGGCGGCGGGGCATTGAGCTTCGCCTGCACCTCTTCAATGGCGGATTTGAGCTTCTGCTGGCGCATCTTCATCACGTCAGGCTGCCAGTCGGGGAGGTTGGTGCCGATGCTGTCGAAGATCGTCTGTGCCTGCTGATACTTGTCCAGCGCTCGCCGGAAGTCGCCCTCCTTGGCCAGGCGGTCCCCATCATTGTTCAAGAGGTAGCCTTTGAAATACTCGTCAGCCGTGTCGGCAGCAGCGAAGGATGCGACGGGCATCAGGCCTGTGATCAAGGCGAGGATGAGGGGGAGCAGGGAACGGGGGAAATGCATGGGAGACGAAAGGGCGGCGAGTTTAGCGGTCTGTCAGGGGTTTGTAAATTCTTGGTTCGCAAACATGTCTGCCAGCGCGGTGCGGCGGCGAAGGAGGGTTCGCCGCCTTCCTTGCATTGCGCGGGCGGCGTTCTACACTCCGCGATCCGATCCCGCCCTTTTGAATGTCCAGTCCGGGGATCGCGTCCGAGCCTCATCCCATCTTCGACCTTTGCGCACCATGAAGCCCTTCGCCTGTCTTGCCGCCCTGTTTGCTCTTCTCATCGCATCTCCAGCCCTCGCTGAGGAAGACGGCCCCACGGCTGAGGAAATCATGACCCTCGTGCGCATGAGCTACGCCCTCCAGGACGGCAAGCTTACCGGCACCCTGCGTGACAACAACACAGGCAAGGAAGAGCCCTTCAACCTGACGATGACGCAGCAGATCATCCGCTTTGTCTTCACCAATCCGGCGCAGGTCGTGCATCTGGACCTCACAGCGGTGCCGCCGCTCCTCCGCGAAGTGAAACCCGGTCAGTCAGGCGAAGTGCCCATGGATCAATACGGCGACAAGGTGCGTGGCTTTGATTTGAATTACGAGGATCTGTCCCTGCGTTTCCTCTACTGGCCCAATCCCAAGCTGATGGGCGAGGAGAATGTAGCCATCGGGCAGAAGGCGTGGAAGGTGCGTGTGACCTCGCCCGATGGTCGTGGTCCGTATGGCACCGTCGATGTCTGGGTGCATCAAGGCAGTGGCGGCATGGCCAAGATGGAAGGCTGGGACAAGCTGGGCAATCTCATCCGCACCTACAAGATCGCCAGCGTGCAGAAGGTGGGCAAGGCGCACATCCCCGAGGAGATGCGCATCGAATCGAAGGACCCCAAAACCGGCAAGCGAAGCGGCCTGACTTACATGACCTTCGACAAGCCAGACGTGAAATAACCAACCGTTCTCGGTTCAGGGTTCTCAGTTCGCTGTTAAGCCGAGCATGGCAACAGTTGAGGCGGACAACCGAGAACCGAGAACCGAGAACCGAGAACCGAGAACCGAGAACCGATGTCCCGCACCCCTCCAGCCATTCGCGACCACGAGACGATCCGCATGATCGGGCGTGGGGCATTTGGTGAGGTGTGGATGGCGCGCAGCGTGACCGGCGTGCTTCGGGCGGTGAAGGTGATCTGGCGCGAGGACTATGATCAACCCGAGGGCTTTGAGCGTGAGTTTGAAGCGCTCAAGCACTACGAGCCCGTCTCGCGCAAAGGCCCAGGACTGGTGCCCATTCTTCAGGTAGGCCGGAGCGATACCGAGGGCTTCTATTATTATGTGATGGAGCTGGCCGATGATCTCGAGAGTGGTCGTGACATTGATCCTGCCACGTATCGGCCGCACACCCTCACGGCCCAGCTTCGCCGCGACAAACAGATCACCGCTGAACTCTGCCTGAACCTA
>CAUJJC010000130.1 GCA_963204975.1 Verrucomicrobiota bacterium | reverse complement strand
GGGCCGAAGGGGGCCGACTGGCCCTTCACGGCGAGGCCGGAGGAGAGGATTTTTGCCTGATCACCACCGCTGGCGGCCTCCACATAGGCGGCGAAGGACACGAGCGCCGCGTCCAAGTCCGCCTCCGCTGTCTCCAGCGCGGTTTGTTTCATATCCAGGGTTTGTTTGGCCGTCTCACGCTCGCTGAACGCGGCGGAGAGAGCATCGGCTTTGGCCGTCAGAGTCGCCAATGACGGTGTGGGGGTGGGGAAGCTCGCGTTGCCTGTGGTGGCGGTTACGAGGTCCCCGGTTTTCTGCACCTTTTGCAGGGGCGTTTTGCCCTTGAGGTCGAGTTTGGGTTTAGCCATACGAGTCGGTTTGCTAGGCCCGGCCACGTCCGGCATATCGTAGAAAAACCCGGGCATGTCCCAGAAGACAGACGGATCATCATAGCGCATGGCAGGAATCGGTCAGGCAGGTTTCAGTGCCGCTGTTGCGGGCACCTTGACGACTTTCGACGCGGGACGAACGCCTCCTGCTCAAAATCCATCGAGTTTTTTTGCGTGTTCAACGACCCCTCTCGTAAGGCTATCGGCCCACGCCGAATCCCGAACGGAACACGCCGAAAGACGAACGGATTCCGGCGCGATCCGTTCGGATTCTGCCGTGAGTCGAACGGATTTCGGCAGAGTCCGTTCGTCCGACGGCGAATGCCGAACGGAGGATGCGGCGGGGCGTTGGGGTCGCACGTCGCGACGTTCGTCCGAGTGCGGAAGTTGTGCGACTACTGATCCTACTCACACAAGTGGCAGCGACATACGAGAACCTCATGCTCTAGGATCCAGGTAATGGCATCAAGATTGGTCAGAATGGTCGGCGCAAGGGCGTTTTGAGTGCCAGAGGCAGTTCTTGGCAAACGGGCGGGACTGGTTACGCTCGGGGAGCTGCTTTCAGAAAGTTCTTAACCCAATACCCACGCACATGAAGACTCGGCATCTCCAACTACTCGTCGTGCTCGTTGCGGCGCTGCTGCCACTCAACGGCTTCGCCCAAGTGAACAGTGGCAGCGATGGACACGACGGCGCTTTGAATCCGACAGCCAACCTTGCAATCAACATGGCGGATCATCCCGACGGCATTTACCACTACACGTCGGTCAACATCCCCTCGGGAGTCACCATTACATTCATTCCGAATGCGAATAACAAGCCGGTGGTTTGGTTGGTGCAGGGGAATTGCGTAATAAACGGCGTTGTCGATGTGTCAGGGAGCACATCAGCCAATTCAATCGGTGGTGTCGGAGGACCTGGGGGCTGGGATGGAGGAAGCGGAGGAAGCGCCCCCCATACAGGCTTTGGTGTAGGCTCAGGCAGTGCAGGATTTTGGGGTGGTAACAGCACAGGAATGGTAGCAGGCGGCAATGGATCGTTTGGAACGAAGGGCGGTGCTGGAGGGCAATACTGGCCTCAAGCAGCAGCTGGCGAAACATACGGAAACTCATTCTTAGTTCCTCTGCTGGGAGGGTCAGGTGGTGGTGGTGGTTTGGAATGGAGCGGCAATACCGGTTTGGGTGGTGGCGGAGGAGGTGGTGGTATTCTCATAGCTACTTCGCAGACACTCACTCTAAATGGTTCGGTTTTGGCAAATGGAGGTGGTGGAAGACCGTCGAATGTAACCGGGAACACTGGTGGAGGGGGAAGTGGCGGCAGCGTGAGATTTGTCGGTCAGACCATTTCGGGAACTGGAATCATTCGAACCGTCGGAGGTCCTGTTACCGATGTATACGCCAGTGCAGGGACAGGGCGCGTTCGTTTCGATTCACTACAAAACACGTTCGGGGGAAGTATTAGCGGTTCGTTTACCCAGGGCTTCCAGCCCATCATTCTTCCGGCTTCAGGCCAAGGCGTTCAGTTAGCCATCGCCAGCATTGCGGGCAACGCGGTGCCAGGGAATCCATCAGGTGTTCAAGCAAGCCCTGATGTCATCATTCCTGCGCAGCAGACCAATCCGATTCCCATCGTCGTGAACTGCACGAACATCCCCCTGAACACGAGTATCACGGTTGTTATCCATCCCACCAGTGGCGCAGACGTGCAGGCCGTGGGGATCAACAATGCGGGAACAACAGCGGCGAGCACAGCGACGATTTCGGTCAATATGCCGCGCGGTGGCGGCGTCATCTATGCGAAGGCGGTCACGGGCATTGCTGGAAGCGCCTCCGTGGGTTCACCGGACGCCAAAACTCGCTCCATCGCTGACACCGGATGGACAGCAGAAGGCGAGCGGTTTGCTCAGATGGAGATCACGGCGGCGCTCGGCAGCAAGCAACAGATCACTTACATCACCGAGTCTGGTAAGCGGTATTCGCTCGCTGCACGGTGAGAATCCAAACGCTGACATGCGGAACTCATGAAACGGGCGATTCACATCCGGCACCTCTTGACGGTCTTGCTCCTGGCAAGCGGGACAAGTGTCGTCGCGGTGGAGGCGGACACTTTCTCGCCAGTCGTGAGTTTTCAGTATCTCGATTCCCTGGCTGATGCTCCGGCGACATCGCCCATCACGAGCCCGGTAGTGAGCTACCAGTATTTCGACTGGATCGGTGATGCGAACGCGAGCTTTCAATCCAGCCCGAACGTCAGCTTCTTTTTCAGCGGTGGAGTGACTCTGAGCTTCTCCGGCATCGTGAGGACGACGGCGGGTGTGCCCGTGGCAGGAGCGGCCATCACTTTGAAGCGCTATGGCACGGCCTTCTGGACGGGCACGAGTGCAGCGAATGGCACGTTTTCCGCCTCGAATGTGCAAGCGGCAAACTTCATCATCACAGTCACCAAGCCGGGATTCACAACGTTGGTGACGAACTACGGGGGGGAGGCAGGAGGCAATCAAGCCTTTGACCTCTGGCTGACACCCACGCCTGCTGAACCAGCAACGCAAGCCACTGAACGGACGCCAACCATCGCCGAGAAAGCCCGGCCAACGGACACTCCGGCCACGACGAGCCGATTGCTCCGCTATGACTCCAGTGCAGAGCAGTTTGTGAACTCGCTTACCGGTTTGTCCGCGAATCTGCCCACCGTCGTGCTGACACATGGGTGGCTGAGCGATCCCAACGTCTGGGCGCTTGATGTAGCGAAGAAGATCACGGCTCAAGCAGGGACGCCGCCGAACATCGTTGCGTGGGATTGGCACACAAAGGCATCATTCGCTCAGATGAAGCTGCCTTCGAGCGATGTCGCTTGGACCGAGGGTGCATTATTGGGGCAAGCACTACAAAACTCGCCACTGGGCACCGCTTACATTGAACATCTGCACTTCATGGGTCACAGCCTCGGGGCGCTGGTGAACTGTGCCGCCTGCGAGTATTTGCATCACGGTTTTGCCCATGAATCGGCAAATTCCCCGACTCCATGGGACAAGAATCACACTGAGCCGCATGTGACGCTCTTTGATGAGGCGGAGATCGTCTCTGTCTATGGAAACAATGTGCTTGCATCACCAAGTTTGAGCGCGGCGTTAGCTACTATCCGTAGCGGATTGGGCCAAACCTCAACCGCGCCACAGAATGGTTGGCGCTACCCGGTGCCGAAGACTGCAAAGTGGTCGGACAACTACATTTCAGCAGTGGGTATTCAGCGTCAGGATGCGGTGAACGTGTGCCTGCTCAAGCCTGCTCTCTTCTATAACAGACTGAACGTTGTGGGCGCACATGCCTATGCCTATGAATGGTATCGTGATGCGATGACACCCACGGGAACGCTGCCAGTGATCAGTTATGCATTGTCGAAGGAAGCGGGAGCGGTGTTTCCACCGACTGGCAGTGGAAAGACGGTTGGCAGCTTGTGGCTGGAGAATCTGGCGACCCTAGATGCCTATGATCAAACCCCGTCGCCAACGCCGACGAACTATGACTGCAATTTACTAATTCTGTCAGCCTTTGCGATGCCAACGCAAGTGCGCGCAACCACTCAGGAGGCTCTACTGGCAGTGCAGGTAGGCGATGCGACGGGAAAACTCATCATGTCGAGCTATGCAACAGGGTTAAATCTCGTCGGTGAAGTGGGAGGCAATGTGATCTACAAGAGCGGGCAAGTGCTGACCTCCGCAAAGACCAAAGTTGGCCAGCTTTGGGATGCTGCGGCGGATACGGCCTCTGATTTGCTGAACACGATCTCGCCCGACTCACAGTTGGTCGGTCCGTTGACAGCTCCGACGTTTTCCATTCACCTCACAAGTCAGGCTGCCGCTCCTCAGGGGCGGCAGCTTCGTGGATTAGCAGCCGTGGCCGCTGCATCCGATCCGTCACCTTCAGCCTGGATGTCGGTGAAAGTTCCCGCCAACGCGGCGATGATGGTCTTTGATTTCACTGTGACAGGTGATCCTGCTGAGGATTCCGTGGCCTGCGCGGTGAACGGCACCAACGTGTTCTCGCTGCCAGCCAAGTATGTGCCAGCCGATTCGCCTGTAAGCACGGACATGCTCGATGTGTCGGCGTATGCCGGGCAGACTGTGGAGTTGTTCTTCGGTCTTGTGGGTGGCACGTCCACAAACTGCACATTAGCGATTGATGGCATTCGCTTCATCACGGTTCCTGACCCGACAGTTGGCATCGCCGATATGGGAGCGACCTTTGGCGTGAAATGGCCTGCAGCGGCTACAGGTTGGATTTTAGAGTGTTCCGAGACACTAGCTCCAGATAGCTGGCAGATAGTGCCGACTGATACAGGGCTGAGTTTCGCTGATGGCGTGGCGACGCTGGCGGTGACCAAGACCGGGGTGCGGAAATTTTACCGGCTGCGACGGCTGCCATGATTGAGCATTATGGGAAGATGATCGCTGCTGCGCGTCAGTGAAGGCCTTGCGGAAGGGTGAGAGCCATCCTCGACAGGGATTCACGCCTTGCCCAGTGGAACCCGTCGGCTAAAATCACTCCATGAGCACCATCACAGCCATCTTTGAACCGAGCGCCGATGGCACCCTGCACCTGCCGGTGCCTGCGGCGTGGCGCTCGATGCCGATTCGTATGAAGGCGGAGCTGGAGCCGGTGGGCCTGGCGACGAAATCTCAGGACAAAGCGGGATTGAAAGGCTTTGGCTGTTTGCGCGGGAAGATCACGATGGCGGCGGATTTCGATGAGCCCTTGGAAGACTTTAAAGACTTGTTCCAGACAAGTGGAAATCATCGTCGTGGTCTATCCTGTTCTGGAAGGGAAAGGTGACAGGGAACCTTTAGGCGGCGCTCACTTCAAATCACACCCGCTGCCCCATCGCTTTGAGTTTGGCCTCGACCTCGGCCGGAAGTGGTTCGTGGATGATTTCCTCATCGACCCCAAGGCCGAGCTTCGGGAAGCCCGCCGCCTGATCGAGAAACATGGCTACTGGCGGCGCAAAGAAGAACTCGAAGACGCTGAGGCGGCTGCTATTCATTGGTGATCCGCCTCCTTGAGCACGATGAATCTCGCTGACTTCCAGAACCTTCCCCTTCGAGGCGGCTTCTTGCTGCTGAGTGTCACGCTAGCCGACGAGCCGATGGTGGATGCGATGGGCAGGCTGGCGCTGGCGAAGACCACCATCATCGGCTGCACGATGGAGATCGCGCTGGGCTGCTCCACGCCTGATCCGGCTGAGATTTCGATCTCGTTGTATCACGAGGTGCTCGAAGCTGCCACCGTTGCTGCCCTTGAACCGCCGGAATCGGTTTGGGAACTCAATGAAGCGGGCTTCGAGGCGGCTGCGCAGGACTGCCATCGTCGGCTCGGTATGGCTAGCCCGGCTAACCTCAATCAAATGCTGGAAGAGTTTGGATTCTGAGCCGATAATCACCCATGAGCAGCAACCTTCACATTCAACTCATCACGCCTACCACAGGTGGGCGAGTGCTCCGCCTGGAAGACACAGAAACGGGTCTGAGTTTGGAGCGCAGGCTTGATCCCGCCAAACCGCTGCTAAGCCAGAAGACGAAGCTCATCCGGCTCTTCGAGGCGATGCTGGAAAACGAACTGGCGGTTGCCTGAGCAAGACCTTGCCCAGTCACTCCCATCGGTCAAAGTCACCCCATGAGCACCATCACAGCGATCTTTGAACCGAGAGCCGATGGCACCCTGCACCTGCCGGTGCCTGCGGCGTGGCGCTCGATGCCGATTCGTGTGAAGGCGGAGATGGCAGCGGATTTCGATGAGCCCTTGGAAGACGTCAAAGACTTGTTCCAGACGAATGGGAATCATCGTCGTGGTCTATCCTGTTCTGGAAGGGAAAGGTGACAGGGGGCCTTTAGGCGGCGCTCACTTCAAATCACACGCGTTGACCCATCGCTTTGAGTTTGGCCTCGCTCTCCGTCCACGTGACCTCGTGCGGCATGCGTTTGGACAGGGCGGCGAGCGCGGCGGTGACACCGGCGGCTTCGCCCATGGCGACGGCGTTGCCGGTGACGCGGTAGCTGGAGTGCGCGATGAAATCGCCGCTGATGCAGCGGCCAGCCATCATGAGGCCATCGACATCTTTCGCGATCAGGGCTCGCAGCGGGATGTCGTAGGGCTTCATGTCGATGGGCTTTGGCATGATGGCGTGCTTCTTGTTGTGATCGGCGCTGAGGGCATGCACGTCGATGCCAAAGGTCACGCGGGTGACGGCGTCGTCATGGCGTGCGCCTTTCGCGAGATCATCCTGGAGCACGGTGTAGCGGCCTTTGATGCGGCGGCCGTCTCGCACACCGATCTGCTCGGCAGTGGCGACGATTTGAATGCCTTCCCACGGTCCGCCGAGCTGGCGGAGATTGGCGACCATCTTGTTCATCTCCGCACGAGCACGCACGGTGGCGGCGGTAATCTCGGCAGCGTCCCAGGCCTTGATTCCGTATTCGTGGTTCATCATGGCGAAGATCAAATTGTCACGCACATGCCACATCGTCGGTCCGCCGTAGGATGGTTGATGGCCGGTGCTGACGAGCACGTCTTTGATGCGCTTTTTCTTTTCGCCGTCGGTGTTTTCGCCCTCCTTGGCACTGCCAAAGCGCACAAACTCACGCAGCGCCTCCACATCCTTCACGACGAGCAACGCATTGAGCGACATGGGCTGGCAGGGGCAGTCCTCGGCCATGCCGATCTCGAACGCGCAGCCTGCTTGGTAGCCGAGATCGCCATCGCCCGTGGTGTCGATGAAAACGGGCGCACGCCATGCCTGGCGGCCCGATTTGGACTCCGTGACGATGGTGGTGAGGCGGTTGCCTTCCTTGAACGCAGCGGAGACTTTGGTGTGAAACTGAAACTTCACACCCGCCTCCACGCAAAGCTCCTCCAGCAGCAGTTTCAGCGCCTCGGGATCGTAGCAAAAGCGGCTGGTGCTCTTCGACTTCGCACGCGCATCCCGAGCATCGAGCTTTTCACGCAGCTCTTTGGCAAAGCCGGGCTTGTTGAAGTCGAGAAAGTAACCCAGCAGCCCCGCCGTCCAGATGCCACCGAGGCAGCCGCGCCATTCAAAGAGCCGCACCTTGGCCCCCGCACGCGCGGCGGTGATGGCCGCGGTCACACCGGCCGGGCCAGCACCGCAGACGATCACGTCCGCATCATCTGCGAGCGGGATGTCATGCGCCGGTTCGTGGAACTGGCCTGCTTTGACCTCTGCGGCAGAGACGTTGATTTGACCAAAGGTGCTTCCCGTGAGCGTGGCGGCGAGCATTTGACGACGAGAAAGGGCAGGGGATGGCATGGCTGTAACATCACGATCATGCTGGAGAATGCTTTCACGGCATCGGCGAAAAGGCGGTCATTCTGCCCTGGGTTTACCCCGCCGATTGTGCCCAAACGAATTCGATGTCCTGGCGGCAAACTCCTTGAAAAGCAGCCTCTTCGACACAATCGAATGTGAGCCACGCTGCAATCATGAGCGACTTGCGCATTGATGACATCTTCCTCACTCAGCACGCGACGGCGGTGCGGATGGATGAGTTGTGGGCGACTGGCTGGAGGCATCAAGGGACGCTGTTCTTTCGCTACTCACACTGGCCGACCGCAGGCATTGAGCATCAGATCATGCCGGTCAGACTCGACCTCGCGAGGTTCACCCCGAGCAAGAGCCAGCGCCGTGTGCTTCGCAAGAACGAGGACCTTCGCTGGGAGATCGCTCCCGTGGAGTATTGCGATGAGATGCATGAGATCTTCGCGAAACACAGCAGCAGGTTCCACGAGAACATCCCGCAATCGCTTTTCGATTTCCTGGGTCATGCCCCGGCGACGATACCCTGTGAGTGCCTGATGCTGAAGGCGATCCTCGGCAGCCAGTTGATCGCCGTGAGCTTCATGGATCTGGGGGAGCAGGACGTATCGAGTTCGTATGCCATCTTTGATCCCGATCATGCCTCGCGTGGTCTTGGCACACTTACCTTGTTACGTGAGATCGAGCACGCGCGGTCCTTGGGACGGCGTTATCTTTATCACGGCTATGCCACGCGCACAGCCAGTCACTACGACTACAAAAAGACGTTCAATGCGCTAGAGGCCTATGATTGGGCCAGGGATATGTGGTTGCCTCAGCCTAGACACCTGATCCCACCTCCAGCCAAATCATCTGGTGAGATCAGTGATTGAACACGAAGTCGCGCGCGCTCATGACGCCCCAGAAGATGTCTTCCAGCGTCTGGCGTTTGTCTTCGGCCTGGGCGCTTGCTAGGAGCTTCGTGACTTCGGTCTTTTCCTTCGCTGAGGGGAAGCGTGATAGGGCGCTGAGATAGACTTCGTCAACGATCTCGGATGGCGACTTGCCGCTGGCGAGGAGTTGATCGAGGCGGTTGTTTTTCTGCGCGAGCTTGAGGTTGAGCGTGTCGCCGTTCGCAATGTGAAGCGCTTGCGCCATGCTCGGCTCGTTGGTGCGTTCGCACTCGCAGGTCTGCACGCGGTCGGGGCGACCGAAGGCATTGAGGAAGTAGCTGCGCGTGTTGCTGTCCGGCACTTGCAGCGCGCGGAAACCCATGGGGTAGGCTTCACCAAGACCGCGATTGGCGTTGCGGCGTTCCATGTTGAACGATGTGGGCGCGGCGGTCACCTGGCTCACGGCATCGAGCAGCACCTCGGCCATGAGGCGCTTCGGGTAGTAGCGTGAGTGGAAGCGCGTGTCGGCCATGTTTTCCGCGAGCGCGACACTGCTGCGCTGGTAGGTTTGGCTCTGGAGGATGGTGCGCATGAGCGACTTGAGGTCGAACTTGCTGGCGATGAGATGCTGCGCGGCGTCGTGCAGGAGCTTCTCGTTGCTCGCGGGATTGGTCATGCGCAGGTCATCCACGGCGTTGACCAGGCCAGAGCCGAAGAAGTTGGCCCACACGCGATTCGTGATGCTGCGGGCGAAGTAGGGATTCGCGGGCGAGGTGACCCACCCGGCGGCAGTGATGCGGCGATCCTGCGTGGAGGACATGCTGATGCTCTGCGCATCAAGCGGGGCAGGGGCTTGAGGCTTGCCGGTGAGAGGCTGGACGATGTCGCCCGTGGTGGCGCTGAAGACGACCTGCTCGTCCTTCAATCCCGTCGTCTTCGCTCGCACGCGGGAGAACAGATTGGCAAAAGCAAAATATTGATCGTTGGTCCACTTCTCCATCGGATGGTTGTGGCACTTCGCGCAGGCGATGCTCATGCCAAGGAAGGCGACGCTGGTGGTCTCGGCGAGCTTCGTGGGCTCATCATGCAGCGTGAAGAAGTTGCTCGCGCCATTCTCCAGCGTGCTGCCGGTGGCGGTGAGCAGGCTGCGCACGAGCACATCCCACGGCGTGTTCTGCTCCACGTTGCGCCTGATCCATTGGTAGTAGCTCCACATGGGGCGCACGGCGAGCTTGTCGCTATTCACCAGCAGGAGGTCGCTCCACTTGTAGGTCCAGTAATCGACAAACTCGGGGCGCTTCAGCAGGCTGTCGATCAAGGCATCGCGCTTCGTGCTGCTTGTGTCGGCGAGGAAGGTGCGGACTTCATCTGCGGTCGGCAGGATGCCCAGTGTATCGAGGAAGGCGCGGCGGATGAACTCGTCGTCGGTGCAGGTGGCGGACGGCGGCACATTGAGTTCACGCAGCTTCTCGATGACACGCTCGTCGATGAAGTTGCGCGGCTGGAAGGCAGCGAACGCTTCCGCTTTGACCTGCTGGCCAAAGGGCACGGTGATTGTGGCGATGCTGAGGCGGCTGAGATACCAGGCGGTGATGGTGCCCTCGCCTTCGCCTGTGACCTTCACATTGCCCACATCGTCCACGGTGGCGACCGCGTTGTTGCCAGCGGTGTATTTGACCCAGCGCGTCACGTCTTCCGTGGTGCCGTTGTCGAAGAACGCGGTGACCTTGAGTGGCTGCATCGCACCGGGTTTCAAGGTGGCATGCGCGGGGCTGATCTCGATGCGCTGGATGTCTGGATCGCTGGCATTCGGGCCGTGTGCGCCGTGGGCGATCCAGTCGGCGAGAATGCCATACTCGCGCGAGCCGGTCTTGATCTTCTCGCCGCCCTTGTGCGGCACGGTCTTGGTGGCCTTCAGCAGCAAAAGACTGCGCGAGGGATCTTCCAGCACCACGCGGCGACCGTTCGCAGCATGCGTGATCATGAGGTGATCGCCGATGTGATCGTAGCCCAGTAGAGAAAGCTTGAACCCACCCTGACCGGCGGCGGCACCGTGACAGGCACCCGTGGAGCAACCGAACTTCGCGAGGATGGGTTGCACCTGATTGCGGAAGCTCGGCACTTCCGCCAGCAGACCTGGAGTGAGCACAAAAAGGATGAGAGTGATGCTACGCATGGTGGAGATGGTAGCACCCGATACGTCCAGCGACGCCAAGACTTGCCCCTGCGATGGGATTTCACAAAGCACCATCCCGCATGGTGCATAGCCCGGCGTGGCAGCCTACTGCGCTACCGTGGGCTCGGCGCGCAGCCTGAAGAACTGACGAGGCACATTCAAGGCCGTCATCGCGGCCTCGTCCGTGCCGGGAGCGATGACGTGGGGCGTCCAGGTGCGCAAATCAGGGCTGCTCTCAATGATGACGCCACCGCCGCTGCCGTTCCAGCGCACCACGGCCTGGCCATTCTCCATCGAAATCGCGAGTGCTGGGAGAATGCTCGATCCTGGGTAGCTCGTGGCATCCGTGGGGTTGGTGGCAGATCGGTATTCGGAGAGGTTGCTGCTGCCATCGTGGTCGGCATCGCCAGCAGGGTCTGTGATCCCGAAGGCCTCTTCCCAGGCGTCGCCGAGGCCGTTGTGATTGAGGTCTTGTGTCGTGGCGGCGGAGGCTGAGGTGGGGGATGTGAAGGCGTAGGTGGCGGTGATGACGGGAGTGGACTGCACTCCTTGGGTCGCTTGGGCTTCTAGGCTTTCGCCATCGATCACGCTGATGCCTGCGGCGGTGTAGGTTTGCCATTGAGTGCTGCCAAGACGACGCCAGCGCGGCGTAGCTGTGCTTGGTGTTGTTTGCAGCGCTACCTTCATCAAAGGCACGCTATCCTCGCTGCTGAGTGATGGGGGCGGGTAGCTGCCACCAGCGGGTGAGAACGTGATAGTCATGCTGCTGGGCAAGCCTTGCACTTGCGGACGCAGACTCACGAGACTGAAGCTTGCGCCCAGTTGATTGGTGAGACGATGACCTGCGAGCACTGGCGGCAGGGCCTCGGGTGAGGTGAGGCCTGTCAATGCACCGCCATCGGTGTAGCTCTGCGCGAGAGGACTCTCTTGAGTCCAGTCACCGCTGCGGCTTTGCGATGTCAGCGGTAAGGCCGGATTTTCCAGCGGATCAGCGCTGAAGAAGAACAGATTCGCCGCACTGCTCAGCGCGGTAGCGAGGGCGCTGCTGGCGGTGTTTGATCCGCTACCCGTGCCGTTTGATCCACTGCCAGAGCCGCTGGAAGCGGGCGCGGCTCCCAGTGTGGGCGGCCACGCAATGGGTGAACTGCTGCCTCCAGGCGGGACGCTGGGAGCTGTGAAGATCTGGCCAGCGGGCGCTTCGGTGAGATCGCTGATGATGATGGTCTCTTCATTCTCGCTGAGGCGCAGCTTCGCGGCGAATCTACCGCCGGAGAGCGTCGCTCCGAGTTCGCCGGTGGCGAGGTTTTGCCACCAGAGACCGCTCAGTGTATTTGGCAGCGTGTATTCGCTGATGTCGGGTGTGAAATGAAAGTCATCAGGCTGCAGAGGGCGCGTGGTCAGAACGCGGCCACCATCGGCCCAGAGGAGGACATGCTGCGTTGCGGAGGTGCCGCTGGTGCCGTGGATTTTACCGAAGACGAAGCTGCTGCGCTGGGACAAGCTGGACCACCGATCTTGCTCGATGGCAGGATCGCCGTCCTCGCTAATGAGCGTGCGTGTCGCGGTGGCGGCATCGTCTTCCAAACGCAGTGTGGGGGCAGCGAGAGCGGTGCCGCAGATGCAGAGAATGAGGAGTGCGTGCTTCATGGCAGGGTGACTTCGCCAGCGGGATAGACGTGGGAGATTTCGCCATCCGCGCGGAAGCGGACGAGCGTGTAGCGATAGGTCGCGCCTTTGACCTGCGGCTGCGCATCGAGCAGGCAAAGATCAGCCGTGGGCATGTCATTCACCACGGTGCGGAGGATGCCGATCTGTGGATCGAGCACGGCCAGATGATTGGCGTTGGCGAAGTGCTTCGTGAGGATTTTGTCGATGCGTGCGCTGCATTGAATCGTGGTGCCGCTCACCGTGGGGTAGCGCGTGTTGGGCACCTGCTGACGATACAAGACGAGGCTCAGTGGTTGTGCCGTCGTCGTGGGGAAGATCAGCAGCGGGAGCAAGCTCTGCATGTTGCCGAAGGCAGGGTAGTTCAGGCCATTTTCATGCAACGCCTCGCTCACCAATGGCGAAGTAGTGAGCAACACCCGACCAATGCGCACGCCCAAGCACGCTTGATCGTCCACGTCAGGCCAGGCGAGGTAATGCTGTGGTGTGTATGCAATGCTGCCAGCAGGGTAAGGCGGCAGAACCAGCGCCGAGGCGGTGATGCCAGCGCCATTCATCATCGGCCCCGCAGCCACGGGTGGCAAAGGACGTGCAGGCCACGGTAGCATTGTCTCCGCAGCGGGCGCGACGGGTGTCTTCCAAGCAAACGATTGCACCGCGCTCGAAGGTCCGGCGGCACCATTGAGATCAATGGCCTTCACCCATGCCTTGTAGCGCCCCTGGGGCAGAATGTTCAGCGTGCAGGTGAACTCAGGGCCAGCGGGGAAGTCCTGCATGCCGGGCGCAGGCGTGAAGAAGGTCTGCTGGTAGAGCAGCTTTCGTGGAATGCGCAGCGGGCCATCGAGCACTGTTTGGAAGGCCTTATTGGCGACGGGTGCGGTGAAGATATGAATGCCTTGCGCAGGTAACGTGGAAGCCGCACTGGGCTGGCTATTGCCGGACTGACCCGGCGTGCCCTGCTGAAGATCGTCAGGCTCCAGATGCACTTCGAAACGCTGCACGCCCGTCGGTGGGCAGATCCACGTCAGCACGGCCTGTGCCTCACCATTGGGCCCGAGCTTCGTCTGCGGACGACCGAGCACGGGAGCCGATGGACGCACCATCAAGGGCACGGTGGCGATGAGTCTCACAGGGCTCGCATTGCCATGTTTGTCCGCTGTTTGTGCGTAGTAGCGCAGTGTGCCGCTGGCAGTCGGCATGGCGGTGTCTTTGGCGACGATGGTCGTGATGTTTTGCGCGGTGAAGTCGCGCGCATCCTGAGCGATGAGGCTCATCGGACCATCGTCCAAACTGCGGAAGAGGCGATACTCGGAGACGTTGTCGCCGAGCAGATCAAGGCGCAGATGCACCGGGTGCACACGATCCGAGCCCGCAGGTCTAGGATTGTGGGCCGTCATCACCGGTGCGTCGCGGAAGAGGTAGCAACGATAACTCCCGAGGTCCGACGCAGGCACCGCATCATCAGCGAAGTTCGCTTCGAAATCGACATAGATGGAACTGCGGCTGATCATCGCCGCGCCCACGATGCGTGCCCCGTTGTCGGCCGTGATCAGTGCCTCCCATTGCATCCGCTGCTGGAAACTGAAGCCCGGATCAGCGACCAAAGCCACGCGACTGCTCTGCCCATCGCTGACCACATCGGACAGCTCGAAGATTTTCGGCGGAGCGCCTCCATCGCCGTTACTTGGGATCAAGAGATCGCGCCCCACCCAGGTCGTTGGATCCACGTCACCACTGCTCACCGCCGTGGTTTCAAACTCCGCCTGCATGATCTCCGTGGTTCCGAAATGTGGGCTGAGTTCGATGCGAGTGAGGTGACTCTGCACGCCAGCTTCAGAGCCGGTGTAGCACACGATCATTTGCAGCTCAGGATCGTAGCCCTCGACCAAAGTGAAGTCCTGCGTCTCTACATCCTGCCCCTCGGCGAACCAGGTGCGGCCCAGATCCTGCAGTATCTCCCAATCACCAATCAGCGGTAGCGTCGGTTCCGCAAGGACGTGGCGTGCAATCGCGAAGTGAACCCAGCCAATCTCTGGCGAGCGACGAGTGCACTTCACACGGAAATGATTCACGCCCGTGTCTGGCAAGGTCTCGCCTGCGACCAACGCCAAGCCAACGCCTCGAATCGCCACACGCGGCGCAGAAGTAGCCGCGGCTCCTGTTGGTGCGGGTGGTCCCTCGTGTGTTCGCAGCAAGCCAAACGAAGGCGGGCTCGGAGCCGTCGCTACCACACAGCCCGCAGGTCCTTGATGCACCGCCCGAATCGCGAACCATAGCGACTGATTCGCCAACTCCGGCGTATCAGGCAGAGTCAAATCCAGCACCATTCGCTTCGTTTCGCCAGGGAGATGAGGCAGGACTTGGAATCGACAGGCGGCAAATGCATCGCTCGTGGCTTGATCTGCATTCCACTGCTCCAAGACTGAGAGAGGCACCGGCGCGGGCGCAGGGTTTGTGGTGATACCGTGGTAGAGCCAATACTCATCCGTGCGGTTGGGCTGAGTCGTGGGGTTCTGCGTGAAGCTCACGCGCAGATGTCGCGAGAAGCCATCGTCATCCGTGACCTCCTCCACCTTCAAATCCGCAGGCACAGCAGGCGGCAGGGTCGCTACTGCAACTCCCAGTCCCGCAGCGCTCACTGCGCCTTCGGTTCCGAGGAGATCCCGCGCGACGACGAAATAGGCGAATGTCTCGCCTTCCGTGAAAGCCACGCCACCATCGCTCGCTACACCATTGTCATCAGCGAAGTAATACGGCGCGCTGCCATCGGTGGGCCCCACTGGAAACTGCGGGGCCTCGGTGATGAGGATCGGCGTGGCGTTGACTTTCTTGGCCCAACCTGCGGTCACGCCGCTGCGCAGTGTCGTTGCCGTTGGATTGCCACCCACATTGCCAAGGCTTGCTTGAGGAACGCGATAGATATTGAAGCCGTGGCTGAGCAGCGAGACCCGGCGCAGCGCGGTTGGCACAGGCCACAGAAGCTTGATCGCGAGGTTGCCCTTGGGGGAGACATCGCAGACCTGCACCGGTGCACCGGGCGCAGGCATTGGAGTTGGCTGGCCGGCATTGATGGTGAGCCGTGAGAGCACGGGGCCGTCCTGCGCTGGGTCCGTCGGATGAGCCACGCGCACTTCGAAGGTGTAGGGCTGACCGACGGGCACGGGCAGCGCCTGCGCCCATGCCGCACCAGTAACGAGAGCCATGGAGGGGAAGCCGAGCGTCGCTAGCTGCACGGTTTCGGCAGAGGCCGCATCGCCATTCGCGCGCACCAGCGTAGCGCTGATCTTCTCCGCGAGCGTGCCGTTCACAGGGCCGTTCCAGTTCGCTGGCGAGAGCAATTCCGTGAGCACATCGTTCAGCCGCGCCACGTCATCACCCAGCGCCTGAGCTTGGGTCAGCCGCACCTGAATCACCGTCGTGTCAGTCGTGCTCTGCGCGACCCCGAGCCTCGCAAATCCACCGCCTGCATCCGCGCCACCGGCACGGCCATACACGGCAAGGCGCGCTCCTTTGAGCACGGACGGATTCGCCGCCGACCATTTGAGATAGGCCCACGGACGGCCACTTGGATCGAGCTTGGTCGTCGCCGTAGTGACGATGCTTTCCGGCACGGGTGTCGAGTTCTGCGCGAGAACGCTGGCCGCGATGAAGAAGGAACTGAGGACAAAACGAATCATGGAGAATGAAGAAGGTTACAGGTCCACATGCAGCGTCTGGTGCTGCGGGCTCACTTGCAGCAGCACGCCGAAGTTCTTGGTGAAGCCGACGCAGAAAGGACACACGCCGATCTCGCCATGCACGCCCAGTCGGCCCACGAGTGTGAGTGTCCCGTTCGCGAGTCCACCGCCGAGCCCTTGGCCAAAGGGAAGCTTGATGCCGCCTGCCAGTCCGAGTTCACCCTTCACGCGAGCGATGCACAGCACCTCGCCTTCCACCGAAGCCATGAAGCGACCACCGACAATCATGTCCGCAGCACCGCTAACAAAGGCAAAGGTGGCAACGCCGATGCCGCCTTCGAGATTCAGCACGCAGGACTTCGGGCCATCAATGAGACGCTTCCGGCCTTCACCACCGCCGTAGAAGCCTACGAGGATGCCTGCGTTGTTCAGCCCTTGCAGATCCATGAAGGCGAGCGTGTCGCGATCAATCAATTGCAGATCACGCAGCCTCGTCGCGTTGCACACCTGTCCGAGGAAGAGGCTTGCTGAGATGTCCACGCTATTGAGCACGCCACGCACCTTCGCGCCGAGGTAGTTCTCCTGCACACCGAACGCCATGACCACGAGCGGATCGATGATCTTGAGTTCTTTGATCCCGAGTTCACCCGTGAAGCCTAGTTTGCCAGAGAGCTGCTGAGGCAAGCCATTCGCATCGAGTAGGAAGCGCGCTTCGGCGAAGCCATTCACGCGCTGCGTTGGTTCGCTCTCGCTCTTTGGCACCGGGATGATGATCGGACACGTCGCGCCGAAAGCGATGTCTGGCCCGCTGCTCGGCGGTGAAGCACAGCCGCCGCTGCCCGTTGGCCCCACGCTATCGCCTTCGCGGAACTCCAGCCACGCGGCGAGTTCTAGCGTGTCCTTCTCAGGCGCAGCGTTGCCGGATGAAGGCACCGGCGTTGAGTTGCCGTCCTTCTTCTTGCCGGTGAGGAAGGCGAACTTGCCATCGAGCCGCAGCCGCCGCAGCGATTGATCATTGATCACCGCGTGACCGTCAATGCTCGCCGCGCCCAAGGTCGAAGCCAGCCCGGCCGCGAGTCCATTCACGCCCTCATCGAGCTTCGCAGCTTGCGCACTGAGCGCATCACGAACCTCAGCGATGGGAGACTCCGCGAGCACCGTTTGCAGCGCCTTCTGAAGGATCGGCTTCAAGACGCGATTCGCTTCGGCAAAGAAGTTATCGAGCAATCCCTGCAACTGCTCCTCCACGCTCGCGAGCTGCTGCCGGAGCAGCGTTTGCACCTGCTTCATCGCATCACTCGCGACGATCGCATCCACCACGCGATGCCTCACTTGATCCTGCAACTCGGACTTCGGATGATCCGCAAACCATTGCGCGCCCTGAGCGATGGCGTTCTGCAACTGACGCCGCAGATCCTCCTTGGCGATCAGGATAGCAGCGCTCACTTCCGTCTGATACGCAGCCGCATCAGTCAGCGTGTCGTGCATGGCCTTGAACAAGGGTCCGGTCTGTGCCGCGAGCTGTGTTTGCAGATCCGCGAGCAGGTCATCGAGATCCGACAAACGACGATCAATCTCCGTCAGCGCAGGCTCGGCATCCTTCAGGAGTTGAGCATAGGTCTTGCCGATCTGACTGTTCGCATTTGCCTCCACGTCCTGCGCGATGCTGAGCAACTCCTGGCGCAAAGCAGCGACCAGCGCATCCACGGCTCCTTGTGCGATGGTGCTGCCGATCCCTGCCACCAAGCCGCGCCCCGGTGGAATCACCTTCGGGCTGCGGATGAGTTGATTGACGAGCTGACTGAAGACTGGACGCGGCAAGCCCGGCGTGAGGCCAGCAGGACGCTGCACGAGCTTCTTCAACTCAGCGACGCAGGTCCGCGCTTGGGTCAGCGTATCGGACACATGCTTCACCAATCCTTCAGCCTGATTCACGCTTTGATTCGCGGTGGCCAGCGCTGTGGTGATCGCCTGGTTGGCGGTGTCGAAGGCAGCGTTGAAGCCACCGTTCAGCAGGTAGTCAGCGCGCGCGGCAGCATCCGCGCTTTGCTCAAAACCTTGCTTCACCGTGTCATAGAGCGTGCCTGTGGCGGAGGCGGCTGCCTGGCCCAGTGTTTGATCCACCACATCGTGGAGCCGATCGCTCAGCACTGATTCGAAGCGCTGCAGACTGCCCGCGATGTTGATCGGCTGGAAGCTCTGTCCGGCCTGCGTGAGCGCTGCTGCAGCCGCATCTTGCAGCGCGCTGGCCATGCCATTGCCTTGCTCCAGCGCATCGCTCACCATCGCCTTCGTATTGATGCGCGGCAGTCCGCGATAGGTGGCACCAAAGCTTAGCTCGGCGGCTTGCGGTGCGAGCCGATCAATTGCAGCGCTGACGCTGAGCACCTTCAAATCGGCGCTGGTCTGCAACCACGCAGGCGTGACAAAGACCTTGTCCTCCGAGTTCCACACCACGGGGTAGCTGAAGTTGATCATATCCAGCCAGTGCTTCTTTGCTCGGGGTGCGAAGAACGAGTGGGGCTGATCAGGCTCGTGATAACGGTCGAGATCGGTGGTCGTCACGCCGACAAAACCATGCTGCTGAGGATCAACGTCCTGCACCTCAAACGCGGTCTTGTTGTTCAGGGTCAAAGCCTCGCCGTTCGAGATGAACCAGGGATCACGCGTGCGCGCCGGGCTCACATGAATGTGTGCCTTCAGGTCCTCGAAGTAGGGCACATCCACGGCGGCAAAGAACGAGCCAAAGCCTTTGCCATTGTGACCCTGATCATAAGCTCCGCCGCCATCATGCGGACTGCCGCGCCACCGATTCAGCGCGAAGGCAGAGATGGGCCGCACACTGAACTTGCTCGCCCCTGGACCGGCCAACGAAAGCGCAGTGGGCAGCGTGAGTCGGCCGGTATTCCCAGGCACGATGTCGCCCTCCGGCGTGAATGAGAACTTTCCCGCGAGCGCTGTGCCAGTGACTCCTGGCAGACGCGCTGTGATGCCAATCTCCGGCAGCGGCAAAGTCGGCAGATTGCCAGGCAAGCAATCGCCGGGTGGCGTGAAGCTCAGTGCAAGCGGATCAAAGGTGAGCCCCCAGTAGCGCAGATACTTGCCGGTTTGATTGGTAGCCAACTCCGCGTGCTCGAGATCACCGGAGGCACGCAGCTTCATCTTTTCGAAGTTCAACCCGAAGCCCGCTGGACCAGGGAAATTGATCTGACCATTGATCGCGCTATCGACGTTGGCATTGTCCAGGAAGGTGAGCTGGAAGGAGGTGAGCTGCCCAAGGAAGCCATACAGGGAAAGGCTGCGCGGCGTGAAGGTGGTGGGATGCAGCAGTCCACTGACGCCGACCATGCGCGCATAGAACTTGCTGCGCGCACGCAGCGGCATCGGGTCGAGTGGCTGACGCGCGATGACGCTGGTCGAGGTGGTGACGCCTTCCACGCTGCGGAAGTTCATGCCTGCGTAGTTGGCCAGTCCATCCTCATAACCAGTGGTGCCCGGCCGCTCGACCAAGGTCGCATCCGTGGGTGAGCCGAAGCCAGAGAAGAGCATCGAAGCTGGGCGAGCATCGACGGAAGACGTCATTACCGATCCGCTCAAACGTGTGCCCGGAAGATGCAGCGATGCAGAGGTGAAGGAGGCGATCTGATGCACGAGTGCGGCATTGCCGTTGTCTGGATAAGCGCCAAAGCCCAGCGTGTGCGCACTGCTGAGCGTGCCGTCCGCGATCCAACCGCCATCGGAGGTGAGATGAATCTTTTGGTCCGCAGGCGTGAAGTTCAGCACGCCCGGAGCAAGCGCTGCGGAGCATGGATCCTCCACGCCATCACCACGAAGGTATCCACTGACGACCGAGTTTACCCCGTTGAGGAAGCAGTCGGATGTAACCCATTCGCCTGCGTTCAGATTCAGTTCTCCACTGGTGAACGGCACCCAGGTCTGCGCTGGGAAGTGCGGGTAGTAGCCGCCTGCACCCAGCACAAACAAGCCATCTATCTTCGCCTGCCCTTGAGCATCACCGCGCACGATCATCTCTCCCGATGGCATCGCACTCGCCCAGTAGCCTTGATTGCTATGAATCTGAGCCTCGGCGGTCGTGATCACATTAAGCTGAGCCAAGACTGCAAGCGCGGCCTTCTCGGAAGCGAGCGTGTAAGTCGCTGCTGTTGGCGTGCCGACGAATCGCCCTGCGCTCGGATGCCACTCGATGGACGCCATGGGCAGGCGCACCGGCAGATCCTCGACGGCCACATACATAAGCGCTGGCGGCACATAGCCCGACATGTCCGCAGGCAACAACCCAAGAGCCGCCTCCACCATTTCTGGGATGATGACATACGGCTTGTTATCCGGCACCAATCCCGCCAGCAACTGAACATCAGTGAACGCGATCTCATCCACGTAACGTCGAGTCTTTGGCTTCGATGCCAAGCCCATGCCCACGGGCAGACGCAGGCTTATCGACCCGTGGCCGCCATTGTGATCGAGCGTGAGATTGCTCGGTGTGAAGCTGATATTCTTCTTCGTGACACTCGCGCCCGCAGCGATGGTCACGGGCAGCGAAACGAACGAGGGCCTCACTGTGACATCGCCATTGGGAAGCACCTGCACCGGGATGCTCACGTCGGCATCGCCGAAACTGAAGCCCGTGAGATTGGCGAGGCTGCCTCCCGCCGTGGGGATGCGCAGGGACGTCCAGATCTCACCGCTGATCTGTGGATCGACGAGCGACGATGCCTCGTCGTTCACCTCGGTGAATCGTGCTTCTACCGGCCCGCACCAGAGTGTGCCGCTCAGGTGCAAATACTTGTTCGCGACCGTGACTGTGCCCAGGGGGCGGACCACCGCATCGTTGTCCGTGAGCACCGTCGTGAGTTCGAGAGAATACTCATGTTCGACCTGCAAGCGTGTGCCTGGAGCAGGCTTCACATTGATCTCCAACGGCACATTCACAAAGGCCGGAAAAGGCCCGTTGTGTGAGGCGATGGTCGCCGTGCTGGTGAAGGTCGAGTGCGCTAAGGGCACCGGAAGGTTCGTGACTGTGTCGGTGAGAACGGCGGTGATCTCGATGCTGACAGTCGCATTCGTCGGAGCCTGGGCGGTGTTCTCTTGGCGCGTGAGATTGACCGTGACCGTCGATGACAAAGCATCGCGCCCGGCCACTCCATCAATGAGAGTGCTACGCGGCGGCGTGGTCAAAGTGGCCGTTCCTGTGACAACGGCGTGGACCGGCGAGGCCAGCAAAAGCACGGCGAGGAACAAAGAATGGCGAGTCCGCATGAAGTTGGAAACAGGGGTTCACCGGTTTCCAACGGGATCTGCGCGAAGGCGGGTAAAAATAGTTCACTTCACGCTCAGGAGCCGCACGCCTGTCCTCTTGCCTTCGCGCACCCAGACGATCAAATGGGTGCCGAGGGGTGAGAATTGAACGCTCTCCAGCGCTTCACTCATCGGCAGGAACATCACCTCACGCAGCGTGTCGATGCGCCAGAGACGCACGCCGGAGTTCAGCTCGATGCTGGCCAAGGTCTTGCCGTCGGGCGAGATGCTGAGTCCACCGGCATTCTCCAGATGACCGCGCAGCGTCGCGAGCACTCGGCAGTCCGGCAGCGACCAAACCTTCAGCGTGCCATCAATGCCCGCCGTGATAAATCGCTGCCCGTCGGGATGAAACACCATGGCCAGCGGCCAATGCACATCGTCTTGAATGGTCGTTGTCTTGCCGGTGTGGAGATCGAGCAGATCAAGCGTGAACCAAGTCGATGACACGAACCAATGCGCATCGTCACTGATGGCTGCGCCGATGTGTTCGCTCGGAGATACCTTCCCTCGAGCCGCGCATGAGCCATCGCGGAGAGAGAACAAACTCACGTCACCAGTGGCTTCGCTGAGATGATAAAAATGCGTGCCCGCTGCATTCACGCCGCGCTTGCAGATGCTCGCGTCCAGCGCGCCCGACGGCAAATCGAGTGACACGCTGCGCAGCGGACGATCAGTGCTGCCTTGGAAAAAGAGGAGTCTCGAGTGCTTCGCGTCCGGCAACACCCGACTACCATCACTGGCAAAGCCAAGGGGCGTGAAGGAATCGCCGAGTTGCTCTGCCTTCCCGGTCTTCAGATCATGACGCCAACCACCTGCGGGGCCATTGGTCATGTCCCGACGAAGGAACAAGTGTTGCTCATCTTTGCTAAACAAAGCAGGCGCATAGCGCTCCGCAGGATAGGTCTTTGGCGCGCGATTCGTCGGGGGCCACGCCCAGAGTCGAAGCACTCCCTCTTTGTCACCGCTGACGAGCAAGGAGCCATCGGGATGCACCGCTGCGCACCACACTTCGCTCTCGTGTCCGACAAGCCCGGTCGGTGCCTGCTCTGTGAAGGTGCTGACGTCCCAGGATCGGATGCTGCGGTCCGAGCCAGTGCTGAGCAATGATTTGCCTCCAGCAAGGAACGTCAGCGTCCAGGCGCGCTGCTCATGGCCGCGAAGCAATGCGAGTGGCTGCCCCTCAGGCACCGACCAAATAGGCATCCCCTGATGACCCGACAAACAAGCGGCCAACCGTGAGCCATCGGGCGAGAACTCAAGTGCCCACACCGAGCTATCTGTGCTGAGGCGCTTCGGGGCGGAAGCCGCACCGCGCAGGTCGTAAAGGTTCACGCCCGACTCCTCATCGGGCGCCCCGCGATGCGGCACGCCCACCGCCAGCCAAGCGCCATCGGCGGAGAGCGCGAGAGCACGTCCGCGCTTGGTGACTTGCCGAATGGCATTCCCATCGGGTAATGAATAGAGCGTCACCGCGCCCGCTGGATCGTAGTAGAACGCACCGGAGTTCGCGATTGCCAAACGTTTGCCATCAGCTGAGATCGACGCGCACGCGCCGGGCCATGACTTCAGTTCGGTCCCATCGTTCGAGTCCAACAGCAGCGTCTTTTCGCCGGGGCCAGCGACGATCATTTGCTTGTCATCGGGTAGCCACAAGACCTTGCGGACGGCGTGCTCCAGCTTGATCCGCTTCACGATGCGCAGCCCCTGCTCGGCATCACGCTCCCACAGAACAAGCGCGCCACGATGATCCCCACTGGCAAGCCGTTTGCCATCGTGCGACCACGCGACGGAGGTAACGATGTGTGTGTGCTCGCGTAGCACAGCGAGTTCGCGCCCCTCGCATTGTTTGCTGAGAAGGTGCCATTCGAAGCCGCGCAGATCGCTTTGGCCTTTGCTGGGAACATGACGTGCGAGCAGCGCTCTTGCTTGGCCGATGTCACCCTTTTGCTCAGCTAGATGCGCCGCGAGAATGTCCGTGGAATACACCTCGACACGACGCGCCTCAGCCGAGCGCTCGGCCTCGCCACGGGCGGTCACGGCGGACTGCCACTGGATGAATGTGGAGGTTACTCCCGCGATCACCGAGCCCATCAAAGCCACGACCAAACTCGCGGACACAGGTCGCCGTCGGCACCAACGGATCGTCCTCGTCACCTGCCCCACCGGCACGGCTTTGATCGGTTCACCGCGACTGAAGTGAGCGAGATCATCCGCGAGCGTCTGGGCGCTTGCATAGCGCGCGGAGGGTTCTTTTTGCAGGCACTTCAGGCAGATCGTTTCGATGTCGCGCTCCAGCCCCGGACGCAGACGCCGTGGTGCCACGGGCTCTTCATTGATCACCGCCTCCAGCGTTTGCGCGATACCTTCCCCAACGAACGGCGGGCGTCCTGTGAGCAGATGATAAAGCACCGCTCCGATGCCATAGACATCCCCGGCGGCTTCATCAGTAAGGCTCAGCGATCGCCCACCCGCAGCTCGCTCAGGCGGCAGGTAGCTCGGTGTGCCGATGATCTGCCCAGAGAGCGTGAGGCTGGTGTTTTGATCCCGAAGCCGAGCCAAGCCGAAGTCCGTCAAGACCGGCGAGTGCTGCGCATCGAGCAGCACATTCGAGGGCTTGATATCACGATGAAAAACTCCCTGCGCATGAGCTGCAGCAACAGCCTCGGCCAGTCGCTGACAGAGTTGCGCAGCGAAGTGGACGGGCGCGGGCTTCTCACGTAACATCGACTCCAACGATGGCCCTTCGATGAGGTCCATGGTGAAGTAGGGCTGCCCTTCGTGCTCGCCCACTTCGTGGATCGTCACGATGCCTGGATGTCGGAGTCGAGCCGCTGCCGCTGACTCGGCTTTGAATCGAGCCCGCGCTTCCTCACCGGCAAAGAAGGCCGCAGGCAGCACCTTCAGCGCCACCGGTCGCTCCAGCCCTTCCTGCACCGCACGATACACGATTCCCATGCCCCCACGCGAGATCTCATGCTCGATCACGCAGGAGCCGATGCGCATCCGCTTGATCTCCGTCTCCGCCAGCAAGCAATGCGGGCACAGCAACGAGCCCATGCCCGCAGGCAAAGTATGGCCGCAGGTGTCACAGAGCAGGTCGGGAGAAGGCATCGGGCACTGGCTACTACGGCATTCGGAAAGACAGGGGGAAAATCTCAGTGCAAGAGCCGCAGCAAATGGTTTAGCTCCGCATCCACCTCAGTCGCGCTCTCGACCGTCTTGCCAATCTCCACGCGCAGCAGCGTCTGGAAGCGCTGCTTCAGGAGCCGCGCCTGATACTTCACCGCATCGTCGTTCATGCCGAGCAGCGCGCCGATCTCCGCATTCTTCAAAGGAGCCCCGTCCGCGCCACGTTCGTCGGCATTGAGCAGAGCGAATAACCTAGCCTGCCCTTCGCTCTCGAACTCCGCGCGCAACTGCGCCAGCACCCCATCCACCAGCGCTCGTGCCCAGCGCCGATCATACACCTGCTCTGGCGAATCTCCCTCATCCACGGGCTCGAACGCACTTTGTTCCGTCATCACTTCCAGCGCGATGAACTCAGTGCCCCCGCCACGCTTCGCGGTCTTCGCCTTGTCGTGTTCATCCGCGAGGTAGTTCTTCAAGCAGGCCAGCAGGAAGGTGCGAAAGCGTCCCTTCGTCGGATCAGCCCTCGACACACTCTTCCGCGAAAGGAACTGCGCGAAGAACCCCTGCACCGCATCCTCCGCATCCTCACGAGCCAGCCCCCGCTGCCGACAAAAACTGAGCACTGGCGACCAGTAGCGCCGACACATCACCTCTAGCGCCACCCGATGATCCGGGCTCAGCGCATCCCCAGCCTGACAAAGCAAAGTCCAGTGCGTGATGGGAAACTCCCCCGCTCGTGATGCTGCCGAAGAGGTGAGGTGCGAGGTGTCAGACGGCATGTGCGAGAGACGCTGACACTAGTGCCAGACAGCGTTAGCTCAAGGCTTGGAGCCCGGCTTTTGCGGCACTCACGCGAACAGCTCCTTGATCGCTTCCACACCACGATCGACGACGGGGAAGGGGCGGTTTTGCGGGCCGGGGATCTCTGTCTCCAGGTCGATGCCGAGGGCCTGGTAGATGGTGGCGACGACGTTGCCGGGCTGCACAGGACGCTCGGCGGGATAACCGCCGATGTCGTCGCTCTTGCCGATGACACGACCGCCCTGAACGCCGCCGCCAGCAAAGCCGATGGTCCAGCATTGTGGCCAGTGATCGCGACCACCGGCGGGGTTGACCTTCGGGGTGCGGCCAAACTCGGCGAGGTTGGTCACCATCGTCTTCTCCAACATGCCGCGCTGATGCAGATCCTCGATCAGCGCGCTGTAACCCTGGTCATACATGGGCGCGACGATATCCTTCATGCCCTCGATGCTGGTGAAGGGCTTGCTGCCGTGGATGTCCCAGGTGATCTCGCCGAACACGGTGATGAAACTGTTGACCGTGACGAAGCGCACGCCGCGCTCGACAAGTCGGCGGGCGAGCAAGCAGCACTGGCCGAAGCGGTTCATGCCGTAGCGCTCGCGCACCTTCATCGGCTCTTGCGAGAGGTCGAAGGCTTCGCGTGCGTTCGCGCTGGTCATGAGGCGATACGCATCGGCGAAGTTCTGGTCCATCAGCTTCGCCTGATCGCTGGCTTCGAAATTCTTCACTGCGCTGTCAACCAACGAGCGGAGGGACCGGCGGCGTTCGAGTCGCACCTCGCTGATCTCCTTGGGCGGCAGCAGATCGGGCACCTTGAAGTCCTTGGCGCTCGGGTCGGCATTGAGCACGAAGGGATCATACGTCTTGCCGAGGAAGCCCGCGTCCTGACCGTGCGGCATGTTGCCACCGGTCGGTCCCATCGGCTCCGGCAGGATCACATGCGCAGGCATGTCGCCGCGGCGGCCCTTGAGGAATTCCAGCGCGCAGCCGACGTGTGGTGTGTTGATGCCGCCGGTGAAAAGGCGACCGGTTTGCAGCATCTGATGCCCGGTGTCATGCACGGCAGCGGCGGTGTGATAGACACTGCGCACGAGGGAGAACTTGTCCGCGATCTTCGCCATCTGCGGGAAGATCTCCGTGATCTGGAAGTCGCCCTTGGTGCTGATCGGTTTAAAGGGTCCACGAATCTCGCGCGGCGCATCGGGCTTGGGGTCCCAGGTGTCCATTTGGCTGGGCGCACCGAGGTTGAAGATGAGAATGCACGCCTTGCCATCATCGGACTTCACCGCATTCGCTGCCTTGAGCGCATTGAATTGCTGCAAGCCAAAGCCAAGCGCGCCCAGCGTGCCGACTTGCAGGAAGTCGCGTCGTGTGACGCCATCGCAGTTGGTGGCGGAGCCTTTGCCGGTGAGAGTGAACATAGTGCCAGGGGTTACGAGTGAAGGCTGCGAGTTTATCACAACCCTCACCTGTTGGGCATGGAGAATCCGGCCCGCTGGCACGGGAGGTCTGGCGCTGCTCTCCCAACTACTCGATGCGCTTCAACTCGCCGATACGATAAGCACCGCCCAGGAGGGCGAGGTTGTCGCGTTCGGCTTGGATCGCATCTAGGTAGAGGCGTTTGGGGCCGTCTTCGAGTTCGATGGTATGCAGGCCGTCCTTTGGTTGCTTGAGAGCGGCTTCGAGATCCTTGAGGTCGTTGATGGCCTGGCCATTGACCTTGTCCACGATGATCCAGCTCACACGATCATAGCCTTGTGTGCTGGGCGTTGGCAGTGCGCCGCTGAGGAAGACGAGCCTGCGACGGCCTGCCTTCTCATAGTCTTCGGGATGATTCACCACCCACTGCAAACGGGCGAGCTGAGCACCGCCACGATCACCGTAAGCGGTAAGGTAGGGGCGGGTAAGTTCCTGGAAGACAAGGCCGCCAGCGACGAGGTAGTTGGGACCTTTATCGAAGAGGTAGGGTCGCACCAAGAACTCGTCTGGATTTTTGCGCTTGAGCTTGCCTTTGAGGATTTCTTCCTTGCCATCACGCACCACTTTGACCTCCATCTCGTCACCCACGTAGGCGCGTCCGCGAACGATGTGGCTCATGCTGAGACGGCCGTAGTCGGGGTCTTCGTAGTCGCCACGAGCGTCAATAGCGAAGCCGTTGAGAGCGAGCACTATGTCGCCTTTCTTGAGGCCGAGTGCTTCAGCGCTGCCGCCCTTGCTGACGGCGCTGACGAACATGCCGCCCTGCTCGCCCTTGAGTCCGAGGTAGTCGCGGAATTGTTCATCCATCGTGTTTTGGAACTCGATGCCGAGGCTGGGGAAGCCGTCGTTTTTCCCATCGGCGATGTCTTTGAGGAAGTGCTCAATGATGGGCGCTGGCAGCACCGTGGTGAGCTGATTTTTCGAGTCATAGTTCAGCAGCAGGCCTGCTAGGCGGCCGCCTTTGACGATGGGGACGGTGAAGCTGTTGCCTTCGCTGCGAACGATGCCCTGGCCCTCATAGACGAGGAAGCGTGAGCCCTCGACGACGTATTGCGAGGTGAGCACCTTGCTGAGCTTGAGGTTGGTCACGATGAGATCACCCACGCGACCGAGTTGCCAAATGTTGAGGTTGTCACCGATGCGGGACTTGGTCTCGAGCTGCATGGGCTTGAGGCCACCGAGGAAAGCCTTGGAGCGGGTCTCGTTCACATTCGAGACGAGCACCGCGAGGTTGGCCTCGTAGTCCACGGCGGCGACTTTGGCGGGTAGTTTCTGACCGGAGTCGGCAAGTTCCAGTTCGATGTAAGTCGCATCAGCGACGAGCTGGCCGGTGACGAGCACTCGATTGCCATCAATGAAGACGCCAAGGCCGCGACGTTGCCCTGGGCTTTCCTTCTGCCACGGGATGTGCGGCGCGTAGCCCTGGTAGGTGACGTTGACTTTGAGAAGCGAATCGTTTCGAAGCACGGCCTCGCGAGGCACGGGGCGAGCATCAGGATCAATGATGGGGGCGATGGTGCCGGTCGGGCGAGCGGCTGGACGAGTGGCCGGGCGTTCGACGCGGCGTTCCTGGGCGCTGGCGCTGATCACGAAACCGAGAGCGAGGAGGGTAAGAAGAGTCTTCATGTTCGGAAGAAAATGGTGGTGGTTACTCGCCCAGGTAGCTGTCCTCGGTGATGCGATAGTTCTTCATGATCTGCGGATGGGCCTCCTCAGCGAGCTGACGCTTGAGGATGAGAGGACGGCCTTTTTCGAAGAGTTTGATCTCGATGAAGTCGGGCTTAGATCCCTTCGCCTTGAGCGCGTCTTTGAGGTCGTTCATCGTCTTGATCTTCACGTCGTTTACTTCGTCCACGATGCTGGGGGCGAGGTTCTGCACGTAACTGTTCACGTCGTCGGCGAGCACGTTGGTGAGGATCACCACATCGGGGCGCTCGACGTAGATTTTCTTCGAGAGGTAATTGTCGAAGACATAGCTCACGACGGGGTCGCGAAGCTGGTAGGCATCGACGAGGTTGCGATCCATGGGCTGGAAGACGAGGCCTGCATACACCACGTAGCGGGGGCGCTTGTCGTGCTGCTCGCCGAGCTTCACGTAGGGCGTGAAGCGCTTCAGAGTCATCTCGGTCTTCATTGGTTTGCCATCGCGGAAGAGATCGATGGCGACTTTATCACCGGCGAATTTGCGTTCGATCACCTCGTTCTTGTCGATGAGCTGGCCATCCACTTTCATGAGGCCGTTGCTCAGGACGGGATTGCCATCGAGCGCACGGAGGACATCGCCTTCCTTGAGCACATCCGCTGCACTGCCGATGGGCTCCACATCTGCCACCATCACACCGATGCCATCGTTGGGCAGGCCGAGGGCCTTGCGCTGAGCAGGGTTTTCGATGGGGAAGTCGCTGATCGCGAAATCGACGTAGTGATCGTATTTCCCATCTTCCACGTCTTTGAGGAAGCGCTTGATGATCGGTGTTGGGATCATGTAGCCGACGTTTTGAGCTACGCGTCCACTGTAGGCTTGGAAGGCAACGCCGACCACCTTGCCATCCTGGAGCACCGGGCCGCCGGAGTTGCCAGGGTTGATGGCAGCATCGACTTGGATCGTGAGATGCGAGTCCACACTGGTGTGGCTGTAGGGCTGGAAGTCGATGCGCGAGACGACGCCGCGTGTGACACTGATGCGCTCGCCACCGATGGGGTAACCGACGACGCTGACTTCGGTATTCAAGTCCGGGATGCCGCCCACTTCGAGGGGTTTGAGATGATCGAAATCTTTCTCATCAATGGCTTCCACCAGGGCGAGGTCGCAATCATGGGCGACGGCGACGACGCGAGCTGGATGGGGTTCGGAGTCGCTGGTGCTGCGAATGATCAGGCGCGTGCCATCACTGACGACGTGCGCATTGGTGACGAAGCGATTTTTTCCCACCAGCCATCCCGTGCCGGAGCCGCCGCCGGGTTGGCCTGCGTTCCAGGGCTCACGGTAGTCCGGCGTCAGTGTGGACACCTGGATGTTGACGATGTTGTCCCATTCACCGGTGGCGAGGTTGATCGGCTGGGCGGCACTGGGCACCGATTTGGACTCGGCGAAAAGGCAGGGAGCCGTGGCGCAGGCGAGGAGCAGGAAGGGCCGGAGCAGAGTGGAGTTCATGCGTGGGTGATGAGGAATCGTGAATCTAAACGACGCCGGACGCGGAGCCGTCGTGCTGACTGAGAAAGAAAAAGCTACGAAGGTTCTGCGCGGCTGTCATGCATTCCTTGCATTATTGTCAGCGCGGGTGGTTTCACCTTTGGGCCAGAGCAGAGCTAGCGAGGCCACGCCGAGGAGCGGGGCGAGGCCGGCCATCGCCATGCCGAGATCGAAGGATTTGGTCTTGTCGATGACTGCACCAAAGATCTTGTGCATCGGCGAAGTGACGGCCCAGGCAAGCATGCTCAGTATCCCGGTGAGACGGCCCACATGCTCGTCCGACAACTCCTGAACGAAGCTGTAGTAGCAGGGGAACAAACCGAGCGAGCCTGCTCCCACCAGCAGGATGACGGTGAGCAACATCCAGCCCGCAGGCAGCCACATCACGAGCACCGCCAGGCAGGTGAGCAGTGCGCAAAGCAGATACACACGGCGCTTCGAATCATGCGCGGACATGCCCAGTGAACGCGCCAGCCAGAGGGAGAGCGCTCCCGCGAGAATGCAGCCCACATCGGTGGAGATGAAGTAAGCGGAGTTGAACCACAATGCCTCCTTCTCCGTGTAGCCGCGACCTTCCTGGAGAAACTTCGGCAACCAAACGCGGAACAGATGCCAGCACGTTTGAATGCCGAGCAGCAAGATCGCTATGGCCCAAAAGCGGCGGCCTAGCAGCACCTTCATGAGCGGAGTGCTCGGCTTGTCCTCTTCAGCGATGGCCACGGGTTTAAAATCGCTCGCACGGATGGCGGCAAACCACAGAAACACCCAGAGCACGCCCGTGAACCCAACCACCTGGAAGGCCAGCCGCCAGGTGCCAAGCTCGTCCGTCATCAGCCAGAGCATGACCTGCGGCGTGATGATGGCCCCGATGGAGGCACCACTTTGCAGCACGCTGTTGCCCATCGTTCGCTCCTGGGGCGAGAGCAGGGCAAAGGTGGTCTTCAGCGCACAGGGCCAGTGCGCTGCTTCGAAGAGGCCGAGGGCAATGCGGCACCACAGGAGCTGCTCATAGGTTCGCGTCCAGGCCGAGACGACCCCGGCCATCGACCACCCGAGCAGCACCACCGGATAGAGCCAGCGCACGTTCACACGGTCTGCCACGAAGCCAAACACCAGCGACCCGGCCGCGAAGGCCCAGCCGAACCACATCTCCATGTCCCCGTATTGTTCCTGGGTCAGGGAGAACTCCTTCGTCACCCGCGTGGCCGCATTGGCCAGCGTCTGCCGGTCCATATAATTGATGGTCGTGGCCAGCAGGAGCAGGCCGCAGATCCACCATTTGCGTTGAAGTCGATACATGGAGAGGAAGGAGTGAATGGGTTGGCCACAAATAGGCAGGCCAATGAAGTCGTTCGTGGGAGGAGAATGTTTTCACGGCACTCGCGCCCGGCTCGAATGCCATCTTTCCGCTTGAAAAATCATAGCGGCCCGCTAGTAAGCGCGTCCCCTGCGCCCTGTGGTTCAGGGAATTCTCATCCCCTGCTACGATCCACCATGAAGGCCGAACTGGTTGAACAAGCCGCCCTAGTCATTACCGACCCGCCGATTCTCATCAATCTCGTGTCGAAGCGCGTTCGTCAGCTCCAGGCAGGACGCCCGGCGCTGGTGCAACGCCTGCCCGGACTGCGCGACGCTGACATCGCTCTGACTGAAATCATTCAGGGCAAGATCAAGCCCGGTATGCCTGAAGAGATCGCCGCAAGCGAAGAGTAGTCCTTGGGATCGCCGCTGGGCCGTTTTCTGAGGACCATAGTGCCTCCGCATCATGCAGCCCACGCCTGACATCGCCACCAATCGCAAAGCCCCGCGCGACTATCACATCCTCGAACGTTACGAGGCTGGGATGGAGTTGCGCGGAACCGAAGTGAAGTCCATCCGCCAGGGGCGCATCAATATCAGCGATGCCTTCGCCCGGGTGGAGAAAGGACAGGTCTGGCTCTACGGCTGCGACATTCAACCCTACGACAAGGCTAGCCACACCCAGCACGAAGCCCGGCGCACCCGCCGACTGTTGCTGCACAAACGCGAGATCGAGAAGCTCACCGGCTCCAGCCAGATCAAGGGCCTAGCCTTGCCTATTCTACGCATGTATTGGAAAGGGCAGCGAGTGAAGATCGAACTTGGCGTGGGCAAAGGTAAGGACTTCGCCGATCAGCGGCATGACCTCAAAGACAAGGTGGAGAAACGCGAAGCCCAGCGCGTGGTGAAGAGCTTCAATGAGAAGCACGGGCGGTGAAATCGCTTCGCTGGTTGCACAGAGTGCTTGGCCGGTGTCCATTTTGAGCCCACCCATGCGCGGCTCTCCCCCTGTTCAACTCGCCCTCCTGCTCGCCGGATTCCTCCTGGTGGCGGTGCCGTTGATGCAGTTGACGAATGCGCGCAGCCTGGATGCACCTGCGCCAGTCCCGGTCGCCACCGAAGCTGGAGCCGCAGTCCCCTGCACGCTGCGGGTGCGCTTTGCCCATCAACCGCTCGTGCTTTCGATCAAGAATGAAGGCAAGGACTTGCTGACGGCGGTGAAGGGATGGACCTCGCCTGTGGAGTCCAGCTTGGAACTGGTGATTCCAAAGGAAGGAGTCGAGTTTCAAGTCAGCGCGAAGTGGCCTGAGGGAACGCCAGAAACGGCATTGACCGTGGACCTTGAGCCGGACGCCTTGGACTCAGTGTCGCAAACGCGCTGGAGCACTGGGAGCGAGATGCAGGAAACCGTCTTGTTCCAATGGAAGCCATGAGCCGCCACGTCCATACCGCTGCTTGCGATCACGATCACGACCACGTCTGCTGGGGTGGGGGACAGGCGCATGATCATCACCATCGCCTGGAAGTCATCGACCTGAGCGTGAGCTATCGTGAGGTGAAGGCGATCGAGCACATTCAGTTTCAGACCGAGTGCGGGCGTAGCATCGCTCTGATCGGACCCAATGGAGCGGGGAAGAGCACCTTGCTCAAATCACTCGCCGGCCTGATCAAACCCGACCAAGGCGTAATCCGGTGGCGCGGCCATCCATTGACCGAGAGCAGCCGTGAGATCGCCTACCTGCCGCAGCGTGGTGACGTGGACTGGAACTTCCCCATCACCGTCCGCGGACTGGTGGAGATGGGACGATATCCAAACCTTGGCTGGTGGAAAAGCTTTAGCAAACACGATGGCGAGATCGTCGAGCGCGCACTGGAGTCCATGCAGCTCCACGACCTTCAAAACCGCCAGATCAGCGCCTTGTCCGGCGGTCAGCAGCAGCGCGCCTTCATCGCTCGCGCATTGGCCCAGGAGGCGCATGTGCTTCTGCTGGATGAGCCCTTCACCGGGCTGGACCGGCCAGCGCAGGAGAACTTGGAAGTGCTCTTCCGCGATCTGGCCAAGGAGGGCCGCCTCTTGATTGCCAGCCATCACGATCTGCAAACAGTGGATCGCATCTTCGATGACGTGCTGTTGCTCAAGCGCCGCCAGATGGCCTTTGGTCCCGTGGCTGAAGTCTTTACCCCTGAGGCCATCACGGGAGCCTACGGGTCCTGATCGCTACGCGAGCAATTCAGGATAGCAGCGCATGGCGAAGTCGGCGCTGAGCTGCTGAATCTGCTTTGGGCAGCAGAGCCGCAGCACCTCAGACGCAAGGGCCTCGCATTCGGTTTGATTGAGCTTTCGGATGGCTTGCTTCACTCGCGGCACTTGTCCGGTAGCCACGCTGAGTTCATCAAGGCCGAGCCCGACGAGCAGGGGCGTCAGCTCAATATCGCCGCCCATTTCACCACAGATGCCCACGCGGACGTTAGCCTTGCGACCGGCCTCCACCACCATGCGGATGAGGCGCAGCACACCGGGGTGAGTCGCCTGGTAAAGATCAGCCACTCGGTCGTTCAACCGGTCCACGGCCAGGCTGTATTGAATCAAGTCATTGGTGCCCAGGCTGAAGAAGTCCACTTCTGGGGCGATGAGATCCGCAGTGGCCGCAGCGCTCGGGATCTCGATCATCGCGCCGATTTCGATGTGCTCAGCCATGCATACACCTTCCGTCTGGAGTTCGGCACGACACTCCGCCAGCACTGCCTTCGCGGCGGTGACTTCCTCCACGCCGCAGACCATGGGGAACATGATGCCGATGGGGCCATGGCACGAGGCACGCAGCAGCGCGCGGAGCTGGCGTTTGAAAAACTCGGGGCGATTGAGTGACACGCGAATGCCACGCCAGCCAAGGAACGGGTTGGGCTCCGGCTCGGCGGCGAGCAGAGGATCGAGCTTGTCGCCACCGAGGTCGAGCGTGCGGAAGATCACCAGCTTCGGAGTCATCCGTTTGACCACGGCTTCATAAAGCTCGGCCAGTGCGTCTTCAGAGGCATTGGGATCTTCGAGATAGACAAACTCGGTGCGGAACAAGCCCACTTCTTCGGCCCCCGAATCAACGATGGAGTCCAGTTCGTCGATGAACTCCCCATTGGCTCCCACGCGAATGTTGCGCCCATCAAGGGTGGTCGCAGGTCCCTGGCTGCACGCGAGCAGAATATCGTCCTGTGCTTCGGCCTGGGCCTCGACTTGGCGATAACGGGCAAGCGTCTCGGGGGATGGACGCTGGATGAGCAGGCCTTCATCACCATCAAGGACAACGCGCTCTCCCGATACCAGTCCTTCCAGCAGACCGTGCAGGCGCACGACTGCCGGCGTGCCCAGCGAGCGGGCGATGATCGCAGCGTGGGAATTCACACTGCCGGTTTCCACGGCAAACCCGAGCACCATGCTGCGATCAAGCTGAACGGTGTCCGACGGGGCGAGGTCGTGCGCGACGATGATCACCGGTTCGTCGAAGGTGAGATCAGCGCGATGCTCGCCGCGGAGGTGACGCATTACGCGCTGAGTGATGTCCTTCAGATCAAGGTAGCGCTCACGCAGGTATGGATCGTCCACACCGCGCAGGGCTTCGATGTGCTTGCGCATCAGCTTGTGGTAAACAGAGTCCACATTGCGCAGCTTGGTGCGCACGGTGCGTCGAACGTGGTCGAGGATCGAGACGTCCTCCAGGATCATGAGATGCGTCTCAAAGATCTCCGCCTCACTGGAGTCCCCTCGCATCTCGATGGTCTTTTGCAGGGCCTGGATCTCCTGCTTGGTCTTCTGCATCGCTTTGTCCAGACGGACGAGTTCGCTTTCGATCTCGTGCTCCTCGATGCTTTCCTCAGGCGGCTCGTCAAAACTGTCCTGAAGCACATGCACGACCGCTTCCGCCACGCCCGGAGAGACGGGCAGACCGGACCAGATGCGTTCGAGAGAGTCGGAAGGAGTCGGCATGAAAAAGTGCGCGATCTTTCGCCGCACCAGCCGTCGCGTCAATCACAGCCTTGCCTGCTTATTCGACATCGCCAAAGCCACTCTGCACCAGACTGCCGAGCGCAACCATCGCCGCATCCGCATCCGCGCCATCGGTGATGATCTTGATGCACTCACCCTTGGCTGCTGCCAGCATCATGAGTCCCATGATGCTTTTGCCGTTCACCTGCTCGTCGTCTTTCTCGACCAGCACCTCACATTTGAACTGGCTCGCCTGCTTGACGAACTGGGCCGCAGGGCGTGCGTGCATGCCGTTCTTGTTGGTGATGGTGAATTCCTTTTCCAAGGTCGTGGGGAGGGTTGGGGTTAACCTAGTTGATCATCAGCCATCTTTTTCAACAGCGTTTCTTTGAAGTCCCCGGCACTGTCGTAGCCGAAGGATTTCAGTTTGTGATTCAAGGCGGCAATCTCAATGAGTCCAGAAATGTCTCGTCCGGGGGCTACAGGCAGATCGACGCTGGGAATCGGCAGGCCCAGAACCTCTTCCATTCGCAGCTCGCCACCCACACGTTCCAGTTCGTGTAGCTCGACACCCACCTTGAGGTGAACGATCAGGTCCAGCCGCTTCGAAAGGCGGACTGCTCCGACGCCGAACAACCGGGCGACATCGAGAATGCCCAGGCCGCGGACTTCGATCTTGCTGCGAGTGAGTTCTGGGGCCGTGCCCACCACTTCGCGATCTTCATTGAGGCGAAGCCGCACAGCATCATCCGCGACCAGACTGCCGCCACGCTGGAGGAGGCCCAGCACACTCTCGCTCTTGCCACTGCCGCTCGGTCCCATGATCAGCACGCCGATGCCTTGCACATCCACCATGCTGCCGTGCATCGTCGTTGAAGGAGAGAAGGCCCAGTCCAGGCGCATGGTCGCCAGATTGATGAACTTCATCGTCACCATGCTCGTCTGGAACACACAGATGCCAGCCTCATTGGCCACGGTGATCAAGTCGTCCGGCACACTGCGACCACGAGCGATGATCAGGCAGGGAATGTCCCAGCCGCAGAGAGCTGCGAAGCGTTGACGGCGGGTTTGCTTGCTCAGCTCATCCATGTAGGACAGCTCGGAATTGCCCAGCACCTGCACGCGCTTGTAGGCGAAGTAGTCGAAGAATCCGGAGAGCGCCAGGCCTGGACGGTTCACCGAGGGCTCCTGGATGCGGCGCTTCATGCCGGATTCGTTGCCCACCAGCTTCAGCTTCAGGGCGTCGCGGTCATGCAAATAAAAATCGGCCACGCTGATCGAGGCGGGCTTTTTGACTTTGTGAGGCAGACTCATGCGAGCGCATCGTAACCAGGAAATGATCGCCGCCAAGCGCGGTCACGATCAGTCCACGGATGGCAGCTTTACTTCCTTGGGACCGAATACCGAGCCCGATTCCTGCTTCGTTGCTGCTTTCCATGCGGCGAAACCATTCACGTCATGATTCTTGTAGAGGAAGAAGGCATCCTCGGCACCTGCATCGGTGTAATAGTGATTGCCGCTCAAGGTATTATCTTCACCTCCGCCCACGGAGATCTGAGCCAGCGGGCTGTCGCTGCCATCGACGATGAAGGTATTATTTTTCACTTCGTTATCGCTGGCCCACTGAATCCAGAGTTCACCGTTGTGATCCTCTTTGTGCCGGTTGTTTTGGTAGCAGAGATTGCCGGTGAAGGTGCTGAGCTGCACCCGCCCGGTGCCCTTCTCATAGCCTCCAAAGATGAGACCTGCCTTGTCGTTGTGGAAGATCACATTGTTCCGCACGGTGATGTTAAAGGCGATGGTGCCCTTGTTCTCTGCACCGATCTCAATGCCCAGATCGCATTGCGTGACGATGTTGTCCTCCACCACGATGTCATGCCCGCCATCAACGTAGATGCCGGCGGCGTAGCCGTCCTCGTAATTGGACCGGCAGCGATAGACCTTGTTACCTCGGCATACACCATGGCGTGCGACTTTGGATGCATCACCGGTGGTGGAAACCTCCCCACCTATCATGTCGATGCCGATGTTGTTCACGTCATGGACCACGTTGTTCGTGATCTGGAAATAGGAGACGTTGCCATTGAGCACCAGTGCCTCGCTTTTGGCTGGATCGCAGTCGTAGATATGGTTGCCATCGATCACGATGTAATCAACTGGGCGATCTCTGTCCGTGCCATAGACCGTGATGCCCATGGCGTCCTTTCCCCTGATCTCATGAATGCGGTTGTTGCGCAGTTCCAGGTGCGAGCCATGCCCTTCCACCCGAATGCCTGAGCCATCGTTGACCTGCAGATTGTCGCGCAGCTCAAGACCCTCGATGGTCACGAAGCTCTGATCCTTCAGGTGAATCAAGTCCGTGCCCTTCACTCCCTTTCCGCTGATAACGGCTCCCGGCTTTCCCTGAATCGTGATCGGGCTGCCCTCTGCGCCGCTGACACGCACCTTGATCTTTTCTTCGTAAACACCGGGCAGCACGGTGAGGACATCACCGGGCTTTAACTGGTCGCAGCCATGCTGAATCGTCCTCCATGGAGCCGACTCCGAACCAGCCGCCGAATCGTCACCCGATGGCGACACAAATCGTGACTCTGCCAGCACTGAAGTGCCGACAAAGACAAGGCTTAACCAGAACAGGTAACGAAGAGCGGGAGCGAACATGCGAGAGAATCCAGGCGGGTGCCGTTGAACGTCTTACAGCATGGTTTTCGTTCGCGAAACTATCATTCTGTGACTGAGACGCCCCCCTTCTCAGCCGTAGGCTGGTGGGTGAAACCTTAATCCGTGCAACATGGGCAAGCCTGAACCCAATGACCTGGAGCGATCTCTTTAAGAGAGAGGTCGATATTGACGCTCTGCTCCCACTTCGGATGCCTCATGCGATGCCCGAAGGCACAGCCCGGCGGCGGATTGATTGGCGAAGGCACATCGCCCTGGAGTAAATGGCGCTCGCGGCGCTTCGCTGGATCAGGCACTGGGATCGCATCCAGCAGCGCCTTTGTGTAAGCGTGGCGAGGATTGCGATACAGCTCCTCGGCGGGTGCGAGTTCCATGATCTTGCCCAGATACATCACGGCCACGCGGTCGCTCATGTGCTTCACCACACTCAGGCCGTGCGCGATGAAGAGATAGCTCAGCCCCATTTCGCGCTGGAGGTCGAGTAGCAAATTCAGCACCTGACTCTGCACACTCACATCGAGTGCCGAGACGGGCTCATCGCATACGATCAGCTTCGGCTTCAAAGCAATCGCCCTAGCAATCCCAATGCGCTGGCGTTGACCACCGCTGAACTCAAAAGGGAACTTGTCCGCCGCAGTCGCGCTGAGACCGACCTTGTCGAGCAACTCAGCGACCCACTTCGCCCGCTCCTCACGAGTGCCGATGTTCTGCACGATGAAGGGCTCCATCAAAATGTCCCGCACCGTGTGGCGAGGATTGAGGGACTCCGCCGGGTCCTGGAAAATCATCTGCACATGTCGCCGCATTGGTCGCAGTTCGCCCATGCTCGCGTGCGTGATGTCCTGGCCATCGAACACGATCTTGCCATCCGTCGGCTTCAGCAAACGCACGACCGCTTTGCCCAGCGTCGTCTTGCCGCAGCCCGATTCACCGACAAGTCCCAGTGTCTCACCCGTGCCGAGTTCGAAGGACACACCATCGACCGCCTTGCACGCCGCAACCGCACGCATCAACACTCCACCCCGAACGGGGAAGTGCTGTTTCAAGTTCTGGACGGAGAGGAGGGACATCGGTCAGAGATCGCCCTCGGTGAGTCCGGCCTGTTTCATGAGAGCTTTGAGAAGGCCAATCTTCAGGGGCTTGTTGGAGTGAACGGGGATCGTCAAAATGGATGACTCACCCTCTTTGGTCATGATGTGATGGCTCCTTTTTATGCGGTCAATCACCCAGCCATGGTCGCTCGCGACTTTGATGAGTGCTTTGCCGCTGACTTGTTTCATGCGGCAAGCGACAGCACGTTTGAGTTCGCATCCATGTGCTTGATGGCATTCTCCGTGGCCGCGTCGGTCCAGCCCTGGATAGCCTCAAGCAGATTGGCCCTCAATTCATCCATCGTTTCGCCCTCAGTCATGCAACCAGGAAGTGCGGGGACTTCGGCCCAAAAACCACCTTCTTCAGCGGGGTGAACGATAGCTTTGATAGTCATGGGGAAAGAATACGAGATTAAAGAACGGTTTTCAAATGGTCATGCGACGCAGATCGGGCAGTTCTCCACCCAGTGGTTGGCGGACACTTCGATGAATGGCGGACGCGTGTTGAGGTGCTCGAGGGTGTGCCCTTTGCCGGATCGTTCAGCAAAGCGGCATCCAGGCTTGAAGTCGGCGATGCCTGGCACGTTGCCGGGGATGGCTTTCAACTTCGTTTTCGGCTTGCTGTCGAGGCGAGGAATCGAATCGAGCAAACCACGCGTGTAGGCGTGGCGAGGATTCGCAAAGAGTTCGTGCACCTCAGCGCGTTCGACCACGCGCCCACCATACATGACCACGACTTCATCGCAGGTTTCCGCGATCACACCGAGATCGTGAGTGATGAGGATGACGCTCATGCCGAGGTCGCGTTGCAGGTCTTTGATGAGTTCGAGAATCTGCGCCTGCACCGTGACATCGAGCGCGGTCGTGGGTTCATCGGCGATGAGCAGTTTCGGCGTGTTGATCAGCGCCATCGCGATCATGATGCGCTGCCTCATGCCGCCGCTGAGCTGATGTGGATACTCGTGGATTCGCTGCTCGGGAGCCGGAATGCGAACCTTGCGCATCATGTCGATGCAGCGCGCGGTGACGTCACCTGGATCGCATTTCTCGTCGTGGAGCAGGATCGCTTCGGCGAGTTGCTTGCCCACCGTCTGCACCGGATTGAGAGCCGTCATCGGCTCCTGGAAAATCATCGAGATGTCAAAGCCTCGCAGCTTTCGCATCTCATCGTGAGGAAGCGTAACGAGGTTCTTGCCATCAAACGTGATGCTGCCGCTGAGGATCTTGCCGTGAGGTTGTGGCAACAAGCGCGTGATCGAGAAGGCGGTCACGCTCTTGCCGCATCCAGACTCGCCCACGATGCCCAAGTTCTTGCCGCGCGGCACCTCGAAGCACACTCCATCGACGGCCACCATGCGACCGGCATCGGTGTCGAAAGCCGTCACCAAATCACGCACTTGAAGAATGGAAGACGAGTCGCTCATCACTTCTGCCGGTATTGGTCAAAGACTCGCGTGGTTTCTCCGAAGCTACGCCCTTCGCGTTTGGCGGCGAGCGTCTCGGCCTTGATGTCTTCATCGATCCACCACACGAAAGAGTCGTTCGATTCGCGTGTGATCTTCAGATTTCCATCCTTCGGCCAGCGCATCCAGCGGGCGTGGTAGTAGCGATAGAACGGCGACTCATAGGTGGGGATCTGGCAGCCGAGGTTCTGCACGAATTCCTCAATCAACCAACACAGGCGCTGCATTTCATCTTCGTTCGGAGCCTTGCGCTGCTGGTCGATGAGTTTGTCCAGCTCAGGGTGTGCGGTCATCGTGAAGTTGTTGGAGTCCACCTTCTTCACCTTCGTGCCGTCTGGCTTGGTTTCCCAGGCGTTCTCCGAGTGGAAATACTCATGCATGTGCGGATATGGAGGCATGGAGCCAAATCCGGCGAGGATGATCTCATGCTCCTTTTGATCGCCCTTCTTGAAGAGCTGCGTGAAGTCCAGCGCCTCAATGCGCAGTTCGAGGCCCGCCTTGAGTGCGCCTTCTTTCCAGATCAGAGCCATCTGAGTGTAGAGCGGTGTGTTGCCCACGCTGAGCAGGAAGGACAAAGGCTTGCCCGCACCATTCACGAGCACGCCCTTTTCGTTGCGCTTGGTGAAGCCCGCCTTTGCGAAGTGCTCTTGCGCTTTCACAGGGTCAAACGGAAGGGCACGCAACTTCGGATTCGTGAACCGGCCATACCCGGACCAACTGCTTTGCATGCGCACCGCGTCGCCACGCAGGACGACATTGATCACCTTGTCCATGTCGATGGCATAGTTGAGGCCCGTGCGAATGTCCTGATTGTCGAGCAGAGGCATGGACTGATTCACATAGAGGCAGCGCGGGATACGTGGGAACTCGTTGAAAAACGTGTAGCGCTCAATGTAGCCGTTGAGCAACTCGGGGATGTCCCCTTTGTCATACCAGTAGTTCGGAGGCACGGTGAGCGCGCTGGAACTGAACAAATCAAGCTTGCCCTGACGAAGCAACTCGAACGAGGTGTCGATGCTGGCCACCAAGCGATAAACGATGCGATCCGGGTTGTAACGATAGCGGTAGTATTTCTTGTCCTTGGCCCACCAGTCCTTCACGCGTGTGAGCGTGACGCTGCGTCCATGCTTGATGTCTTCCGGCTTGATATCGTAGGCACCCGTGGTGGGCATCTTGCGCCATTGGTAGCGAGCGGGAAAATCCTCGCCGAACTCGCGGAAAAAGTGCCTCGGCAAAGGTAGCACGGAACTCGCCGTGAGGATGGGGTCGGGCTTGGGTTCTTTGAGCGTGACGCTCAGTGTGCGATCATCGTATTTGGTGATCGCCGAATATTCCTTGCTGTAGTAATCGGGCAAGAACGGGTCCTTCGCATGCTTGGACAGCGCCACGTAGAACATCATGAAGAAGTCCTCGACGGTCACTTTCACGCCGTCCGAATAGCTGGCGGCGGGGTCGAGTTGGAAAAAGACAGTCATGCGATCCTCGCTGAGCGCCCACTTCTCGGCGATGCATGGGATCCACTTGTCTTCGTTCAAGTGCTTCGTGAGTAAGGCCATCTCAATGTTGTCCCAGTGCTCGCTGCGGAAGGTATTGCCACCATCGGGGCCGATGAACCGCAGCGTGGGCGGGAAGTTCGGCATGTCATAGTTGAAGGTGCCGCCCTTCTTGGCCTCTGGATCACCCATCTCGGGATAATCCATTCCCGTTTCCCATTTCAAGTTTGGCGGCAGATCGGCAATGGTTTTGAAACGATACAAGTCGGGCTTCGACTTCCATTCGGCTTCGACCTCTGCTGTGTTGTCGTAGGGCGGGAATCGATCATCACTGCCGGGTGAGCAGGCAGACAGCAGCGCAAGCAGTGATGCGCCGAATATCAGCCGCATCTTGCTCCACAAGTCTGAATCCGTGCTTCTCATCATTCGTAAGTGGTAAACTTTTTCGGATCAAAAGCCTCGCGCACGGCTTCGCCCACGAAGGTGACGAGGACGAGCGTCACGCCCATGGCGGCGAAGGCGCTGCTAACGATCCAGGGGTAAGCGAAGTTATCCACGCCCTCGTGTAGCAGACGACCCCAACTCGGCACATCCGGCGGCAAACCAAATCCAAGGAAGTCCAGCGAGGCGAGTGCGGTGATGACACCCGCAACCTCGAAGGGCGCCAGCGTGACCAGGATGGCGATCACGTTCGGCAGCACATGATGGAAGATGATGCGCGGCGTGCTGGCACCGAGCAGTCGGGCGGCGGCCACGTAGTCGCGTTCCTTCTCTTTGAAGGTGGCGGTGCGGAGATACATCGTCGTGCTCATCCAGCCGAACACTGCGAGGATCATCACCAGCACTCCGAGCGTGGGACTGATCAAGGCGCTGATGATCATCACGATGAAGAGGAAGGGCAGCACCGACCAGATCTCGATCAAGCGCTGGCCCACCAAATCCACCCAGCCACCGAAATAACCAAGCGTGCCGCCGATCAAGACGCCTGCGAGGAAGACCACGGCGACGAAAAGCACCGCAGCGATCAAGGCCTGCTGCAAGCCACCGAAGAGCATTGCCAGCACATCGTTGCCCGTGGTGTTGGTGCCGAGGTAGTGCTTCTGCGAGACCGAAGGCGGGGCGGGCGGATACACGAGACGCTGCCACAAGCTGTTGCTTTGTGACTCGAGTGCCGCTGCCTTGCCATCGGTGAAGTCGGTGTAAGTCACGCGCTGACCTTGCTTGAAGGAACCCTGCTCCACAGGCTCGCCCTTGTCATTCCAGCCACGGAAGTCGCCATGCTTCACGCCATCGCGGAACTGAAACTCCTGGCGCTTCTGAGCCGGATTGCTGGCAAAGGAAACATACGCGGCTCCGCTGTAGGCACGGGCATTGCGCAGCAGTTTTCCATCACGCATCTCCAGCGTCTCGATCACCGCCGGAGTGTCCAATGACGCAGCGTAAGGAACCGGGGGCATGATCACCCAATCACCTTTGTCGGCGGTTCGGCAGTCGGCTTGCAGTTGTCGGTAGTCTGTCTCTGCATCCGTGGGCTGGCCAAACGTTTTGCCAGGAATGACATCGCTGACGAAGGGGAAGCTCCACTTGCCCGCGTAGCTCACCATTAGAGCACGCTTGCCCACGAGGAGGCTGTCCAACGAGGCGATGCCAGCCAGAGCCAGGAGAATCAGGAAGGACACATAACCACGACGGATGCGCGTGAAGCGTTGGAGCTTCTTTTGCGTCAGCGGCGAGATGTTCCAGTGCGCACCGCCTTTGAGCAGCCACCACACACCGAGCGCCAGCAAAGCGGCGGCGAACACCCAGCCAACTCCATCGCCAGGAAGAAAGGGCAGTTTCAGCACCGGCACATGCAGCCCCGCTAGCCGCTGCGCCATGGCGAGCAGCGTGTAAGCGATGAGCGTGATGCCTGTGGTGCGTGGAGACATGGATCAGTTGAAGCGAACGCGCGGATCGGTGAGCGCGACGAGGTAGTCGGATAAGATATTGCCCAGCATGATGAGGACGACGTCCAACGTGAGGATGCCCATGACGAGCGGGTAATCGCGGTCCGTGATGCTCTGAATGGTAAGCAAGCCGAAGCCATCAATGGTGAAGATGCGCTCGATGAGCAGTGAGCCCGCGACGAACACTGTGGTGATACTGCCGAGAGTGGTGACGATGGGGATCAAGGAGTTCCGCAAAGCGTGACCCAGCACCGCGTGCCGATAGCTGGAGCCTTTCGCGATGGCCGTGCGCACGTAGTCGGCGGCGAGATTGTCCATCAGGTTGTTCTTCATCAGCATCGTGAGGAAGGCGAAGCTGCCGACCATGTAACAGGCCAGCGGCAGGATCGCATGATGGATGACATCCCATATCTTTCCGAAAGCGCTCAGCGAGGCAAAGTTCTCACTCGTGAATCCCTCGGTGGGAAACCACTCCATGCGGGCCGCGAGGAACACAACGAGCAAGCTGCCGAGCAGGAACCCAGGAATCGAGTAGCCAATGAAGATCAGCACCGAGGTCGCATTGTCGATCACCGTGCGATGCTTGATGGCCTTCAGAATACCCAGCGGAACGCACACCACGTAGGCCATGAAGAACGTGAGCAGCCCGTAAAACAGAGACACCGGCATTTTGGACACCATCATGCCGAGCACGGGGAGATTGTAACTCGTGGACAAGCCGAAATTGCCCTGGAGCAAGCCATTGAACTGCGGTCGATACACCACCACCCGCTGCTTCTCAGGCTCCGCGCGCACCTTCCAGACCTTCAGCGCGTCGGCATCGGGAGCCGTCAGCTTGCCATCTCGTGTAATCGTCGCCTGCGTGATCTTGTAGGCGTTGTTGGGCTTCCACTCCGCGCGCGGCAGCAGCATCTTCAGCGTCACATTGACCTCGTTCTTGCCCTCTTCGAACTTGATGAACATCGGCGTTTCCTCGCGCCGCATGATGCCCAGCCAGACGGCATAGGCCGTGAAGTAAGGTTTGTCGAAGCCATAGTAGGCGGCCATCTCGTCCTTCTGCTCCTGGCTCAGTGAGCCGCCCGCATTCTTGCCGCCACCACCGTGATCACCCATCAGTGCCGCCTGCATGGCACGCTCATACGGTCCGCCCGGTGTGATGCGCGTGATGCCGAAAACGACCAGCGTCGCCCCGATCAGAGTCGGGATGATGAGCAGGAAGCGTCGGATGAAGTAGTCGCGCATGGAAGAGAGGGCACCAAATTACGGCGAGTCTGCTACGCCTCTCAACAGTTTGTGGAGCTTTTCAAAACAAATTCCGCGCCTGCCCGTGGGGCCGTCATCGAAGTTACGCGCCGGTCACTCGACGGGTTTGCGGTCGCGAGCCTGAACATCGTCGATCCAGAGCTTCTTCCCCGCTCCCGCGAGGAAGACGAGCTTCGACTTTGGCACGTCAAGCACGGTGGCCTTCGCCTTGACGACCTGGGCATCATTGATCGTCAACGTGACATCGTTGCCATGGGTGATCACTTTCAGTGCGAGCCACTCTTGCGGTGGAGTGGCGAGCTTGGCTGTTGCCAGTGATTCGGTCCGGTAGAAGGCTTTGTCTGCGAGCTGCTTGGGAGTTGGCTTGGGCATGGGCTGTCCGGTCTTCTTGGCGGCGGCTTTCGCTTTGGCTTGTTCCATCTTGGACGCGAGCGAGCCCCGATCCTGCGCGATGGTGAGTCGGTCACCGCTCACTGCCACGCGCAGCAGATGCGCCTGTCCGCCGAAAGCAGAGTCGCCGTCGATGAGCATCAGCGCATACGATCCCGGCTCGCGTTTGAGCTTGAATGACACCGACACATTCGCGGCCGCCAGCGGTGTGCTGATGCTGGGGCCATGATCGTCGGTGGGATTGCAGTCGCCTTGCAGCGCACCGTCCACCACCGACCACGAACCTGGGCGTCCACCTGGCGTCCACGACTTCGGCAGAGCCGCGCCCGAGAAGTCTTCATGAACAAGATCGGACGCCGTGATGGACGACGCCAGACTGAGAGCTAGGAGAAGTGTGGTGCGCATGATCGAGTGCTATTGAACGGAGCCATGAGGGGCTTCGATCAGTCGAGTTTGTTCTTGTCTGATCCAATGTGGAAACCAGATGACAGGGGGCAATCAAGTGACGAGCATAAAGCCCACTGGCGCGTCATTGCTCCCATGCCGCAAATCTGGACGCCCCGTTACGAATGAGCGGACAGGATACGGTTTTTCAGCTCAGTCTCTTCTTTGCCATGAAAGCCTTCATTGCTCTTTGCTTCCTCATTGCCGTTAAGGCGCAGGCGCTTGATAACAATGCCAACCAGCAAAGCGACATCTGGGAGATTCGCTATGCGGCGCAAAACTTGGCAGCCTTGGCGGATGCGGATCACGATGGGTTCTCCAATGCGCTCGAAAGTGTGGCCGGGACCAATCCTCTCGATGCTTCGTCCTTTCCCGCAGTCGGCATGTCGAGAGGCATCGCTGGTGAGGTGAATCTGCAATGGCCAAGCGAACGGGGGAAGAGCTACGCTATCTATGGCAGCCCGGATTTGAATCCTGCGAACTTCACCTTGCTCGGCACGCTCATGGGTCATGGCACGTCCATCACGGAGGCTCTGGCGACGAATGGGCAGACCCGGTGGTTCTTCCGCTTGCAGGCGACTGATGTGGACAGCGATGGCGATGGCCTGAGCGATTGGGAGGAGGCTACGATTGGTTTCAATCCGCAGCTCGACCATTCGGATCGCGATGACACGGAAGATCTCACTCGGGTGCAGAGCACACTGAATGCTGCGAGCACGATCACGGTGGGACTCATCGACGGTGATATGCGTGAGGACTGGCCGGACAAGGGCGTGATTGCTATTCGCCGCAGTGGCGGACTCAAGCCGCTGACGATCAATGTGACTTTCAGTGGCAGTGCGACGCGCAATGGCGACTACACGGCCAGCATCGCTGGCACGCAGGTGACACTGCCCTTTGGCGCGCGTGAGACATGGATAGAACTCTCGCCCATCAACGATGCGACTGTGGAGGGCATTGAGAACATTACCGTCAGTGTCGCGGCGGGCAGTGGCTACATGCTCGGTAGCGTGACGAGTGCGACCGCCACGCTGGGTGACGCATCGCCCCTTCCATCGGCGAAGGAAGCGGCGCGCTTTTTGATTCAGGCAGCCTTTGGTCCTGATCAAGATGGCAGCGATGGTGATGGCATCCCGGAGAACGTGGAAGAAGTCATGGCAATGGGCATGGAGCCGTGGATCGAAGATCAATTCACGCGGCCCATTGGCTACATCCAGCCCTACACGAATTGGGCGCTGCAATATGCGAATGCTCTGGAACTCTACGGCAACTACAAGCAGCACTCGTGGTGGCGTCGCGCGATGGGTTCGCCCAAGCTGCGACCCGACTCTGCGACCGATCAGCTTCCTGATCCACTTCGTCAGCGAGTGGCTTTCGCGCTGAGCGAGATCCTCGTGACATCTGATCGTCCCGAGACGCTGGCCGTGGATTTCGAAGGCATGGCGAACTACTACGACATCTTCGAGGAGCACGCCTTTGGTAACTATCTCGACATCCTCAAGAAGGTGGCGATGCACCCGGTGATGGGTGTTTATCTCAGTCATCTCGGGAATCAAAAAGCGAATCCGGCGCTGAAGATCCATCCTGATGAAAACTTCGCGCGCGAGATCATGCAGCTCTTCACCATCGGGCTCTGGGAGTTGGAAACCGATGGCACGCGTAAGACCTATCAGGCACCGCATCCTCATGCCGGACAACCCATTCCCACTTACACGAATGCCGACATCACCGAGCTGGCTCGCGTCTTCACCGGACTCACTTGGTATGACAGCATCGGCTTCAATCCGAGCAACCTCACCAACGGCGATCGCCTGCATCCGATGAAGATCTGGGATGACTACCATGACTGCGATGCGAAGACGCTGCTCGGCGGTCTGGTGCTCCCAGCACGCACGCCGAGTCCCGGCAACACGGGCACTGCAGGCACGCTCGATATCGAGGCAGCGGTGACGAACCTTTTCAATCATCCGAACGTCGGACCCTTCATCGCGCTGCGATTGATCCATCGTTTTGTCACCTCGAATCCCAGTCACGACTACATCGGGCGCGTGGCAGCGAAGTTTAACAACAACGGCAGTAATGTGCGCGGAGATATGAAGGCTGTGATCAAGCAAATCCTCATGGACCCCGAGGCACGCGATCCAGCGATGATGGAGTCGCCCACCTTCGGCAAGCTGCGCGAGCCCTTCCTGCGCGTGGTGAATCTCGCTCGTGCTTACAATGCGGCATCCACCTCCGGGCACTATCCTTTGGATCAATTCAATCTCGACCACCTCCAGGACCCGCAGAACTCGCCGAGCGTTTTCAACTTCTTCCTGCCTGCGCATAGCCCGCCCGGACCCGTGACGCAGCTTGGCCTCGTGGCCCCCGAGTTCCAGATCCTCAATGCCAGCTCAGCGATCACTGGCGCGAACTACTTCCTGCAAGCCATCGGCGACAACAGCCTGCATCGCTGGGGCAGTGGCACCGCCGCTTACAATGTGCGGCTGAATCTTGATCCCGAACTCAGTCTCATCGTTCCCTCAGCCACCATCAATGAAGACGAACCCAGCGTTGCAGGCCTGATGGATCTCGATGCACTGATCCGTCGCTACGATCTCACGCTCATGGGCGGCACGATGTCGCCCCAACTCTTCCAGTGCATCCGTGAGTCCGTGAATCGCATCAAGCCACCGGACTACAACTGGCACTGGCATCGCGAGCGACTGCGCCAGCTTATCAATGCCATCGTCACTTCCGCTGAGTTCAATGTGATGCGCTGAGCAAGACCATGAACCGTATCATGATTCATCCTTCGCAAGCGGCGGGCGGCTCTCGTGGCGGATATGCAGCACGGTTACAATCTGAGCTTCCTCGTCAATGCAGAAGATCACCTTCCAGCCTCGACCATTGGTCCAAGGCCGAAATAGCATCCGGCGCAACGGCAGCCCTGGTTCGATTTGATCGCCAGCGGCCGCCAAGCCGTGACGTTCAGGATTGCGGCAAAGGCCATGCAATGCGGCTTCCAGTTCGCGCGTCCAGCGATTCGCAAGTGCTAACCCATCTTCGAGATTGTCGTGATACCAGAGACGTTGCTCGCGAATGTGCTGCTTTGCTGTTGCGGAAAGGAACAACTCGTAGCTCATGCGTTGCCCGTGGTCAGCTCGTCTTCTCGATAGAGCGCATCAAAGAACTCCCGGGCTGGCATTCCTCGGTCACCCATGCGGTAAGCCGCTGCAGCCTCCTGCAGGTCACGTTGCGACTGCTGGTCATACGCCGCCCAGTCCATCTTCTCCAACACCAGCATCGCAGCCTCCTCGGGCGAGGGGCCATACGGAGCGGGTTCTTCGCGCAGGATCGTGCTCATAGCTTGAGCCTATCATAACCCAAGTCGTTTTCGCAAACCGCATTTCCATCTCACGCCACCATGATCACCTTCCAACAAAGTCGTCGTCAGTTTCTTGGGCAGAGCAGTTGCGCAGCGATCAGCTCCATCCCGGTGCTGAACACCCTGCTGAATCTCTCCGTCACCGAGAAGCTCTCCGCCGTCACCGCGCCAGCGAATGGCGAGTATCGAGCGCTGGTTTGCCTCTTCCTCTCGGGCGGCAATGACAGCTTCAACATGCTCGTGCCGCGTGAAGCCTCGGCGTATGCACAGTATCAGAGCACGCGCTCGAATCTCGCGCTCGCACCCGGATCACTGATCGACATTCATCCCACCGGGCAGCCCACCTTTGCCGTGCATTCAGGGATGCCCGAGGTGGCGAGTCTGTTCGAAGCCGGAAACGCAGCGTTCGTGGCGAATGTCGGCACGCTGATCGAGCCGGTGCAGAATCGCACGCAGGTGAACACGCTCGCGAAGCAACTGCCGCTCGGTCTCTTCTCGCACTCCGATCAGATCGAGCAATGGCAGACCAGCCTGCCGCATCAGCGCTCCGGCATTGGCTGGGCGGGACGCACCGCCGATCTGCTCCAGGAATTGAATGCCAATCAGAAGGTGCCGATGAATATCTCGCTCGATGGCAGCAATGTCTGGCAGACGGGCAACGATGTGGCGGAGTATGCCATTACCACGGGCGGCGCTGTCGCGTTGCAGAACTACAAGTTCGGCTGGCAGCAATATGACACGGGCAGTCAGGCCTTCAGTCAGGGCGTGGACAGCCAGCTCGCGTTGCAATACTCGAACGTGCTCATGCAGACCTTCAACACGCGCAAGAAATCCGCGCTCGATGCTTACGATGCCTTCACCACGGCCACTTCAGCCGCGCTGCCTGGAGGCGTCACGTTTCCCTCCACCTATGTCGGCTCGCGTTTGCAGATGATTGCCAAAGCGATTCAGGGTCATGCACTCGCATCCCTCGGAGCCGTGCGGCAGACGTTTTTCATCAACTGGGGTGGATGGGATCATCACAGCGGTGTGCTCACTTATCAGAGCCAGATGCTGCCGCAGGTCAGTGCCGCCATCGGAGCCTTCTACAGCGCACTGACCGCGATGGGCATGGCGAACAACGTCACGCTTTTCACCGCCTCCGACTTTGGACGCACGCTCACCAGCAATGGCCAGGGCAGCGATCACGCGTGGGGCGGAAACCAGCTTGTGGTTGGAGGTCGTGTGCTCGGCCAGAAGATCTATGGCCAGTATCCCAGCCTCGCGCTTAACCCCGAAAGCGGTGCCGAAGTGAACCCGCTCGATACCGGCAGCGGACGCCTCATTCCCACCACCAGTTGCGATCAGTTCTTCGCCGAACTCGCCCTCTGGCTTGGCGTCTCACCCACCGATCTGCCCCTCGTGCTGCCGAATATCGGCAACTTCTACTCCCCCGGCAGCAGCGCGCCGCCCTTGGGATTCATGGCGTAAACAAGCTAGCCTTAGCCAGCCGTAACGACGATCACCGGATGCCCCATCAAAGCCGCCCGCTTGTCGGCAGGCGTCGTCTCGGTGAAGGAATGGATGAAAGGGATCTTCCGCTCCGTCAGCAAATCAAACGCCTCATCGGAGACCGACAGCGCCCCAGGCATCGAGTCCTTGAATCGCGCCTTGCCAGCGAGACAGGCCATAGCCTTGTCCTTCAGGGCTTTTGATCGGAAGCGAATCGTGATCATGATGGGGAGCCTAGCGACTTGAATCCCCGCTGTCGATCCTGAAAGGTAAGTGGTGCTTGCATACGCGCGACGTCCAGCTTTCGGCCATGGTTGTCCGCTTGAACCCAGTGAACTTACTCGTTTCAATTCGTCGTGCTTGTTCGCATGGCAGCATGTTGGTCCCGCGTCCCTCAAGCCTCCCTTCAAACTATGAGCCTCCTTAACTTTGGCGAACCGAGTCTTGCCTGGCCTTACCTCAAGGGTCTTCTCAAAGGCTTGTCCACGCTGACCACGATTCCCGGCACCAGCATTGGACTGGAAGCTCTAGCACAGCCTTTGATCGAGCTTCAGGACGACTTGGCGCAGGATCAGTATCAGGAGCGCAAGGCCTTGCTCGAGGCGATGCACACGCACACGGCGCAGATCGCGCAGGCGCTGAGCCAGACAGAACCCACGACGTATGATGAGCCGGGAATCCGCACTGCTGCGGAGGATTTCGCCGAGTGGCTCTACATGGTGCGGACGGCAAACAAGTTCTACTACGCCGACTTCAAAGGCATCCAGGAGAGCAAGTTCGTGCCGTTGCCGCTGGATGACATCTTTGTGGACCTCAAGGTGACGGCGGAGGAACGCGAAGGAGCACGGTTCGAGAAGGAGCGCGATCTTCACGATCGAATCGCCAGGGCTGATGACACGCAACGCGGCGAGTTGCTTGCGGCATTGGAGGCATCGGACGCCAATCGCGAGTGGAAACACACAGCCGATCAGGCCCGCGCTCCAGGTCAGATGCTCAGAGAAGTCGGACCTGCAGTGCTTCTCGGAGGTCCCGGCTCTGGCAAGACCACGCTGGTGAAGCGCCTTGCCCGTAGTTGCGCGCTCGGTGAGATCCACTAGAGCCTTACCTGTGCGGTTCCCTGCGCCTGGCCTTGGGCTGTCTGGCTGATCAGGTTGGGCTGCGTCAGCAGCAGGTGGATGCGATTCTCTGCGCTACCGCAGATCGCTTGAGCGCAATCACGCATGAGGAAGTGCGTTCTAGCTTGGTCGAGGCGCTCAAACCGATTGAGGCTGCGCCCAGCCCGGTTGCCCAAGCCTGACTCCTTACTCTTGCGTCCCACCATAGCTGGGAGGTTCGAATGGAGGCGGTGCGTTTGGTCGCCCTGGTGCAACGTTTGGATGCCACGGTCACGGATCGTTTGGCAGGCATCTTTGAGAAAGACATAGATTCCGATGTGAAGGCCTGGGCAGCCTTTGGCCTCTGGCGACAGGGGAGAAAGTCCGACTCCGTGGCCATAGGATTGGTCAACGGCAACAGTGAATTCAAGCGAATGGTCAAACCGCCGGGTGCTGATGCGCTGCCCGCGCTGCTCAAGCTGCTGGAAGACGAGGACGCCGTCGTGCGCATGCTGGCGGCGAGGATCATGAGCCAATGGGCGCAACAAGAGAAGATTCGCGGCAGCGCGATCATAGCGGGCGTTCTATTGCGCGAACTGAAAGCTCCGTCGCTATCGTCCTTGCTGGCCCGTTCCAGTCGCCACGCGGTGCGGACCATGGCCTCTACTCGCCCGAGGTTAGGAAGGTTTTGGCCGAACTCCTGACACCCCACGAGGGCGACAACGCCTCCGAGAAAGCCCTCAAACAGGCGCTTCACATCCTCGTCTGGCAGCACTGTGCGACCACCGCCTGACTTCCGGGTGGCGGAGCAAAGTAGCCCAGTTGCGCCGCAACTGGAGTCTTCGGAATGGCGATGGGTCCTGGCTTCGGTGGAGGGACCAGTTGCGGCGCAACTGGGCTACTATGGGGGCACTGACGGCAGCGGTTTCACATACAACACATACTCGCTGGGGCGTAGCTTGGCCTTCACGGGGTTCTTCTCGATGTAGTCGCGAAACTTCGCCAGACTCCCAGCGCTGCGCACGAGGTGATCGTAGTTTTCCCACTGCCAGAACTGTCCGCTGCGTCCGAGGCGGTCGTTGATGACGGTGGCGGTGTATTTCTTCCAGTTCCGACACTGTGCACGCATGGTGTTCCTGCCCGCGATGCCGACGAGCACATGCACGTGGTTCGGCATGACGACGAAGGAATCCAGCTCGTATTTGCAGCCATCGAAGTGTCGCAGATTCGAGGCTACGACGGCGCTGATCTCGGGCTGGCGTAGTAAGCACTCGCCGTGGCACTCATCCAGGTGCTCGTGCCACTTCGCGGTGAAGGTGCGGTAGAATTCCTGGTGGAGGTCGTCTGGTAGAAGTTCGACCTCGCGTTGCCAGTCATCCTGAGCCGCATCAATGCCGTGAGCCACCAGCCAAACGTCGCGTTCGCGATGCCATTGCTCGATGATCTCTCGGGGCAACGAATCCGCCGTGCGCCAAGTGAGGAAGTAGTAGGCGTCGCGTTGTTCCCAATGAGGCAGATGCCGCTGTGTGATGCCGAGAGGCTCGTTCGGGTTGAAGAACTGGAACGGCATATAGTAGTCCAGTTGCGCCGCAACTGGGGGCTTCGATTCGACGAAAAGCTTATCCTTCGGCCTGAGACTCCAGTTGCGGCGCAACTGGGCTACTTTTCGGCTTGAAGGTGCTCTGGATGTAGAGTTCGCGCAGTTGCTTGAAGTCCACATTCGTGGGCGAGTCGGTCATGAGGTCGAGCGCCTTGTTGTTCTTCGGGAAGGCGATCACTTCGCGGATGCTGTCTTCACCGGCGATGAGCATCGCGATACGATCCAGGCCGAGCGCGAGGCCGCCATGCGGAGGGGCACCGAATTTGAAGGCTTCGAGGATGTGGCGGAACTTGATCTGCTGCTCTTCGGGCGTGACGCCGAGGATGCCGAACATCTTCGCCTGCAAGTCGGACTCGTGGATTCGGATGGAGCCGCCGCCGAGTTCGTAGCCGTTGAGCACCACGTCGTAGGCTTCGGCGCGAACCTTGGCGTTGTCAGTGCCGAGCAGGGCTTCGTCTTCGGCGTTCGGGCGGGTGAAGGGATGGTGAACGGCGACCCAGGTCTGCTCTTCGGGGCTGTAGGCGAGCAGCGGGAAATCCACGACCCAGAGGAAGTTCAGCTTCGTGCTGTCCTTGTTGAGTTCCATCATGCTGGCGACTTCGGTGCGGGTGCGGCCGAGGACGTTGCTGACCATGTCCTTTGGACCGGCGACGAAGAAAATGAGATCGCTTTCGCCCATGTCGAGCTTCGAGGTGAGCGCGGCTTTCTCTTCATCGGAGAAGACCTTCCACAGCGGGCTCTTATATTCGCCGCCTTCGATCTTGATGTAGGCGAGCTGCTTCACGGCTTCCGGCAGACCGGCTTCGTGAGCGAGTTCGTTGAGGCGGTTCATCTGGCCGGTGGTGATGCCGGCGAAGCCTTTGCAATTGATCGCGCGCACCACTTCACCGCGCTCGAGCACGCCTTTGAAGATCTTGAAGCCGGTGTTGGCGAACACGTCCGCGAGGTCGGTGATCTCCATGCCGTAGCGCGTGTCCGGCTTGTCGCTGCCGTAGCGATCCATCGCGTCGGCATAGGTCATGCGCGGGAAAGGAAGCGGGATGTCAACGCCTTGGCCAGCCTTGAACATGGAAGCGAGCAGACCTTCCACGAGCGTGATGATGTCGTCCTGCTTCACGAAGCTGGCTTCGATATCAATCTGGGTGAACTCGGGCTGACGATCCGCGCGCAGGTCTTCGTCACGGAAGCAACGAGCGACTTGGAAGTAGCGCTCAAGGCCAGCGACCATGAGCAGCTGCTTGTATTGCTGCGGAGCCTGCGGCAGCGCGAAGAACTTGCTGGGGCTGAGACGGGCAGGCACGAGGAAGTCGCGTGCGCCTTCGGGCGTCGGGTTGGAAAGGATCGGGGTCTCGACTTCGCAGAAGCCGTTCTGGTCCAGGTAGTTCCGCGCGGCGAAGGTGATCTTGTGGCGCATGCGGATGTTCTTGTTCATGCGCTCGCGACGAAGATCGAGGTAGCGATACTTCATGCGCAGGTCCTCGTTGCTCAGCTCGCGGTCGAGCTGGAAAGGCAGCACGTCGGCCTTGTTGATGATCTTCAACTCGACGGCCACGACTTCGACGGAGCCCGTCGCGATCTTGGTGTTCTCCGTGCCCGCAAGGCGCTTCTCCACGCGACCCACGATCTGCACCACGTCTTCGTCACGCAGCTCGTGGCTGCGCTGGGCGATCTCGGCATTCTCCTCGGGGCGGAACACGACCTGCGTCATGCCTTCGCGGTCGCGGAGGTCGATGAAGATGACGCCGCCATGATCGCGCGCGGAATTGACCCAACCGGCAAGCGTGACGGTCTGGCCGATGTGGGATTCGCGCAGGGCGTTGCAGTGGAGCGAGCGATAGACGTTGGGGATCATGGCGAGTGGGACTTAAAAGGGCGCGCAAAGTCGGGAGATTTGGCGGAAGTGCAAGCGCCGGGAGCACCACGATGGCCGTCTGCAAGCAAGAGGTGAAGCGATGTGACGGTTCCTAGTTTTCCCGATGTCGGATGAAATGATCACGGAGATCATCCGAATAATGGAGATTGGCAGATGCGGAGCGTCCTGCTAGTCTCGGCACTCTTTTTCCCAATCCTTCTCTTCCCTCTCGGAATGGCGGAACAGCGATATACCATCCATGAACAGCTCGGTGCCGGCGGCAATGGTGCCGTCTTCCGGGCGTATGATACGCAGCTCAAGCGGTGGGTGGCGATTAAGCGACTGCTCACGGCCAATGAGACATCGAGCACCGATCCGAACATGGAGGAACTGCGGCGGGAGGCCGACATGCTGGCTTCGTTGCGCAATGCGAACATCGTCACCATCTTCGATGTGGGCAATGACGACGAAGGCCTTTTCATGGTGATGGAGTTGCTGGAAGGGCCGGATCTGGCCGACACCATTGCTCGTGGTCCGCTGATGATGGAGGACTTCAAGCAGTTGGCTGAGCAGACCCTTGAGGCATTGCTCGCCGCGCACAATCTCCGCATCCTGCATCGCGACATCAAGCCGGAGAACATCAAGGTGGAGCGTCTGCCTGGTGGACGATTCCAGGCGAAGATCATCGACTTCGGCCTCGCCCGCACAGGCCTCGCCGCGCGCAAGCAGACCGAGGATCAGGAAGGCAGTGTGATGGGCTCCATTCATTACATGGCACCCGAGCAGCTCTCTCGCGAGCCCACGGATGTCCGCACGGATCTCTACGCCCTGGGCTGCGTGTTTTATGAAGCCGTTTCCGGTCGAAAGGCTTTCGATGGCAAGACGGTGAATGAAGTCATCGACAAGCACATCGACCACGATCTGCTCCCCCTGCACCAGCTCTGCCCGCATCTGCCACAATGGCTGACTTACTGGGTGATGCGTCTCATGGCGTGCAAGCCCGATGACCGCCCCTCCGGTGCTCAGCAGGCGATCGAGGAATTCCGCGCCTGGGAAAAGCTACCGCCCGCGCCCGGCATGATGCCGTGGATGCCGATGAATTACGGCTACGGCTATGGTGCGCCAGGAGCTTACAACACAGGCCCCGTGCCGGTTTATCAATCGCCCACCGGGCATGTGCCAGTGCAGACGGGAGCCTACTACCCGCATGTGACCAGCTCGTCCGTGCCGGTCGTCACGCAGTCGCAGGTGCCAGTAGCGACTCCGGTGGTCGAACAGCCGGTGCCCGTAGCAGTGCCTGTAGCCCCTGCCCCCCAGCGCCTGATGGGGCCGCAGACCAGACCTGCACAGCCAGTGAAAGCCGGTGGTGCTCCAGCGAAGCCGACAAGCACCGCCGCGCCCGATAAGAAATTCATCTACATCGGCGCGGGTGCCCTGGCATTGATCCTCATCGCGGTTTTTGCCCTCAGCGGCGGAGAGAAAAAAGACACGGGCAAGGCGGCCCCGCCTCCCTCCAGTGTGCAAATCGGCGAAGCGCGCGAGGATCTGTTTCCTCAAGAGCGTCCCTTTCCACAGCCCGATGCGGCTCGCGTGTTTCATGTGATGGCAGCCGTTGCCCGTCACGGCTACCTTTCCAACGGCAGTCCTTCGCCGAACATTGATGGGGGCAACACGGTTTCCATCCTGGAAGATGTCAGCAAAGTGGGAGCCAATACTCCTCTCATCTCCGTGGGATACTCGCCAGACTCCAGTCCTGAGCGCATCACTTGGAACACTTCGGACAAAGCCATCAAAGACAATCGTGGAGCCCTGGACTTCAAGAGCAAGGCGGGCAAGCCCATGGTCATGCGCTCGCTGAACAGCGATCAGAATGCGGCGAAGTTCCCCTTTGGTGGTGAGATCGCTCCGGGTCAGCCAGGGCTCACTTTGGCCGTCGTTTTTCAGGCGGATGACAAGCAGTTGCCCGCCCGCGTTATGAAGCTTGCCTCGATTGATGGGCAGACTGAGGTCACACTGGGCATCACCGAAAGCCGCAGCATCGAAGTGAAAGTGAAGCAGCCGTCCGGCGAGGCCAAGATCACCTCCGGCGGTGTGGATGCGACCAAGCCTTCCATCGCGATTCTGACCTGGGATGGGAACAAGGGAGAAATGCGCCTGCGCACTCGTGATCAGCGGGGTATGACGCACTCGGCAACGGCCAGTGCGAGTTCGCCATCGGGTCCGCTCGCTTCATTGGAAGTCGGCAGCGCTGATCCTGATCGAGCTAGGCAGTTCTCGGGCAAGCTGGCCGAGGTGATTCTCATCTCCACTCCACAGAAAGACGATCAAGCCACCTTGCTCGACAAAGATCTGCGTGACTATTACTTCAACACGCCAAAACCCGGCGTGCTGAACCCATCGAAGAACAAAGCACTGGCCGACTTCCCTGTGGGCGAAGAGCGCGACATTTTCAATGGCCGTGATCTTGCGGGCTGGGAAGGAGCCAGCAAGTTCTGGTCGGTGAAGGAAGATGCACTCACTGCCAAAGGTGATCCCAATGGTGCTAGCAACGGCAACTGCCATCTCGTCTGGAAGGAAGGCACCGTCGGCGATTTTGAACTGACACTGAAATTCCGCTCCAAAGGCGGAACGAACACCGGCATTTTTTATCGAGCCTACATCACCGGGCGCAACGGCGACGGGCCGGGCGTCAATGGCTATCAGTTCGATCTGGATGCCGGACAGAGGCAAAGGCTGGGCGGGCTCTATGAAGGCGGTGTCCGCAATGACTTGGGCAAGTCGGGACAGACGGTGAAAGTGAAGGACCACGCTGACGTGAAGAAGGCCAACCTCGAAGCCCAGGACAATGTGTTCCCTGAGGGCCTGACTGAGGCGAAGGGCATGAAGTTCGACCAGTGGAACGATTTGCGCATCGTCGCCCAAGGCAACAAGGTCCAGCACTACATCAATGGCAAGCAGGTGCTGGAACTCACCGATGAAGGCCATGGCCGCATGCAGGAAGGCATCATCGGCTTTGAGTGGCAGACGAAGAACGGCAACACCGGCCAGTTCAAAGACATCCGGGTGAAGCGGCTCAAGTGATTTCGTCTGCCGTTAGATGAGGTGCGTTCGTAGAGTTTGGATCATGTCTATGAAAACACTGTTCGCTGCCTTGCTGTTCGTGCCGTTTGGACTGGTTGTTGCCGAAGCTCCCGTCCGGGTTGCTGTGGCCAATTACCCCTTGAAGTATTTCACGGAGCGCCTCGCAGGCGCTCATGTCGAGATCGTTTATCCCGTTTCTGCGGATGAAGACCCTGCCTTCTGGAAGCCGAAGGATGACGAGGTGGCGGCCTTCCAGAAGGCTGATGTGATCCTCATGAATGGTGCCACCTACTCGAAGTGGGCAGATAAGGTGACACTGCCTCGCCGCAAGACGGTGGACACCGCTGCCGGGTTCAAGGACAAGTTCATCGTGGTGGCGAATGCGACCAAGCACTCGCATGGTCCCGGCGGCGAGCATTCGCATAGCGGCACCGCGTTTACGACGTGGCTCGACCTCCAGCAGGCGATCACACAGGCCAAGGCCGTGAGTGAGGCACTGACCAAGAAGTTGCCCGCTGCGAAGGACGAGATCGAGAAGAATTTCGCAGCCCTCCGTGCGGACATCGAGGCCCTGGATACCCGGCTTCTCGCCGCAGGCAAGAAACTGGCCAATCAACCACTCGTGGCCAGTCATCCGGTGTATCAATACTTCGCCCGTCGTTACGCCCTCCATCTGAAGGACGTGCTCTGGGAGCCTGAAGAAGTGCCCACAGCCGAACAAATGGCTGACCTCAAAAAGATCCTGACCGCGCACGCTGCGAAATGGATGATCTGGGAGGGCGAACCGGCCAAGGAATCCGTGGCCAAGGTGCAGACGCTGGGGCTTCAGAGCATCGTCTTTGATCCCTGCGGGAACACGCCCGGGAGCGGCGACTGGCTGAGCGTGATGAAGGACAATGTGGCGGCGCTGGAGAAGATAACTGCGCCATGACTTGCCAAAAGGCGAGTCTGGTGTAGCAGCTTTCCCCCGTCCGCGCCTGACAAGCGCGGGTTGAACCTTCAACCAGGCATTTGCAAATGAGCGAGATCCTGAATCGGGCGATAGTTCTTGTGCTGAATCGACATTGGCAGGCAATCGACGTGAAAACGCCGGTTGAGACCTTTTCCATGCTAGTCAACGGCTCGGCCACCGCGCTAGACATCACCTTGGGCGAGGAGATGAGGCCCGTCACCTGGGACGAATGGCTCACGCTGCCTGTGCGCGACTCAGACTTTGCGATTGGCACCGTGCGGGGCGGCATTCGAGTGCCGACGGTCATTGTCCTGGCGCGCTTTGACAAAGTGCCCAAGCGGCGGCCCAAGTTCTGCGCTCGCGCCATTTGGGAGCGCGATG
>CAUJJC010000129.1 GCA_963204975.1 Verrucomicrobiota bacterium | reverse complement strand
CTTCGTCGTTGACCGAACTCGATGTCCGACCAAGGCGGGGCCATCTTCCACCTTCGGCATCGTGAGGTCAGCGGGCACGTCGTTGAGATTGCTCTGCGCGAGTGCTGCCGAGATGCTAATCGCCAGCGCGAGGCAGCAATGACGAATGCCGAATGAGAAATAACGAAGCATGGCCGCATTGCATCGCGCCACCGAGATGTTGTCACGCTCGAAATCAGCCCTCCATGAACCGCGTTTCTCCAAGCGACCGCATCAGCGCCGAAGCCTGAACTCCAGCCCCCACTCGTTTCGTCATTCCATCCGCTTGCGCGCTTCCATCCATCACGCCACGCTCCCTCAATGGACGATCTTGCCCAACGCATGGCCGCCGACCTCGCGGCCATCGAGAAGACCTGCATGCCCTTCGGCAAGTTTGGTCCCAAGTTCCGTCCACCGAACGGCGTGCCGATCTACGACCTGCCAGCCGAGTATCTGATGTGGTTCGCCAACAAAGCTGGCTTCCCCAAGGGTCGGCTCGGCGAGCTGTTGCGCATCGTCTATCAAATGAAGGCCGACGGCTCCGACTCCGCTTTCGACGGAATGCGAAAGCGCAACGGCGGTCGCGTCAGTCTTCGCGAGGAGCGCAAGCGCAGCTTCGACCTCACGGGCAACGAGCCGTTCTGAGCGGATCACAAAAGCATCACTTCTAGCGCCATTCGTTTCGGGAAGGTTCCCCAAGCCGCCGTAAACCTGACCTTCGCCAACCCGTATCCTCGTCATGCGCACGCTCTTATTTGTCCCATTCGTTCTATCCGTCGCATCTGTCCTATCCGCAGCGGACCCGGTGAAACAGAAGATCAACCTCTTCGACGTCATCAAATCCGGCGACGTGGACTACCATGTGAACCCGAAGATGGAACTCCACGATGATCCGAAGGACATCTGGAAGTTCGTTGGTGACGAGTTTCACATCAGCGGACGTGGCTACGGCTACGTGGCGACGAAGAAGGACTACCGCGATTACCATCTCGTGATCGAGTTCAAGTGGGGACCGAAGACCCACGGCGCTCGCGAGACGAAGGCGCGCGACAACGGTTTGCTCCTGCACTCCTACGGTCCGCACGGCGCTTACTCGGGCACCTGGATGGCGAGCATCGAGGCGCAGATTATCGAGGGCGGCGTGGGCGACATCTTGGTGCTCTCGCCGAAGCTCGAAGACGGCACGGAACTGACGACGAGCGTGGTGGCGGAATACTCGCTCGATCGCGATAAGGAGAAGATCTGGACGCCCGGCGCGCCGAAGCAACTCGTCACCAAGGGCCGCATCAACTGGCAGCATCGCGATGTGGACTGGACGGACACCCGAGGCTTCCGCGGTCGTGAGGACAAAGAAAGCCCGCCCGGCGAATGGAACCGTCTGGAGTGCATCGCGAAGGGCGACACGCTGACCTATTACTTGAACGGCGCGAAGGTGAACGAGTGCTTCGAGTGCAAGCCGAGCCAGGGCAAGATCCTTCTCCAGACCGAAGGCGCGGAGATGATCGTGCGTCGCTACGAGCTGCATCCGCTCGGCACCTTCAACGAGAAGTGGAATCCCATCCAAGCCAGTGGCGGCAGCGACATCGACGTGCGTGCGGGGCAGACCAAACCGCTGTCCGCCGAGGCATCGCAAAAGCTCATCCAGCTCGATGGACCGTATGAGGTGCAACTCGTCGCCAGCGAACCACTGATCCTTGATCCGGTAGAGATCACCTGGGATGCGAAGGGCGGGATGTATGTCGCCGACATGCGCGATTATCCGTTCCCGAGGAATCCGAACGATCCGCCGATGTCGCGCATCCAGCAGCTCTTCGATGATGATGGCGACGGCAAGATGGATCGAGCCACGACCTTCGCCGATCACGTCGATCACGTGCAGGGCCTGCTGCCTTACAATGGCGGACTCATCGCCACCACGCGCAGCCAGGTCTTGTTCCTCAAAGACACCGACGGCGATGGCAAAGCCGATGTGAATGAGAGCCTGATCAAAGGCTTCAATCCGAAGCACGCGCAGCTTCAGGTCAGCGCGCCGCGTTGGGGACTCGATGGCTGCGTTCACTTCAACAACGGCCTTGATGCGAAGGAGATCTATCCCGTGGCGAATCCGAAGGAGGTGGTCGAAGTCCCACGCAGCAACTTCAAATGGGACCCGCGCACCGGCAAGATCACGCCCACTGGCGGCACCGGTCAGTATGGCGGCGCGTTCGACGTCTGGGGCCATCACTTCTACTGCTCGAATCGCAACCCGCTGATGTTCACCGTCATGCCCTTCGAAGCCATGCTGCGCAATCCGCACGCAGGCATCACGCAAGTGCATGAAGACATCGCCACGCCCGGTGCAGAGACACGCGTGTATCCGGTGCGCATCACGCACACGACCGCTGACGCGCACGCTGGCACGAACACGGCATGCTCCGGCCTCGGCGTGTATCGCGGCGACTTGATGCCTGAGTTGAAGAACAACGTCTTCGTTCCTGATCCGACCGGTCAGCTCGTCACGCGCTACAAGATCGAGCCGAACGGCGCTTCGCTCAAAGCCACACGCGTGGGCAAGAACACCGAGTTCTTCCGCAGCGGCGACGAGTGGTGCCGCCCGGTCAACTTCACCACCGGACCCGATGGCGCGATCTACATCTGCGACATGTATCGCCACTGGATCGACCACGCCCGGTTCTTCCCCGAGGAGTTCGTGAAGACGCACGACATGCGCGAAGGCGAGAACGAAGGCCGCATCTGGCGCGTGGTGCCGAAGGGCACCAAGAAGCTCGTCACCCAAACGCCGGGCAAATACCACGACGTGCCGGTTGTCGGTTGGGGAGATACACCAGCGGAGCACCCCGAACGCACCGCATTCCTCAAGGCGATGAACCTCATTGACGCCCGTGAGCTGGCCGAGCTGCTTGGCAAGCATCCTGATGATGCATGGATGGCGAAGATGGTCGCTTCATCCGGCGCGAAGAAGCTTGGCACCATTCTCAGTTCGGCTGGCGAAGGCTTCTTCGGCACGTTTTCTGAAACTCGGGTCGCGACGATTCGCATGTTGGTCGGCGCAGCGATGGCCGATGCAGAGCCCGATGATGTGAAAGCATTGCTGTCACTGCTCCAACGCGAACCCGGCAAGCTGCTCTGGTGGAAGCCCGCGCTGCTGCAAGGCCTCGGCAAGCTGCCCAAAGGCCATGACGAAGCCGCGAAGGAAATCGCCGCGTTGCAATCAGGCATCGACGTCGTGATCGCCGATCCGAAGTCCAGCCTGGGCGAGCGCCTCGCCGTGCTGCCCTTGCTCGCACAGCGGAAGTGGGACGCCGTCCAGCCCACGCTGAAGAACCTCCTCACCACCACGCAGCCGGCCGAACTCACCGCTGCTGCGCTCGCTTTGTTGAAGAAGTTCTCCGTGAAGCAGACCGAGCCCTTCATTTACGATCTGCTTCCGCAAGCCAGCCCCGCTATCAAAGGCCAGCTCGTCGCGGTGCTAGCCGCTGGTGCGCCGCTTGAACTGCTGAAGCGCATGGATCGTGGCGAACTGCCAAAGGCGCTCATCGACGT
>CAUJJC010000128.1 GCA_963204975.1 Verrucomicrobiota bacterium | reverse complement strand
ATGGCGGATTTGTTCTTGGTGTAGATGAATTCGAGGTCGGAGCCGGTCTTGGTGGCGGATTGGGGCGTGGCGTCGTTGGCGGACGGGTTCATTTTCGTCGCGTATTCGAGGAGGTTGGACACGCCGTCGTGGTCGCTGTCGTCAAGAGGGCCGGGGGGGAGGCCTTGGGCGACTGTCCAGGCGTCGAAGGGGGAAAGGGTGAGGACTTGGCTGAAGCCGTTGGAGGTGCTCGCGGCGTGGCTGGGGTCGCCAGAATACTGAGCGGTGATGGTGTGGGTGCCGGCGGTGAGGTTGGAACGGGTGAGCGTGGCTTGGAGGCTGCCATTCAACGGGCTGGTGCCGAGGGCGGTGGGGCCGTCATAGAAGGTGACGCTGCCGGTGGGGGTGCCGCCGGTGACGGTGACGGTGGCCGTGAAGGTGACGGCGCTGCCGGTCATCGCGGGCGTGAGGTTGCTCGTCACGGCGGTGGTCGTGGGGATGAGCAGGACATTGAGCACGCCGACGCCGGTGCTGGTGAAGTAGGTGTCGCTCTTGTTCGCGGCGGATGAGGCATTCGAGCCGTAGGTGCCCGCGGGCTGGAGCACGCCGCCGAGCGTGAGCGAGGCGATGGAGCGGGAGCCGGCGTAGTTGAGATTGGCTTTGCCGGTGGCGATGTGCATCGCGCCGGGGCCGACAGCAGCGGCGGCGGAATAGCGAAGCGTGCCAGCCTGGATGGTCGTGGGGCCGGTGTAGCTGTTCTTGCCGGTCAGAGTCCACTGGGAGGTTCCGGTGGTCGTGAAGCCACCGGAGCCGCTGATGTTGCCGGAGATGGTAAAGCCGCCGGTGTTACCAAAACTAAACGTGGTGATGCCGCTGAGCGTCACTGGTCCGGCGAGCACGCTGGAGAAGCTGTTTCCACCGCTCACGGTCGCGTTGTTCAGGGTGACGCTGTTGGTGAGGTAGGTGCGATTGCAGGCGAGGATCGCTGGGCTGTTCACGGTGAGTGGTCCGGTGCCAAAGAAGGGCGTCGCAGCGCCCGATCCTGCGGGAAAGCTCACGGTTCCGGCGTTCAGCACGGTGCCGCCAGAGTAGGTGTTGTTAAAGTTGGTGAGTTGCAGCGTGCCGAAGTGATTTTTGGTGAATCCGCCGCTGCCGGAGATCACGCCGGAGATCGTCACATTGCCGCCGCTGGTGCCGCCGAAGGTCGTCATGGCATTCAGCGTGAGCGGTGCGCTGACCGTGACGGTGCTGGCGCTGTTTTGATTGAACTGCGGCAAGATGGGGCCGTTCGCGGCAAAGCTGAGGCTGTTAGTGCCCGCGAGCGTGACCGTGCCTGCGACATTGAGCTGATTCAGCACGAAGCCGCCACTCACATCCTGCGCGGCGGTGTAGGTGCCCGTTTTGCTCACGGACATGCGGTAAAAAGGCTGCCCGCCCGCATTCGGCACCGAGGTGGCACCCGCAGCATTGTTCCATGTTGTCGCACCGCTCCAGTTCGCGGACGCGGCGGTGGCCCAGAAGAAATCCACCGGCTGACCTGCCCAGATGGAGATGGACACTGTGGCCGGCGTGGAGTCGCCGCTGCCGTTGTTGACCAGGAAGGTGAAGCTGTCGGTGCCGGCGAAGTTCGTCGTAGGAGTGTAGGTGAGGTAGGGCAAGGTGCCGCTGAGTGTGCCGTTGGTGGGCGGCGTGACGATGCTGTAGGTCAGCGTGCCGCCGCTGCCGCTGAGCGTGACGGGCAGCGCGGTGTTCTGGATCATCGTCAAATTTTGCGCATGGGCATAGGCCGTGCGGTTGGTGATGCCCATGCCATCATAAAGCCACTCACTGCCGATGATGGCACCATTGGCCCCAGCGAAGGAGGGGCCAGTCCACTTCAGCTTCGCCACAGCGGACCCGGTGTTCTCATAATACTCCAGTTGCAGTTCCACCATCTGCCCGGCGGTTAGATTGACCGATGCGCCGTCCTTCCAGCTCGTTGTTTGATCCGTGTAATCATCGAGCACGAGCACGCCGTCGATGTAAAGACGTGCGCCATCGCTGTTGAGCGTGGAGAACATGTAAGCGCCGGTCTCCGGCACCAGCAGCAGACCGCTCCAGCGCACGCTGAAGGTGTCCGCCCCCAGAGCGGCATTCGGCGAGCCAGTGCCCCAATCGAAATTCACCTGCGCATCGGTGCGCGTGAGTTTCGGGTTGGTGAAGTCCATGTTGTCGAAATACTCGCCCTTCAATCCCGTGCCTGGAGTGACGACGAGGATGCTCACCGTGCCCGGTGCGGAGGGATAGGCTGCGCCCAGACTATCGAGCACCTGGAAGGTGAAGAAGTCCGGGCCGGTGTAGCCCGCATTCGGCGTGTAGGTCAGGTTCGGCGCCGTGCCAGTGAGATGACCGTGAGCTGGAGCGCTCACATTGACAAAGCTCACCGCACTGCGTGGCGATGAACCGGTGAGCGTGATCGCCTTGGGACCGGCGGCGGCCACGACTTGCGAGCTAGCCACGGCCAATCCTGGAGCCTGCGCAGGCGCGGTGATGGCTGCCTCGATGGAGGCGATGGTATTGACGAGCGTCGTGTAGGTGGCCCCGGTGGGATTCCATGTCGCGAGATGAGATCTCAGCGTCGGCAGGGTCCAGCGTGCCGCGTCACCATAGGCTGCCAGTGCATTCAGCCCTGCGTTGATGGTCGTGTCGGAGCCCCACTCGAAGCCCGTGGGGATGTTCAGCATGGCCAGCGCATAGGGCATCCCTTCGCTGACTTTGTATTTCGAGAAGGTCTTGATGCCATTGGCTCGCGAGTCCGCGCTCCACATCCGATCCGCTAGACACTCGATCTCGATGACCTTGAAAAAGTCCGGGAGCATCGCCTGCACATCCACCAGTGGCAGACGGTCAAAACAGAACTTCGACGCACCGGAGCGGGAGATGGAATCCGGTTGTCTCAAACCCGCCTGCACCGCGGGGTAGAGCAGGTTTTTGGCGGCATTGACAGTGTAGGCGCCGAGGTTGTTGCCGCCATAGACAGCATCGCCAAAGAGCGCGAACGACAGGTAGTTGTTCGACATCTGGATCGGGTCGCTCCACACGATGACATCGGGATTGGTGGCATTCGCGATGAAAGCCGTGAGCATGGTATCGCGATGCGTGCTGGCCGTGGCGGGCGTGTAGCTGCGGATCGCGGACGCAGCCTTGGCACGCACCCAGAGATCGGTCTCGGTGGTCTTGTCGAGCCGCTGCACGATGGCCGGCAAAGCGGAGGCGTCATTGAGAAGACCGAGAGCCTGACACGCGCCCATGCGACCATTGGCATCCGCGCCGGTGAGCATGCTGCGCATCGTGACGAGGTCCGCAGGTGTCACGGTGGCGGTTCGTTTCCCCAGCTCGACAGCGGCGTAGTGGCGCACCACGGGATCGTAGTCGCTCAGGGAGGTGATCAACTGCGCATTAGTGAACGTCGGGCAGTCCACTTTGAAGTTCGCGGCGGCGACAGCATGAGCCACCGTGGGCGCATCCAGCGTGAGCGCAGGCGGATTGGCCGGAGTGTCTCTTTTTCCCGTGATGTAGAGCCGTTGCAGCGGCAGTGAATAGGTAAGCACATAGCTGGCCGTGGGATTGAGTCCGTAATAGCCAGTCGATCCCAGATAAGTGCCGCCGGTGGTGGACCCGGCACCATATTGCTCGGCACCGTCATAGACGAACGAGCCATCCGTGCGTCGCGAGAGATCAAGGTGCCAGCGCACCGGTTTCAAATGTTCCGCAACAGCAAGCGCACCGCCCATGTTCGCTCCCAACGCACCCCACAGGTAGCTGAAGCCCTGACCGGTATGCCCGTATTCGCGGCCCTTGTAGCTCGCCGTCGTCATGCGTGCGTAGTATTCCGTTTCCGCCGCGCGGCCAGCCTGCAAGCCGAAGAGCACGGCACACATCGCGTCCTTGCCATTGGATGAGTGCCCGCTGATGAAGGGCTCGTGCTCGCCATAGGGAATGGGGCCTTTATTGACATAGAACGCGAAGAAATCCGCGCCGCGCTGGATCGCGCCGTCAATCTCTGGATCAATCGCCTGCCCGCCCGCGAGCAGCGCCTTTTTTCCCAGCACGAGCGCCATGTTAGCCACGATGCCGACTGCGTTCACTGGCCCATAGCCAATACCCATGCGGCGACCAGAGCCATCCGGCCTCAAAACCGACGCACTGTGCCCAAAGGTGCCATTGATGCTCTGTGACACCGCCAGCTTGAGCGTGAAGCTGTTGATGCCAGGCAGCACATTGGCATCACTCGTAGCCAAATAATACTCGGCGAGAAACAAGCCACTGTAGGCCACATCCCACATTCCGGCGTTCCCCGGACCAGCCGCCGCACGAGCACGCGCATAGGTCTGCAAACGCGTCTGCACCGTCGCGTAGTCTGGATCACCCGGCTGCACTCCGGCCAGCAGAGCCAGGCCGATGATGGCACCTTTCCAATCACTGGTCAGGAAGCCCAAGTCATCGATAAGCTGATTCACCAGCTTGTTGCGTGCATTCGCCAGAATCAGCAAGGACTTCGAGCAAGTGTAAGGAGCCGTGGCCGAGTAATCGCCCATGATCGTCATGGCGATATTTTCATCGGTCGTCACACCGGCACGCCAGCGTTTCACCCGCAGCGTGCCTGCGCCCGTGCGCTCTGATTCCGTGATCGCCGCGCCGAAGGCCTTCCGCGCATCGCTGGTGAAAAACGGCACCGTGCCGCTGTCGCCCGCCATCGCCCCGAGAATGACATCATCCACCGCCAGCACCGCGCTGCCCGGCGCACTCGCCACCGTCACCAGAATCTGCCGACTCTCACCCGTCATCGTTCCATCCGCGCCATGAGTCGTGCCTGCCCCATTGCTCAGATAAATCCAGCCACGCAGCCCCGTCGCACCCAGATTGTAAGTCTCCGTGTAAAGCGGCGAGCTGTTCGTGTCCGTCTTCAGCGTCGCAATCGCCCCCGCCACGGTCAGATCGGGATTGGGCGAAAACGCCCGCGCCAGCCCGGCCATCGCCAGCAGCATCAGCACGAGGATTTGAGGGAAAAGAGAAGATTTCATGGCTTGCGGCCGGGGTTGGGATTCGCGGGCGGAACGAGCTGGATGACGACCTCCACCGGCGTGCCGATGCCTGGCGTCGTGTCGCCGTTCGCGTTCCAAAGGTGGTCATTGTCATTGCCCTGGCGCGGATTGTTGATCAAGGCCGTCGGACTCGTCACCAGTGCCATCAGATTGCCCTCCGTCTGCGCCAGGAAGCGCCCTTCATGAATCATCGAGCCATTGTAGGTCCACGGACCGTGCTCGATCTTCTTCATCGCCGCATCATTGAAAAGCCAATCCTCGATGGGCGCGGTCTTCTCCACATCCTTCTCCTTCCACTTCACGCGGATGATCACCGCATCACCCGTCAGCTTCGGTGCCATGCGAAAATAGCGCGCATCCAACTGCGCCGGAGGAGCCTCCGCCACCACCGCTCCGCCCTTCGCTCCGAGCAACAGCATCGCCACATGAATATCCGTCGCTTCCACGTCCGTGACCAACAGGCTTTCGTGCACGGATCCCTTCGAATGCACCACCAAGTATTCCAGGAGCCCACGCTTCATGTTCAGCGTCCCCGCGAACGAAATGCTCGCCGCCTTCTGATCCAGCCGCACCTTCCCCACCTCATAAACCCCCGGCGAAACCATCCTCACCACCGGCTTCGCAGGCAACGTCGGCACGTCAGCGCCCGTCGCCATCAAAGCCGTGAGGAAAACTCCAAGAATGGCGGATAAGCATCTCATGGTCGTGTGACTTTGAGCCGTGTGAACCTTCGTGAGCTTCCCGCCGGCATCATCGCCTTCCATTGCTGTGTCACGCCGTTGTCGGAGCCAGCCACAAGCGACTGCGTCACACCAACCGTGCTCCAATCATTGCCCAAGGTGTCGCTCCACTCGACGACGAAGGTCACATCCGTGGCCGATTTGTTCCGGGTGTAAACGAACTCCAGATTCGCGCCATTCTTCGTCGCCGCCTGTGGAACCACGTCGTTGGCGGATGGGTTCATCTTGGTGGCGTATTCGAGGAGGTTGGCCACGCCATCGCTGTCGGTGTCGGCGGTGATGGCGGCGTCTTTGCCGGGGGTGCCGTCGAGGCCGCTGGCGAGAGCCCAGGCGTCGTAGGCGGGTTGTGGGGCGGTGATGTTGAGGAGACCGGGGCCGGTGATGAGGGAGGTTTTGTTCGTGGCGCTGCTCGTGAGGCTGCCCCAGGTGCCGGGGGCTTGGGCGAGGCCGTTGAGGCGCAGTGTGGTGATGTGGTTGGTGCCGGTGAAGTTGAGGTTCAAGACGGCGCCTGTGCTGAGATGGACGGCGCTCGTTGCAGCGAGGCTGGCGGTGCTGAGGGACAAGGTGCCGCCGCTCACGGTGGTGTCGCCGGTGTAGGTGTTGGCGGTGGGCAGCGTGAGCGTGCCGGTGCCAACTTTCGTGAGCGCGACCTTGCCTGCGCCGTCTTCGATGAGGCCGTTGAAGGTGCCGCTCGCGTTGCCGTTGCCGACGGTGAGCGTGCTGGTGGTGGCCGCGACGCTGTTCGTGATGCGGCGTGTGCTGGCGGCGGACGGTGTGGTGCCGGTGCCTTGCGTGCCGATGAGCGCGTTGATGGTTTGGTTGAAGCCCGCGAGATCGAGCGTGCCTTTGTCTGCTCCGTTGCTGGTGGAGTTAGTGCCGAGTGTGACGTTGCGTGTGACTGGCAAGGCATCATTCACGCCGAGTTTGACCACAGGGCCGTTTGGGCTGCTCGGGCCAAAGAAAATCGTCGTGCCGCCGAGGTCGGTGCTGCTCGCATTGAGCAGGACGGTGCCGCCGCCGGTGACATTGAATGATGAGCCATTCGTGTCGATCGGCTGGCCGATGATCACTGTCGCGCCGGTCCCAGGAGCGAGTATGAGCGGGCCGACATCGCTGCCGCTGCGTGTGATGCTGCCATTGATCTGCAAAGTGCCCGCCGCGGGTCCGAGACGCACCTGTCCGGCACCGACGAGCGTGATGCTGCCGTTGAGCGTGTTCGTGCCGCTGGTGCTGTCGATGGCTCGCAGGAAGCTGCCTGCCTCGGTGGTGCCGGTGATGGTGATGTTTTCGTCCAAAGCAATGTCCCCGCTGAGCCGCAACTGGCCGCCCGTGCTGCTGCTGCCGGTCGCGGCGATGGCCGTGGCACCCACCGCATTGCCGAGCGCGGTGCCATTCGTGATCGCGAGCACGCCGACGTTCACATTCGTATCGCCGCTGTAGCTGCTGGCACCGCTGAGAGTCAGCGAGCCCGTGCCTGTCTTTGTGATGCCAAAGGGGCCGCTGATGCTGCTGGCGACATTCAAGACAGCAGCGCCCGTGTTGCTGGTGATGCTCCATGTTTGATCCGCGGCTAGCACGAGATGGCTTTCCGAGATCGCATGTGTGCGTGCAGTGGTGGTGGGCAGCGTCATCGTGATGCCATCGGCTCCGAGCGTGAGCGAGCCGGGGCCGTCGTTGATGCTGAAGGCGGCGTCACGATTGAATACAAGGCCGCGGAGGCTCGTGAACGCATCCACGACGGCGGTGGAGCCCGCGCTGCCGAAGATGGCGATCTCGCCGCCGCTCGTGAGATCGGGCGTGGCATCTCCGAGCCAGTTCGTGCTGGTGCTGATGCCCGTGCTCGCTCCAGCACCCGCATCCCAGGTGAGGGATGCCGCAGTGGTGAAGCTCTGCCCGTCACTCCACGATGAACCGCCCGCATGGCTGGCAAAGAAGCGCACATGGTAGGTGGTGCCGGGTGTGAGTCCCGCGATGGGATGACGAAACACGGAGATGACATCTCCCGGCGCAGCGGTGCCCATCTCGGCCACGTTTTCCCACGCGGCGGCATTGGTCCCGCCATCCGCGGTGCCGTAATAAACGCGCACGGTGGTGGCGCTGGTCGTGTCCATCGACACACGCACGCCTTGCAGCACTGCGGTGCGGGCACCGATGCCAGCAGGCACATCCGCCTTGATGGCCTCCCAGCCATTCACGCCGGGCTGCCATGCCACCACGCCGCGCTCGTAGGCACCGCTGTCCGGCTTGCCATCGGGCACCCAGGCATTGACTCCGGCGGCGCTTTGTCCCTGGCCAAAAGATTCGCGGTAAAAGAACGACAGCGCGGGCACACGCATCGCCAGTGTGATGTAAGGATTGGCGAGGGAGGTGTTCCCGGCTGCCTTGACCCACTCGACGGAGCTGGCGCTGGCGGCCGGATTCACGGCGGCCGTGGTGCCGGAGCGCTTGTCGGTGAAGCTGTAGGCTGCCTTGGGGCGGAAATCCCTCGCCGCATCGTTTTCAAACGCGGCGCCCGTGCTCGCGGCGGGCACGTTCATGTTGTTCTGCGCGATGAAATCGAGGCCGTGGGTCAGATCGGTGAAGGTGAGGCCGCCGTAGGTGGGGCTGGTCGTTTCGTAGTTCGACCAGGTGTTGTCGTTGTAGCTGCCGACGCCGATGATCGTGTTGTGATGCAGTTGGTGGCCGAAGGCGGGCGAGTTCAGCCGCATGGCGGCATCGCTGCAGTTCCAGGTGACGTTATGATCGACGTCGAAGTTCCGGCAGCCGTTGTCGAGGTAGATGGCCTTGCTGAGCGAGTCGCCGGGATCACCGCGATCATGCGCCCAGTTGTAGGCGATGCGCGTGCGCTTGCCGTTCGCGGCCTCGCCTTCCGCCGCATAGGTGTAAATGCAGGCGGTGTCATGCGCCAGACGGCCCGCTTTCGAGATGTCATTGAACATCAGCGTCTGTCCGCTGCCAGTGGGCCGCACACCATCGCGACCGGTGTCATGGATGCTGTTGAAGGTGAGCACATCATGATCGCCATCCATCGAGACGGGCGAGGCATAGGTGCCGGTGTAGTCGATGTTAAAAATCTCGTTCCGGGTGATGAGATGCCCGCTGCCGGAGGTGAGCACGCCGCAGCCGGCCGTGTCGTGGATCGTGCAGCCGCGCACGGTGTTGCCCGTGCCGCTGAGGATGATGCCGCCGCCCTCCGCGCGGCCGCCATTGCCGGAGCTGCCATTGGTCCAGAGCATATAGTGGCTGAGGTGGGCCGCATCAGCATCCTCCAGCGCATTGCCGGTGCCATTGAGCCGGATCGCACCCGCACGCGTGTCGATGCCGCGCACGGTGACATGATTGAAGCCGTTCACATCCACGCACCAGTTCCGCCGCTTCATCTCCACCAGATGGGTCGAAGGGTCCGCGCCGCTCGTGATGCGCAGGTGCAGCGTGTGTGGAGCGCTGGCATTCGTCTGCACATGCCACTCGCCATCGGCATCCAGCAGACCCAGCAGGCCATAGACAAAGCCGGTGCCGGTGTCGCTGGTGTTGGTGGTGCTGACATAGTCCGGCCACCACCAAACCGACTTCGTGGCGGGATCGACCGTGAGCAGATTGCCGGAACTCGCGGTCACCACCGCCGTCTGCCACGACCACTTTTGCCCCACACCGCCGCAGAATCTCGCTCCGGCAAAAAAGTTCGCGGGCTGGCCGCCAAAGCTCGTGCTGGAGATCGTATTTGGATTCGTTGCCGCGCTGGCATTCGTGACCGTGACGCTGGCGAGGGATGGGCTGAGCAGATCGGTGCTGCCATGATTCGGATGCCGCGCCTGATGCTGCATGACGCCATCGACAAAAACCTGGTTGTAGCCATTTCCAAGATCGACAGGCACATCGGCGGTGTGGATGCCATTCGTCGTCGGCGTCCACGGACCTGGCACCACATCGCAACCGTCGATTTTCACCGTTTCGCCCGGATAAGCGGAGATCGTGATCCGGTTCGCAGGCGTGCCGGAGCGGTTCACCGTGAGCGTCTCGCGATATGTCCCCGCACGCAGCCAGAGCGTGTCACCTGCCACCACCGACTGCATCGCGCGGGCCAGCGTCTGAAACGGTGCCGCGAGGCTGCCGTCGTTTGTGTCCAGGCCGCCGGGTGACACATACCACTCCCGGTTACCATCCGCCACGCTCAGGCTCACCTCGTCGATCCAGAGCGTGATCGGCTGGTTGTTCATCGCCACATCGAGCCGGAGGAACTCATTCGCGGGTGCGCTGAGATTCAACGTGAACGATTGCCAGGCCGTCGTCACCGCGCAGTTCATGGTCGCCCGCACCGTGAAGGGCGATGCACTTTGCCGGAGGCGAAACGTCACCGTGCCGTTCTGCGAGGCCTTCAGCCAGATCGTGGCCGAGTAGCTGCGCCCCGCCACCGCAGGCACGACCTGATACATCTGAAACGCCGCCCCGCTCGTCTGTCCGCTCTGCACCGCCGCGGTGACCTTCAACGCCGAGCCGCTGATCGTCGCCGAAGTTTCCTCCGCATACACCGTGTCCGTGTGCGAGCCGGTAAAGGTCGAATTGTCCTGCCATCCCGCCGGTCTCATGCCCGTGACGGTGCCGTTCGCATTGCTCACGCTCACTGCCGAGTAAGGCGGCTCCAGCGAGCCATTCGTCAAAACATCCACCGGAGCCGCCACCGCATTCATCGCGATGAACATCAAAGCCAGCAACATGACGCCCGGACTGCGGCAGCCCGCTGCCGCTCGTCGAAGCCAGCCCTGCTGGCGAGAAGGGCAACGCCCCCGGACACCCGAGGCCCGGCGGAAGGGCCGAGTGAGACTGCCGTAGGCAGCCCGAAGGGCGAGACGAGCGGGAGCGAGCGAGTCAACGGCAGCCTGCTGCCGCTCGTCTGAGCCAGCCTGCTGGCGGGAAGACAGATGCACATCCTTCACAGCATCAGGGCTCCGCCCACGCGGTAGCGCCTCGGCTTCGCAAAATCTGGAGACGCGCCCGGCAGCAGGGCTGCCTCTCTCAAGCGGCAGCAGGCTGCCGCAGTCCGGGAGCTTCGCTCGTTCATTCATCATGGCCGTGTGACTTTGAGATGCACAAAGCGCCTTCCATTCGCTCCGGCGGGCATCGTGGCCTTCCATTGCTGTGTTACGCCGTTGTCGGAGCCGGGGACGAGGGATTGGGTGACGCCGGCGGTGCTCCAGGTGGTGAAGTCATCGCTCCATTCGACGGTGAAGGTCACGTCGATGGCGGATTTGTTCTTGGTGTAGATGAAT
>CAUJJC010000127.1 GCA_963204975.1 Verrucomicrobiota bacterium | reverse complement strand
CGGCGGCATCAGCGGCATCGGGCCGCTTTCGATCAACAACAATGGCACGGCCGTGGGAACGCTTACACTCACTGGAGCCACCGGCCTCGCCACTTACACGGGAGCGACGAACGTGGCCGCTGGCCGTCTCGTGCTCACAGGCGGAGTCAATGACCGTATCTCGACCACCAATCAACTGACCCTCGGCGGAGCCACCGTTGGAGCCACTCTGCAACTGGGCGATGCCACTGGCGGTGCGACCAGCCAGACGCTCACTGATTTCGCTCCTGGAGCCGCCACCGCGAATGCCATCGTCGGAGGCGCTGCGACGGCTTCCACGCTGACACTGAATCAGAGCAGCAACACGACTTACAACGGCACCATCGGAGGAGCCGGAACGAATGAAAACAATCTCTCCCTGGTGAAGAATGGCGCGGGCAATCTCATCCTGGATGGCGCTGTCACCTACACCGGCACCACGACGATCAACGGGGGCACGGTCCAGCTAGGCTCCACAGCAGGCAGCTTCACAGGCACCACTGGACTGAACATTACCGGCCCTGCGGGTGGTCTGGCCGCTCTCGACATTAACGGACGGACCGCGAGCATCAATTCCACCACGATCAATCTCGGCGGCACGGACACTGGCTCCACGGCGAGCATCCTCGATACAGCGGGCACTGGCAGCCTCACCTTGGCCGCCACCTCCACCACGATCACCTACAATGCGACGAACAACCCGCTGGGCTCGGTCATTGCCGTGGATCTCATTGGCACGGGTGGTGCCCGCACCTTCATCGGTAATGATTCCACCACTGCGACCACCGATCTCACGGTGAGCGGCGATTACGTCTCCACGAGCAACAATTCCCTCACCCTTGATGGCACGGGCAACAATCTCTTCTCCGGCAACATCACCTCCGATAGTTTGGCGGAGACATCGCGTGACCTGAACAAGAATGGCACTGGCACCTGGACGCTCTCGGGCACCATCAATCTGGGCGATACGCTGTCTAACAACGTGGGCACGCTGAACATCAGCGGCACCACCCGCCAGAACGACCTGATCACGACTGGCACGGGAGTGATCACCAACATCAGCGGCGTGGTCAATGGCTCCCTCATTGCCGACACGGCTAGCAACGGCATCTACACCCGAGCCGGAGCCACCACCAACATCCTCGCCGCGAATGCCGTGGGCAGCGATATTGACGTTATTCTGGTCAACGACAACGCGGCGGGCACCTCCACCTTCAACATCAACTCCTTCGATGTCACTATTCCACGCCTTGATGTGGGTGGTGCCAGCAACACCGCTGACCGCATTGGTAACGTGACCGGCACTGGCACGATCATGATCGGCACCGTGGTCAATGCTTATGCAGGCTCTGTCTCGGCAAACCTCACGTCCGTCGTGACTGGGAATGCGATTAGCAAGGACAGCGTGGGCACCGTGGTGTTATCAGGAGCCAACACCTTGGGCACGAGCAACACGCTGGTGCGTGAGGGCGGGCTGACGCTCGACTTCTTCACCACTGCAGGCACCGACAACAAAATCGGCACTGGCACTTTAACACTTGGCTCGACCATTGGCGAAGCCAGTCCCGTGCTGAACCTGGTCGGCCATGCTACGACGGACAGCTCGCAATCCATCGCCGCCATTGCCGCTGCTCGCGGTGCGTCCGATATCAATCTCGATGGCAATGGTGCCGCCCTTGCCCTCAACGTTGTGGGCACCATCAGCCGCACGAATGCTGCCACGGTGAACTTTAACATCGAAGCTGGCACCACGGTGAATGCGGGCACCACCACACTGACCGGGGATGGCATCATCGGAAGCTGGGCCACGGTGAACAACCGCAGCTTCGCAACCACCGACGGCAGCGGTAACATCATCGCGATGGCCACCACCGCAGGGAACGATCCTCACACCTGGTCGGTTGGTCAGCATGTGAGCAACACCGGTAATTTTACCGATGTCGTGGATTGCGCCCCAGACATCGCCAGCCTGACTCTTTCTGCCGCTGCCGCGAGCACGCTGAGCATTGAGAACAACCGGGTGCTCACCATCTTCAGCGGGGGCATTCTTAACTCGCCCGATGTGGGAGCAAATAACAACGTCATCACTGGCGGTCTGCTCGGAAGCTCGCAGGCGAACAATGCGCTGACCGTCCACCAGAACAACACCGCAGGCACCTTGGAGATTGCTTCCATCCGCGTCGGTGGTGATCTCACCAAAACGGGCAACGGCATTCTCACCCTCTCCGGTCGCAGCATCGTAACGACTGGAACTGTGACGATCAACGAAGGATCACTCGTCGTCACGGGTGGCAATGCCATTGGCGACGGAGCCGATGTGATTGTTCAGGGCAGCAACGGCGCGAGCCAGTCGAACTTCGAACTCGCCGCCGGGCAGTCCGAAAGCATCCGTCAGCTCCTCGGTGGTGAGAACGGCAATGGTCTTGTGACTCTCAACACAGGCTCCACCCTCACCGTCAACGGCACCGACGGCGACGGCACAGCGGATGAGAACCTCGTCTTCGGTGGCAACATCACTGGCGCTGGTGCGCTGGTCAAAACGGGTAACGACCGCATCAACATCACGGGAGTCTCCACCCACAATGGCACCCTCACGATCAATCAGGGTGGCGTTCACGCCAGTGGAGCGCTAGGCCGGATCACCAGCCCCACGATCATTGTCAATGGTGCGGGCTATCTCATCAGCAATCAAGATCAGGGCACTGCTGGCACCATTGACCGCTATCTGAACACAGTCGCCATCACGCTAAACAATACGAATACGGGATCGACCTCCACCAATCAGGGCCTTTATCACCTGACTAACCAGGCAGCCGGACGCACCGAAACGATTGGGTCTGTGACCCTGGGAGCTGGCCACAACACCATCACTGCCAACGGCTCTGTTGGCAGTGCGGTGGCCGATCTCTCGGGCACAACGCTGACCCGCACCAATCGCGCCACCGTGCTGGTGCGCGGCACTTCGCTTGGCACCTCCTCCGCAACTCAACGCGGCCAGATTCGGTTCTCCACCGCACCTGCGGGAGCCGTCGGTGGCAGTGGCGCTGCCGGTTCAACAAACATCAACATCTATCCCTGGATGGTGGGCGATCTCACCGCTGGTGGCCTGGGCAATACGTTGGTAATGAACACTGGCGGCACCAATGGTCTCCGGGGTCTGGCTGCCTCTGAGTATATCACCGACGCTACTGGGTTCGATGGCCTCGTTGCCGCCACCTTGTCCAACAGCAATATGCGCTTCGCTACCGTGGGAGCCATTGCACTCACGGGCACCGCGACTGGTGTGAATGCCATGGTGCTCGATGGTGCCACCGCCATTGATCTCACAGGCCCAGCCAACGGCCTGGAACTCACCTCGGGAACACTCCTGGCTGCCGGTGCTGGTAATCACAGCATCAGTGGCTGGACCGCACTCACGACGGGCAGCACTCGTGACTACACCGTCTATGTCACCACCGCTGCTAGCAGTCTCACGATCAATTCGCCTCTCACCACCGCAGCACCCCTGGTGAAAGCAGGTGCTGGTTCCTTGGTGCTTACCAGCGCCAGCAATACTTTCACCGATCTCGTGCTTAATCAGGGCAGCATTGTTCCAAGCTCGAATGCAGTGCTTGGCTCTGGCACCCTCCAGTTCATGGGCGGTGGCGTAAGACTCGGGGCCACTTATGTGGACGACCTTTCCGCGAAGACTTGGTCCGTCGGCACTGGCGGCGGCGTGATTGATGTCAGCCTTGTCACGGCTGGCACCACCTGGGTGAATGGCATCGACGACGCCACGCCTAGTGCTGCGGACAGCTTGAACATTGTGACTCGCAGCGCCACCGCTGGCACCACCGGCCTGCTCACCATTCAGGGCAGTTCCACCTTCACTGGCACCACGATCTTCAACCAGACCGCCAACACTGGCGGCACCACGAGCGTGATCTTGAATGGCGACACTAACGCCACCATCAATGGCAACCTCCAGGTTGGTAACGTTGCCTCCGGCACCAATGATGTCACTGTCGCCCTCGGCGCAGACGAGCAGATCGTTGACACCGCCACCGTTTCCTTTGTCAGCGTCAGCGGTGGAGAAGCCTACTTCAAGCTGCTGGGTCGCACCGAGACCGTGGCTGGTATTTCGGCGGTATCCAGGGGCGTGATCGAAAACCACGAAAACACCACCGACACAGTGGCTGCCAATGGCAAGCTCATCGTCAACAGCAGCCAGGACTTCAGCTACACTGGCTTCCTGCGTGATCGGCAGACCGGCACAGGTGGAACGCTTGCTTTTGAGAAACAAGGCACAGGCACGCAAACCATTACGGGAGGAAACGTCAGCTACACAGGCCCCACCACCATCACGGGCGGCACGTTGCGTCTCACAGACACCACCGCCTTTAACAGTGACATCACCAACAATGCCACGCTGGACCTCAACCGCACCACGGGTTCGTGGACGCTGGCCAAAGTCATCAGCGGCACTGGTGCCGTTAACAAGCTGGGCACCGGCACCGTGGTGCTCAGTGGCGCGAATTCTTACAGTGGCCAAACCAATATCGAGCAAGGCATCCTGAGCATCAGTGCCAGTGCCAACCTGGGCGACGCGAGCGCCACCAACACGATCCGCATCGCCAACAATGCCACGCTGCAAAGCACCGGGGCCGATGTCGATCTGGGTGCCAACCGTGGCATTGCCATGACTGGTCTGGGTGCCACCATCGAAGTCACCGGCACCAACAAACTCACCGCCCCTGGTGTGATCACCGATAACGGCTGCCAGCTTCTCACCAAGACTGGCAGCGGAGTCCTCTCCCTGACCGGAGCCAGCACCTATGAAGGCGGCACGCGCGTGGTGGCCGGCACTCTCGATGTCAGCAACACCACGGGCTCTGGCACGGGCCTCGGCACCCTCACGGTTGATGCGGGCACCATCTTGACCGGCGGTGGCATCATCAGCCCCGCATCTGGCAAGAACATCGTGATCGACGGCGTCCTCGCTCCGGGTGCGTTGGGCAGCGCCACCGGCATTGACCTGGCGATCAATCTCACAGGAGCCAGCACGCTGAGCATCAATAGCGAGTTGAACTTCACCTTGTTCGGCAATGACAACCTCGGCACGCTCAATCCCCTCACCCAGAATTCCAGCCTTGTCGTTTCCGCTCCTAATTGGAGCAGCCTCACTATCGGCTCCGGTGCGGTTCTCAATGTGGGTCTCAATACCGGTGTCACGACCACAGGCTGGTCCGCTGGAGATGCCTTCAAACTTTTCGATTGGCTGGGCATCCTCGCAGGCACGCCACCCTCAAGCGGCACCGCCTTCTCTGCCATCAACCTGCCTGCCCTTGATGGGGGCAAGACATGGGACACCTCGCAAATCTTCACCACCGGGCAGATCACGATCACGCCAGAGCCTGGACGTGCACTGCTGCTGATGCTCGGCCTCCTCGGCCTAGCCTTCCGTCGTCGTCGCTAGTGGTTTGACGATTCCCATCACCGCCACGCTGACGCTGTGCCGTCAGCGTGGCGTTTTTATGTGGTAGAGACGTCTCTCAGCAGTGCTCGCACATCGAGTGGCTCGGTGATCATTTTCAGTTCGCCCTTCGCATCACGCGGCCACAGTTCTTTGGGCTTGTCCCAGTAAAGTTCAAGGCCATTGCCATCGGGGTCGCTGAGATACAAGGCCTCGCTTACGCCGTGATCGGCTGCGCCTTCGATTGGGATGTTGTGATCGACGAGACGCTTCAGCGCCTTCGCCAATTCCGTGCGGTTCGGATACAAGATCGCTACGTGATACAAGCCGGTCGCGCGCGGTGGCGGCGGCTTGCCACCGGCGCTTTCCCAACTGTTGAGCCCGATGTGATGATGATAGCCGCCCGCCGATACGAACGCAGCCTGCGGGCCGTAGCGCTGTGTCAGCGTGAAGCCAAGCACGCCGCAGTAGAACTCCAGCGCACGCTCCACATCGGCCACTTTCAGGTGAACGTGGCCGATGCGAACCTCGGGATGAATCACCCCACTCATGCCATCGCAGGATAGTCCGTGTAACCCACGGGACCCGGCGTGTAGAACGTCGCAGGGTTTGGCGCATTGAGAGGCGCACCAGCCTTGATGCGCGCGGGTAGGTCAGGATTGGCGAGGAAGCTGGTGCCAAACGCAACCGCATCAAGCGAGCCATCCGCGATGGCCTTCGTCGCTTCATCGGCGGTGTAGCCCATGTTGCTAATGAGCACGCCTTTGAAGTTCGCGCGTGCTGGCGTGAGCACATCACCACTTTGGGCTTGGAAGAAGTCGGCGCGCATCACATGCAGGTAGGCGATGTTCAACTCGCTGAGCTTCTTCGACACATACGTCGTGAGACCCACCGGATCGCTGTCGATCATCGAGTTGTAGCTGTTGAGTGGCGAGATGCGGACGCCCACACGATCGCTGCCCCAGACTTCACAAACCGCCGCCGTGACTTCGAGCAGCAGACGCGCGCGGTTCTCGATCGGACCACCATACGGACCCGTGCGCTTGTTCGCGCCATCGCGCAGGAATTCGTCGAGCAGGTAGCCATTCGCGCCGTGCACTTCGACACCATCGAAGCCCGCCGCTTTGGCGTTCTCTGCGGCTTTCTTGAAGCCAGCGATGATGCCAGGGATCTCGTCGTCGCTCAGTTCGCGCGGCGTAACGTAGGGCTTCTTGCCTTCCGGCGTGTGAACTTCATCGCCGACGATGGGCAGAGCGCTCGGAGCCACGGGCTGCGCACCACCATTGAGCAATGGATGGCAGGCACGACCGCCATGCCAGAGCTGGAGGAAGATGCGTCCGCCTTTCGCATGCACCGCATCGGTCACGGCCTTCCAGCCTTGCACTTGAGCGTCCGAGTAAATGCCCGGCTCCATCCAGAAGGACGAGTTGCCTTCCATCGCCATCGTGGCCTCGGCGATGAGCAGACCGCCGCTGGCACGTTGCGAATAGTGCTCGGCCATGATGGCCGTGGGAACGTGATTGGCATCAGCGCGGCAACGCGTAAGCGGAGCCATGAGGATGCGATTGGGAAGCGTGAGAGCGCCGACTTGGAGAGGAGTGAAGAGATCTGACATGATGTATTGGTGGATTTGAGGGGAAATGAAAAACGAGCAGCTGTGCGCTCAGGGTTGCTTGTCCGCGTGCAACTTCACATGCAGATGGATCACATCGTTGACGATGTGCTTGCCAAGAAAGCGGAAGAACTTGCCGGAGCCGTAGTGGCTGCCGAACACCGTGCGATCCAGGTCCAGCGTGCCCTGCGCGGTAAGTCGTTGTCCGTCTGCGCTGGCGACGAGAATGGGGAACGCAATGGTTTGCGTGATGCCGCGCAGCGTGAAGCGCCCGCGCAGCAGGTAGTTGGGCGTGCCTTCGGTGCAGGCTTGCAAGGGCTCGATGCTGTCAGCGACAAACTCAGCTGTGGAATGCTGCGCGACATCGAAGAAGTCATCGCTGTGCAGATGGCGGATGAGCATCTCGTTCCACGTCGAGTCCGTGAGGTCCTCGCAGGCGATGCTGTCCATCGCGATGCAGAAGCTCGCAGCGACGAGCTGCTGATCGCGCAGTTCAATGGCACCGCTCGCGAGTTTCACAATGCCACTGTGATGGTTGAACAAATTGCGACCCGTCCAGCGGATCACGCTCTGCTCTGTATCCACATGGAAGCTGCCGGTGAGCAATGGCGCACTTGGCAGCGAGCCATTGCCTTCGATGGGCAGACCGTCCGCAGACCACGCCGCGAGACCGCCTTCAAAGGCAGCCACTTTCGTGTAGCCCGCTGCCTTCAGCTTCTCGATCGCGGTGGCCGCATCCTTGGAGTCAGCGCCAGCACCGTAAACGATGATGGGCTGCGCCTTGTCCGCAGCAAGGGCGGCCACGTTGTCGAGGAAGGCCATCTCATACACGCAGGCATTCGCGGAACCGGGAATGCGCTGCGCGGTGAAGACTTCCTCCGGCAGCACATGCAACAGCAATGGTGCGGGCGAGGCTTTGAGTTGGGATTGAAGCTCGGAGGAAGTCATGGTGAGAGATGGTGAGCGGTTTACGCTTTGATGAGTCCAGCCCAGGCCTTGCGCTCAGTGAAGAGCAGGAAGGCGGAAAGCGAGCAGATGACCAGCATCGGTGGATCAGTGAGGCCAGCGCCCTTGGTCAGGAAAACGTGGAAGGCGAGGATGTTCACGATGATGGGCCCAAGGACCAGCAAGCCCAGGTTGCGAACCTGCGGGATGATGACGAGCACGCCTCCAACGACTTCCAGGATCTTGACGAACTTCAGATAGCCCGTGGGGAACATGGCAGCCATGAAGAGCTTGTGCGGCGCATCTGCGGGCGATGGATCAGCCGGCATCGGGATGAAGTTGAAGAAGAAGTTCAGTCCGAAGACGATGAACGCGAGGCCGAGCAAGGCGGCGGCGATGTGAGAGACGAGTTTCATAGCAGGTGTGTGCGGTTGTGTTTGGGTTGTGGGGATTAGGCGAGATCAAAGAGCAGTCCTTCAACATTGTCACGAGCTGTGATGGTCAGGGTTCCAGCGTCATCCGTGCTGAAGGCATCGCCCGGCTGCAAAGTGGTGCCATGAGCCTCCACGTTGCCTTTGATCAACTGAAACCAAGCACCGTGACCGCTTGCGATGTCGTGGGTAATCGACTGCCCTTCCTGCAAGCGCACACGGTAAATGTCCGCGTCTTGATGAATGGTGGCGGAGCCGTCGCGACCATCGGAGGAGATGACGAGCACCTTGGCGTCGTTCTCTTTGGCGGGATCGGGATGCCATTCGGTGTAGCTCGGCTTCAAGCCGCGTTCACGAGGGCGCAGCCAGATTTGCAACAGGCTCGCAGGCTCCGTTTTGGAGGGGTTGAACTCGCTGTGCGTCACGCCGCGACCCGCGCTCATGAGCTGGATCTGACCGGGCTTGAGCACGCGGCCATTGCCCATGCTGTCCTTGTGCTCCAGCGCTCCGTAGAGGATGTAGCTGAAGATCTCCATGTCATTGTGCGGATGGGTGGGAAAGCCCACGCCGGGACCGATGACATCCTGGTTGATCACACGCAGCGAGCGGAAGCCCATGTGCTTCGGGTCGTAGTAATCGGCAAAGCTGAAGGTGTGATACGTGTCGAGCCAGCCATGATCGAAGTGGCCGCGGTCGTTGGATTTGCGAATCTTGAGTTTCATCGTTTTGGCGGTTGAAGTGGAGGGAGTGAGAGCAGTCACCGAGGTCGCGGCAATGCCGAGTGTGGTGAGAAGTTGTCTGCGTTTCATGAAGCCATCATGCGGCTGGAGAGCGAATGGAACCAATGCTGTTTGCTACTGAACTTCATGCCTTGCGGTTATGAAGTGAGGGCTATGGTGAGGCATGGAATTTCATCAACTGCGCTACTTCGTTTCCGCTGCCGAAGACTTGAGCATCTCGCGCGCGGCGGAGCGCCTGCACGTCACGCAACCTGCCCTCAGCCGACAGATTTCTGTGCTGGAGGGTGAGCTGGGCGTGGCCTTGTTTGACCGCATTCGGAAGCGCATTCATCTCACTGATGCGGGAAGGTTCTTTTTGCCGAGGGCCCGGCAGTTGATCTGTGATGCCGAGACGAGCGCCCAGCAGTTGCGTGAGCAGTTTGGCAATGCGCGGCGCACCTTGAGGCTTGGCTTTCTCTCGATCTTTCTGGATGACTTGGTGGCACCAGCGGTGCGCGAGTTTCGGCAGCGACATCCCAAGGCGCAGGTGAGTTTGTTTGAACTCACACCGCAGGCCCAGATCGAGCGACTGCGGCACCACGAACTGGATGCGGCCATCCTCGGCAATATGGAAGGTCGTGATCGCGAATCGCTCAATGTGCAACGACTCTCGCGGCATCGCATGGCGGCGGTGCTGCCCCTGGATCATGCGCTGGCAACGAAGAAGTCGATCAAGTTGGCGGCGCTCAAGAAAGACCCGTGGATCTCGTTGTCGGATGTGATTTATCCGGGGCGTCGGGAGTTCCTGCGGGCCGTGTGTGACGAGGCGGGCTTTGTGCCAAGGGTGGTCAGTGAGGTGGACTCGCTGTCCATGATGCTGGGGGCTGTAAGCTCTGGTGAAGGTGTGGCCATCATGCCTGCTCACGCGCAGAAGCTGCCTCATGCGGGTTGTGTCTTTGTGAACCTGGCAGCGCCGGTGCCGATGGCGGAACTGCTGCTCGTGCAGCCCAAAGTGCCAGCAAGTCGCGAGCTGGAAACGCTCACGGGACTGATTGCGGAGATTGCTGGCAGAGGCTTGTAAACCTCTGCTCAGATTCGTGCGCGATACTCGGAAGGCAGGCAGCCTACCCAACGCTTGAAAGCCCGTGAGAACGCTATCGGACTGCGATAGCCTACGGCCTGGGCTACGACTTCCTGCTTGTCGTTCGTGGCGGCGAGCATGGCCTGCGCGGCCTGCACGCGAAGGGAGGTGAGATGAGCGATGGGGCTGCGACCCAGCTCCTTCCAGCACAGGCGGCGGAAGTGCTCTTCGCTGACGTGTGCCTCGTGCGCTAGCGTGGCCACGCTCCAGTCGTCGGCAATGCGTTGCTCGACGTGCGACCACAGCTTGCGCAGGCGCTCGTCGCGCCGCCAGGGCTCCGCAAGGCGGCGTGCGTGATGCTGAACGAGTTCGATCCAATGATGCAGCGCGCGGGCATCGCGGGTGCTCTCCCACTCGGCACGCAATCCTTCCCAGACGCGAAGCAAGTGCGGACCATCGACCTTAAGCCTAACAGGCGAAGCTGCACTAACAAGGGGCGAGACAAAAGAGGGCTCATCGTAGCGCAGCCAGAGGAAGCGCCAGCGCTTGCCTTTCAGAGCTTCAAAGGCATTTGGCACGCGAGGCGGGGCCATGCACGCCATGCCCTGGCCGAGTGTCTGCCAGCGGCCATCCAGGAGCACGCGGCCGCTGCCTTCCACGCAGATCATGACGAAGCTGCCGCCTGGATGCAGGCGCACGCGTTGATACGGTGCCACGGCTTCATCAATGCCGAGTCGAGCGATGCGCTGCACGGCAAGCGCCTTGCAATCCGCAGCCTCCAGGACCCAGCGCACGGACTTCGGCCCGTCGATGGTGATGTCCTGCGATGGCAGCACTGCTGGCATGGATCAGTCGGCAGCGAAGGCTTCCATCGCGCTGAGTTTTTGCTCCCATTCGGAGGTCAGTTTCTGGAGCGCGGCGTCGAGTTCGTCGTGTTCTTTCTGCAAGGCCATGGCCTTCGATGCATCGGCCCAGGTGTCGGGGTTTTGCAGCAGTGCGAGCACCTCGGCTCCGCGTTTTTCCTTCTCGGCGATGGCGGTTTCGAGTTGAGCGATGCGCTGCTCCAGCTCGCGCTTCTGCTTGCTGCGGGCCTGACGTTCCTGGGCTTCGAGACGCTTCTGTTCCTTGGTGCGGTTGGGGCTGCTTTTTTTCTCTTCCGGGCTCGTCCACGTCGAGGGCTGATGATTGGTCAGGCTGGCGGTGAGGGCTTCGCGTGCTGAGGCAGACTTGGTTTTGTCCAGGTAGTATTGGTAATCTCCGGCGTAGGGCGTGAGGTGGCCGCTGTCGATGTGGATCACGGTGCTGGCCATGGCGCGGATGAAGTGAACGTCATGGCTGATGAAAACGAGCGTGCCTTCGAACTGGCTGAGCGCACCGATGAGGGCGTCGATGCTGCCCATGTCGAGGTGTGTGGTGGGCTCATCCATGAGGAGGAAGTTCGGCGGATCGAGCAGCAGCTTCACGAGCGCGAGACGGCTCTTTTCACCGCCGCTGAGGATGCCCACGGGCTTGAAGACATCGTCGTTGCGGAAGAGGAAGGAGCCAAGGATCGAGCGCGCGGCCACCTCGGGGACGGGCTTGTCCATGTCGAGCGCGGATTGCAGAACGGTGTGCTTCGGATTGAGCGTGTCCATGCGATACTGAGCGAAGTAGCCCAGCTTCACATTGTGGCCGAGGTCGCGAGTGCCGTCCTTGGGTTGCAGCGCGCCAGCGAGGAGCTTGAGCAAGGTGGACTTGCCTGCGCCGTTCGGTCCCACGAGCACCGTGCGGGCACCGCGATCAAGTTCGAAGTCGAGCCCCTGATAGACGGGGGTGGTGCCGTAGCTGAAGTCGATACCCTTCATCGTGATCACGCGCTGGCCGCTGCGTGGAGGCTGCGGGAAGCGGAATTGCACGGTCTTCTCGCGTGTTTCGGGAGCATCGAGCACGTCGAGCTTGTCGATGAGCTTCATCTTGCTCTGGGCGCTGGAGGCCTTGCTGGCCTTGGCCTTGAAGCGATCAACGAAGTTTTGCAGCTTGGCGATCTCACGCTTCTGATTGGCATACGCGGCCTCGTGCTGCTGCTCGCGTGAGACTTTCTGCTCCAGGTAGCTGTCGTAATTGCCCGTGTAGCGAAAGATCTTCCCACGGGCGATCTCGAGGATGCTGTCGGTGAGCACATTGAGGAACTCGCGATCATGCGAGATCATCAAGATGGAGCCGGGATAGCCTTGCAGATAATCCTGGAACCAGAGAAGGGATTCGAGGTCGAGGTGGTTCGTCGGTTCATCCAGCAGCAGCAAATCCGGCTCCTGCACGAGCAGCCGCGCGAGGTGAGCACGCATCACCCAGCCGCCCGAGAGCGTCTTGGCACTGCGTTCGAAGTCACTCTCGCGGAAGGCCAGTCCGCGCAGGATCTTTTTGGCCTTGGGCTCTGCCTCCCAGCGCGAGTGCTCAGGCACATGGCTGAGGGCGAGCGAGAGCACCGATTCATTGCCCATGGGCGTGGACTCCTGAGGGAGGAAACCGATGTTGGCATCTTTCTCCCACATCATGCG
>CAUJJC010000126.1 GCA_963204975.1 Verrucomicrobiota bacterium | reverse complement strand
CTCCAGCGCTCCCCAGACGCTGGGCGCAGACATCGTGAACTGCTCCACATCACCAAACATGATCGAGCCATGCCCCATCGCACCAGTGCCTTTGATCACGATGGCGGCATCGCCCTTGCGCTCCACATCGGCCTCGGTGCCTTTCACGATCTGCCAGCCGGGATCAGCAAAGCCTTGTGCTGCTTTTTGACGACTGTTGAAATGGATCGCGTGCAACTGGTCGGGTGCGAGCATCCCCATCTCCACCACGTCGGACTTCAGTTTCACTTCCGTCGCCGTCACACTTTGGAGCGTGGCACCGAGCACATTGCCGTCGCGAAGGAAGAAAAGAGCAGGCGCAGCTTTCAAGTCATCACGAGATGGTCGGCGGATCTCGAGATCCGGGCGCTTCGCCAGCGGCACCGGAGTCAGGGCTCCAGACAAGCGCCAGCGCATCTGGGCATCGCCCGTGCCCTCCAGCCGACCATGCAAGGTGGCGCTGCCGGTGTGCATGGTATCGAGCGTCTCCATCGCAGGCTCTGGCGCTGCACCTGGAGCTTTCGCCTGCTGAATGCTCAGCCGTTCCATGCCTTCGATTCGTGCCAGGACAGGCTGCGCGGAAAGTTCATGCGTGAGGCTAACAGCGCCCTCAGCCACCTTGCTCAGGCGACCCGAAAGAGAGGTGCCGTCGCTGTAGCGAGCGGAGGTCAATTCATCGGCTCCTTTTCGCGTTGGGATCAACATCTGCGCCAGCGGCACCTGCCTAGCGGCCATCGCTTTTTCATCGAGAGGCCCGGCATCCAACACCATCACCTGATCCAGAGGCACCGTCTGCCCAGCCACGATGAAGCTACGGCCGTCGGAACCTGCTGTCACTGCACCCGCCAGTGCACTGCCATCCAGCTTCTCGATGAAGCTCGTCGCCACGCTCGCGGCCGGCATCGTCATCCCATCCCATACTCGCACCACTAAATGCTCCAGACGAATCTGCGCCCCTTTGTTTCGCAGCAGCACGCAGGGCTTCTCATTGCCCACAGCCTGACCTTGAAACTCACCCAACACCTTGCCATCCCAGTCACACACGATCGTCTTTCGGCTGGTGAGATCGCAGAGAATCCGAAGGGCAAGCACTCGATCGTCTGCGTGGAGCGTGCGCAACGGTGTAAACTTGTTCTGCTGCGCGATCACCAGCTCATCATCCCAGGTCTCGATAGCCATCTGCTGGAGAGAGTTGGATGCCTGGTTGAAACTCAAGGCAAAGCGCAGCGGGCCGTCGGAGGAGAGCACCACCTTCGCCTCAAACTTCGGCGGCAGATTCATCTCCATCATCGCCGAGCGATTCCAGACTCGCGTCATCATCACACCGCGCTCGGCTGCCGCCCACGGGAACCCCTGGGCATCACGCAGGCCGTAGTGTTTCCATCCAGCCGCTCCATGCGGACCGCTGTAGAGCACGAGGTCCGACTTCAGCCTCCGCAAGGCCTGCACGGAAGACAGCGGTAGCTTCAACTCCCCATGGCGCTGGCTGTTCAAAGTGATGCCCTCGGCGTTGATCGAAGTCACATCGGCAAACAGGCTGTCACCATTCCGCAGGAGCACTGAGAACGCGGCACCTGGCACGGCTGAAGCGGAGGGTGGGAAGTCCACCCGAGAAAGTGAGTTCAGATCAATCACCGCAGGCTCGGTGAACAACTCGGAAGTGAAGGACAAGCTACGCTCGTCGGCCGAGGTCAACTGGCCATCCATGAACTCTCCGCTCTTCCAGAACAGACGAGGCTGACGAAGTTGCGAGTCATCAACCATCGACGTGCCGCCAGGGGCCGTCAGCACCCGACGCCCAAAGGCTTGAGCCAATGCCTGAGAGTCAGCCAAACCAAGCAACACCAACGCTGCGAACAAGCACCGCGTCAGAAGCAAATCACAACGGATATGACGATCACCTCTCATAGATGGGCAGGAAGCGATAGTTCAGAGCCAGAGCGAGCAGCGACATCGCGGTCTGATACGACCCGTTGCCAAAGCTGCCATCCTCCTGCTGGCTTTCTTTGAAAAGGCGGATGGTGTTCTTGTTCCACTTCTGCCAGGCATCGTAGTCACCCTGGAAAAGCGCCTGCGCGGCATAGTAGCGATAGTATTCAGGATGCCCGCCCTCGCGATGCTCCAGGTCGGCACTGATATGCTTTAGGGTCGCGGCAAATTCTTCCCAGTCCTTGTGCTTGCTGATCGCATACACCAGCGTCGCCACCGAGGAGCGAGCCTGGCTCTCGCCGCCACCACCAAAGCCGCCGCTGTAGGCCACGAAGCCATTCTTGGCCGTGCTCTTGCGCATGTATTCAACGGCCTTGTTGATCGTGTCATCAGGCACAGCAAGACCCGCATTCCGGCAGGCGAGAAGGCCCATCAACATCGCACCCGCCACGCTGGTGTCAGCATCCGTGGCATCTGGCGAGTATCGCCAAGCTCCAAACGGATTCTTTTGCGCCGAAGTCACCGAGCAGCGAATCGCCAGATCCAGCGCCTGCGAGATCGACCGAGGCTTCTGCGCCGTCCCTTCCCAGAGCAAGGACTCATCCACTGCACCATAGGCCTCCGCCAGCGCCAGCATCGCAAAGCCGTGATGATACATGCTGTTGGGCAGGTAACCGGTAGTCGCATCTTGCGTGGTGATGATGGCACGGATCGCACGGCGGATGTTAGGCGCATACTTCCCAAAGTTCGGGTCTTCACCGCTGGCCAGGAACGCCATCAAGCACAAGCCATTCTGACCCGCGCCATTGTGTCCGTCCTGCCACTGTCCATCCGGTGCCTGACGCTGAGCCAACCAGGAAAGCCCACGCTCATAAATCGTATCCACCTCTGGCGGGACCTCGCCGCCATAGCGGAGCGAAGGAGCCTGCGCTTGAAGATTCCCGACGACTACGAGAGCGCCTAGCACCAGCAACATTGAAAATTGGAAAATGCGAATTTGAAATTTGAAATGCGGCACTTGAGGCCACGAGCCGGGCTTTCCAATCTCAAATTTCCAATTTTCAGTTTTAAATGTTGTTCCTGCCCAGCGCACAGCAGCATCGAAGACCCTGGAAGTGTGATCGTGGTCGCTCATTGCTTGATGATGACGCCTCCGCCGCCGTTGATGAAGACTCGCCCGCCTTGCTGCACGGGCTGACCACCGCTGTTCATGCGCGCCCGATGGTTCTGCTCAATGCTTTGCCACCAGCCACGATAGTCAGCCGTGAGTTGCTGCCACTTGCCAAACTGCTCCGGCGTAATCACTCCTGCGATGTCGTTTTCGGGAACGCCTGAAAGCATCAGCAGCAACATGCGGAAATCCATTCCGGTGTTGCGATCAACGTAGTTCGACATGTCGGGCAGGTAATCAGTCAGTGCCTTGTGCGCGAGCGGCTCCAGCTTCTCACACTGCGTGAGGGTGAGCCCCACTTGTCGATCCATCTCAGCCACCAGCATCTGAGCGAGGGCTCGGATGCGATAGCCACGACGTTCTTCCTCGGCAGTCGTCCATCGGGTCCGTTCATCTGGCGTGAGCACCTGCTCCATCGAGGCCGACCACAGGCCATTCTTATCCGCAGGCTCGCCACCGACATGCACTGATCCCAACGAAGCAAGCCGTTGCTCCACCACCTCGGCAGTCAAACCCATCGCCTGCTGTCGCACCTGATTTTCCTGAGCACTTCGCCAGCCCTCAAGTGTCCTGTCCACCGCCCCTTTCGCCGCGATCTCCAGCACGCGCTGCCTTTCCTTGGGCAGACCGACTACACGCCGCACATCGCCAATCACAATCGCCATCTGTTGCATCGAGTCCTTGGTCTGCTCGGTTTCGGCCTGCACCAAGTAGTTGGAGATCAATTGCTGCACCAGTTCACTCTCCGTCAACTGTTCCTCCGGCACCACCACGGGCTTGGGTTGCTCCGCTTTGATCACCTGCTGTGCAGGCAGCAACGCCGAATGTCCGATCACAACCAGCACGAGAACCGACCAACGCATCGACTGCACGCGGTGTTCTTGGGTTCGAAGATGGAGTTGGTTCATCATGTTAGAATTGGTTCCACCAGCCGCTGTAGCGTGAGGCCACCTCACGCCAGACCACGAGTTGTTCCTCTTCGAGCAAGGATTTCACCTCGGCATCTGGGATTCCGTTGAGCACCATGAGCATGATCTCCGAGTTCGCATAGTTCTGAGCGAAGAGCGCATCCACCTTCGACTTCCCTTCGCGGATCACCTTCAGAAAACGTTCCTCCAGCGTGCTCCGCTGCGACATGGTCAGACGCAGCTTCCGATCCAGCTCAGCCACGGTCATCATCGCCATCGCACGCATCCGCCGGTCCAGCCGCTGCTGCTCACGTGCCTCCCACTGGCCGAACTGCTCCCCTGACAATGACTGCCTTAACAGCTCACGCCAGCCAGTCTCTTCAGCGACCACGGCCTCAGGTTCGCTAGCCGAACCAAAATTGATTTGCCCGCCCTCCAGGGCCTGCACCCGATCATCTGCGCCCCCGAGAAACGCGCTCTTCACATACTCACGGATGCTTTTCTCCAATCCCTTGCCCCAGGCAGGCAGCGCGCTGGTCACCGCCCCTTCGATCCCATTGCGCACCTTCGAAGTTGTCACTGCATCAAGGCTATTGATCGTCACCAATTCTTCCACCTGCGCCTTGCGCGTCTCCACCCGCTGGTCCTTCCACAGCTTGCGCCCGCGATCCAGGTAGTCGGCGATAGCTTTCTCGATTCGCGTCCGTCGTTTGGTCGCTTCCGCATCCCACTTCGCGAGTTCGTCCGGCTTCAGCAACCGCTTCAATCCTTCCTCCCAGATCGGCGAACGATCCGGCGTCAAGATTGCCTCCGGGAGCTTGCGATACGAATTCCAAAACTGGATCTGATCCACCTCGCCATCCTTCTGCATCGCATGCCAAGTCTTCCAAAGGCCCACCTTGGATTTGTCCATCTTGTCCTTCACCGCTGCGGCCGCGACCTTCTGAAGCTCCTGCACCACCTCCCCAGCGACACCCGTAACCTTCACCACATCACCGACCAGTGACTTCATGCCGCTGGAGTAGAAGTCGTCCGAGCGCTGAAGCGTTTGCTCGATGAAAGGCACTTTCGCTTCTTCTTGAGCGGAGGCGGAAGGGGAGGAGCTGAAGCTCACGGCCAGCAGAACCGCTCGGATGAGCAGCATTGAAAATTGGAAATTGAGAATTGGAGATTTGAAATCAGCACAGCCGACTCCTGCCAGGAGCCGCCTTTCCAATCTCAAGTTTCCAATTTTCAATTTCCAATGCTGCTCAGTGCGACTCTCGCATTGTGCAGCACAGCCCGATTGGCTATCCCGCCCTTTCAGGGCTCTGTAAAGCACTCGCATCATCACTTCTGTTGCGCCTCCAACGCATTGAAATACGCATCCAGCCCCGCCTTGAACTCCTCGGGGAACTCTCGGCCTGCCTTGCCGGTGGACTGGCCGGTCTCGCGCTCTTGCACGTTGGCCGTGGGGTCCATGCCGGGTCCGAGTTCAGCCAGCGCCGCACTCGTGGCACTGCCAGAACCACCGCCACCGGGGTCGTTGCCACCACCACCGCCGCCGCCACCGGGAGGCGGACGACGTGCTTCGAGCAGCATCTCGATCACCTCGGTCTCAGCGGCCACCGCGGCGGCACCGGTGTCCGGCTTGTCGAGCATTTGATAGGCTTCCTTCATCACCTCGGTCGCCTTCATCAGCAGCTTCAGCTCCTTCTGGAAGCTCTGCGCCTTGGGCAGCTTCGAGATGTCAGCGGCGGCTTGATACGTGCGACGACCGATGTCGTCCTGGCGCTCGGCCAGATTGATCGCACGACGCAGGTAATCCTTCTTCTCCAGCGCAGGTCTCGCATTCTCGGCTTCACGCGTTTCGTCGCGCAGCTTCATCTCATCAAAGAGAACCTGCATGACCTTGAGCACGATCTCTGGCGGCAGGCTGTCCTGGGGCTTGCTCTCACCCTTACCATCGCCCGCCTTAGCGGCTGCGACCATCTCTTCGGCCCAGCGATCCAGCGTGTCGGCCCAATACTCGCTTGCCGAGATGCTGCGACCGCTCCAGTTCGACTTCGCCTCGTCACCCACACGCACGAGCGCGGCGGCGATCTCAGTCTTCTTCATCTGATCAAGGATGTTCTTGAAGCGCATGTCCTGCTTGCGCTGGTAGTAGGCCTCCAGATCGGTCTGAATCACCCGCACCACGCTGCTCTCCTCGGTCTGCTGCGTGGCCACGTCAGCAGCCTTCTTCGCGATCATCTCAGCGAGTGAGTATTGGGCTGATACGTTGGATCGCTGGGCTGAAGAGATGGTCGCCGCAGCGAAGGCGGGCGATGGCAAGGGCGAGAGCAAGCCCCAGGAAAGCCTGCCGCCGGAGATCGTGCTCAAGGTGATGCAGGTGCTGTTTGATGAGATGAAGCTGCGCGACGAAACGCGC
>CAUJJC010000125.1 GCA_963204975.1 Verrucomicrobiota bacterium | reverse complement strand
ACGAAGCCCATGATCTTGATCCCCAGCACCGGGAACACGCACGGCATCACATTCAAAATCAGCCCGCCGATGAAGGCGAAGAGCAGCAGCGTCGGGATGCTGTATTGCTGTGCTGGCGACAGGGCAGCTGCGGTGGTGCCTTTCGCCGTCGGGGTAGAAGTCGGGGCCGCTTGACCCGCTGCACCCGCAGGTTGAATCGGCAGCTTCACCGCGAACGCCTTCGTGTTCGCATCGCCGTCCAGCCAGCCGTCTTCGGACACGAGCAAGCCTTCGAGCGCTTCCTTCGGTGGATTGTCCTCGGTCGGCGGCAGACTCAGCACCCAGCGGTCGCCATCCTTCTTCAACTCCTGCGGCTTCTGCGAGTCGATGTCCTGATCGGGATAGGCCGCGCTGAAGAAGTAGGCCTTCGCCAGCTTCGCATTCGCCCCGGTGCCCGGCTGTAGCACGACGGAGAACGACTTGTCCTTCTGCTCTGCCGTGAACGTCCAGCCCTTCGACTCGATGGGCAAAGCCGCGCGCGCCTTGGCAAACAAGGCCGCCGTGCTCGCCTCGGCTGCGCCCGGTGCATCGGCTACGGTAACGGAAGCCTTCGCGACCAGACCACGCACCGGCGTGCAGTTCTCGATGCAGACCAGTGCATTGATCGACACCTCCAGCGCAACCGAGTCGCCCGCCTTTGCAGAGGCAGGAGGCGTGATCGTCACCAGCGGCGCGATCTCGCCTTCAAACAGATAACCAATGAACCCCGCCGCTGTCGCCGCCTTGGGTGCGGGCCACTGCGGCTCGGCTGCCGTGAAGCCCTCGGGCAAGGTCCACTTGAACTTCGTCGCCATGCCTGGACCGCCGGGATTCTTCCAATACGAATGCCCGTGCTCGATGTGCTTCAGCTTCACCGCCACGGTGAAAGGCTTGCCCGCCGCGACAGTCGTCGTCTCCGGCACCAGCTCAGCCTTGAGCAATTCATCAGGCGATTGCGCCGCCGCGTTCAGCACGCAGGCGAGGAAGGAGAGACCGAGGAGCAATGATTTCATGGATGTGGATAAACGACGCCGAACACGATGACATACGCCCCGCGCGTCCAGCAATGCACATTACGAGTTGGTGACGCGGGCTTTATTCCCGGGAGTTGGGGACCACACGCGTCTCGCGTGTTGTTTTCGGCGTCTCGCCGAAAAGATCGAGCGCAGCGAGCATGCGCTACCGTCCTGTCGATTGGAGCGACCATTCTCGCTTCGCTCGCTCTCGGCGGCGAGACGCCACCTCGGGACACGCGAGACGCGTGTGCTCCCCAATCAACCGAGGAAGTCGCTCAAATCCTCCGGCAGCGGCGCGTCCCAGCCGCATTCGTCTTCCAGCTCCAGTCGCGTGGAGTGCAACGCGTGGCGTTTGAGCAGGAGCTTCTCCGCCAGCGCGTCGGTCCAGCCAGTCTTGATGAACTCCAGGTAGCACTGCTCATCGCGGCCATACATCTTGTCGCCCACGATGGGGTGGCCGAGGTGGGAGAGATGCACGCGGAGCTGGTGCATGCGACCGGTGTGCGGCTTGCACTCGATGACGGCAAAGCGTTGGCCTTGGTCCTTCTCGAACCGACGCAGCACGCGAAACGCCGTCTGGCAAGGCGAGCCGCCTTCGTGCACAACTTGCTTCACGTAGATCGGGCAGTCGGCCACGTCGCCCTTGCGCAAGATGGGCGCATCGAGGTCCAGCGTCTCCCACTCCGGCCAGTCGTGAACGATGGCCGCATAGGTCTTGTTGAAGCGCCGCGCCATCATCGCCTTGCCGAAGCGGCTCGCGGTTTCCGCGTTCTTCGCCACCAGCGTGACGCCGCTGGTCTCACGGTCCAGACGGTTCACGATGCTGACCTGCCCGCCCATCTGAATCTCATACGCCAGCAGGCCGCGCAGCTCATCGTAGAGCGTGGGCGCGCCATCCGGCGAACCCGGATGCACCTTGAGCGGCGCGGGCTTGTTGATGACGATGTAGTCGTCCGTCTCCTCGATGATGTCGAAGCGCGGGTTGTTGGCGATGAGACCTTTCAAAGCGCGAGCGGAGAAGTGGAGAGTTGAATGTCGGGAGACGGCACCGTGGCGGAGACGAAGATTCCGTTCTCTCAACGCTCAGCACTGAACTCTCAACCCTTTCCCCACTCACCTCGAAAACCAAGGTGTCGATCTGCGACTAGGCGAGCGAGGGCACGCCGACGTTCGGGTCGGTGTCGGCTTCGTAATTGACCCCTTCGAGACCGAAGCCGAAGAGTCGGAGGAAGCTGGACTGGTAGCCTTCGAAGTCGCCGAGCTGTGGGAAGTTTTCGGTGTTCACATCGAGCCAGCGCTGGCCGACGAGTTCCTGCACAGCGGGCTTCATTTCCCAGTCATCGACGCGGATGCGACCGGCCTCATCGGGCTGCGGATTGCCGCTGTAGAGACGGTCGCGGAAGAGGCGGTCCATCTGCTCAATGGTGTCTTCGTGCGTGCCTTCGGCCTTCATCACCGTGTAGAGCAAGGAGATGTAAAGCGGCACGACGGGGATGGCGGAGCTGGCTTGCGTGACCAGCGCCTTGTTTACCGAAACCCAGGCCTTGCCGCCGATGCTGGCGAGCTTGGTGTCGAGCGCACGCTGCACGCGCTCGAGGTCTTCCTTGGCCTTGCCGATGGTGCCGTTCTTGTAGATGGCCCAGGTGCACTCAGGTCCGATGTAGGAATACGCGACGGTCTGCACGCCGTTCGCGAGCACGCCAGCGGCGAGCAGGGCATCGGTCCACATTTCCCAATCCTCGCCACCCATGACGGCGACGGTCTGCGCGATCTCGTCTTCGGTAGCGGGCTCGATGGTGACTTCGTTCACCACGCCGTTGCTGGTGTTGAGGTTCTTGTTGGTGAAGGCGGTGGAGCCGATAGGCTTGAGCACGGACTTGAAGACTTCGCCGGTCTTCGGGTGCGTGCGGCGCGGGGACGCGAGGCTGTAGATCACGCAATCGACCTGGCCGAGGTCGGCCTTGATCGCGTCGATGACGGTGGCCTTCATCGCATCGGAGAAAGCGTCACCATTGAAGGAGCGGGCATACAAGCCGGCGGCCTGGGCTTCCTTTTCAAAGGCGGCGGAATTATACCAGCCAGCGGTGCCGCAGCGGTCAGCCTCGGCGGGCTTCTCGAAGAACACGCCGATCGTGGCGGCATTGGAGCCGAAGGCGGCGGCGATACGTGAGGAGAGGCCGTAGCCGGTGGAGGAGCCGATCACGAGCACCTTCTTGGGTCCATTGGCGATGGGGCCACGGCTCTTCACGACGGCGATCTGGTCGGCCACATGCTTGGCGCAACCTTCGGGGTGCGCGGTGGTGCAGATGAATCCACGAATCTTCGGTGCAATGATCATAGGCCGCGAGGCTTAGCGGTCCGGGCGTGTCTCGCAAGAGGTTTCACAACTGCTGAGCCTCACGACGCAGCGTGCGCGCGATGCCGGAACCGAGGGCGGCACCGAGCTTCAGCCAGCGCGATTGCAGCAGCGCGTTGTGCATCTTTTGCAGCTTCTCGATGGCCCCTTTGCCTTCGTTGCGACGCAAGGTTTTGCCCAGACCGAAGGCGGCTCCGAGGCCCACCCAGTGCGAGTCCTGGAGCTGCTGCTTGATGCGATGAAGCTCGTTCCAGGCATGGCGCTCGGCGCTCCACTGCTCCTTCTCCTCGCGGAGGAGATCCAGCTTGCGGCAGAGCTTGGCGATGGAGAGCGGCTCCGTGCCGTCGTAGCCACCGGCAAGCGCACGATTGGGTGATGTATCGAATTCCTGCCCGGTCAGCGCAGCCGCCAGGGCCTCGCGTTCCTCCTCTGGAATCCCGGCCACGATCTGCGCAAGCGCCACCTGAAACATCCCGGCGTGGAAGCTGGAAATGTTGTCCCACAAGGTGCGGCAGTAGTCGGCAAAGCGCGTGCGCATTCCGTGATCGACGGCCAGCTCGGCGGCGAAGTCGTGATACAAATCGAGGTGCATGCGCAGCATCTCGCGGATCAGCGGCTCGGGCTTGGTGGTGATCGTGTTGCTGCCGTGAATGCGATACTGCATCAGCACTTCGGGGAGCAGCAGCAGCACATCGCGCCACGCGGAGGAGGCGAGGAAGTAGTAATCGTGATTGAACCGGTAGGGCCGGAAAGGATTGGCCAGCAGGTAGTCGGTGCGGGCAAAGACATTGCTAGTAGTGGCGACGAAGTTCGCCTTGCCGATGAGTTCGGCCACGCTGTGATCGCCGGTCTCGGTGAGGCTCTGCGCGCCGTAAAACCATCGTGCCCGAGGACGGTCGGGAGGCATGACCGCGCCCGAATCATCAATCACTTCGAGCCTGCCACTGATCACCTGCTTGTCAGGATTTGCCCGTGCCGCAGCGGCGCACATCTCCAGCTTGCGCGGGAGGTAGCGATCATCGCTGTTGAGCACGTTCACCCAATCGCAGCCCTCGTCCTTCGCCCATTGGACGAGTTCATTGATCGTGTTGTGCGCTCCCCGATTTTCGCGCCCGCGTGCCTGCACGCCTCGATCAGCGTAACGCTGACAAACCGCGAGCGACTGGTCCCTCGATCCATCATCAATGCATAGGATGCGATCCGCCCGACGCGTCTGAGCCAGCACGGACTCGATGGCCTCGCCAACGAAGTGGGCGTGGTTATAGACCGGAATGATGACGGCAATGCGCATGGCGGCGGAAGGCGGGCGCATCCTTGCTGTGGATGGTCGGGGTTTGCATCCAGAAAGTTCCCTTATGCTGGGGCCTTTTTGTAACCTATCGGACCAGCAGCCAGCGATTCGCCACCACCCCAACGATCCGGGCGCAGTGGTCGGACTCCGCTTTGTCCGGGTAGGCGATGCGGAGCGTGAGCGCGGCACGGCCTCGCACCTGCTCGAAGATCGACTTCAGCGTGTTGTCCATCTCCGAGCCCTTTTCGCAGTAGCCGTAGATGAAGAAATTCCCGTCCGGCGAGGTGAGGTGGACGGCGGACCATTGCTTGTCATCGCTGAACTCGTAATTGAAGTAATCATCCTGCCGGGCAAACACGCGCACCAGGGTGGGCTGCGTGGGCCGGGACTTTTTGAGATCCGTCCAGGGCACGTCGCACGCCCCGATCATGCTCTCCCAGTCGATGAGGAATCGCCCGTCCGGCTGGGCGATCATCGCCACATCGAGTGTGCCACTGGGGCGGACACTGCTGTAAGTGAAGAGCAGCACCTCCGTGTTGTTGATCTTGAAGTGCGCCTTCCGGGCGGAGCCGCCCATCACGGGATCGAGCAACTGATGCTTCTCGTAGTAGTCGCGCATGAGCGGGACCACGCGCTCGGCATCGTGGACGAAGGGCAGTTTTTCCTTCCAGGTGGTGGCCTGCCAGAAGCGCTGCTGTGTGGTGACGGCCTCCTCCTCGCGCTTGGCGCTCACTTCGTCCGTCAGCGGCACCGGATCGGGGAAGGCGCTGCCTTCATTGACATGGGAAATCTCCACCAGACTAACGGCGGACTTCTCAGGCTGGGGAGCAGGCGCTGACTTCACCTCAATGGTGCTGAGAACGGACTTCCGGACCGTTTCCGCGCGGACGGCAGCACGCTCGGCAATGCCTTCGTCCGCCTTGCGACTGATGCGGGCCAGCTCCAGGCGCTTCTGAATCTCACCAAAATACCAGCGCCATCCGATCAGAAGCAAAAAGCTGAAACAGACCACCATCAGAAAGCCGATCAGCATCAGCGCGACGTGCGGCCGGAGCGATGATGGATGGTGTTGTGAAAACGGCATGGGCGGGGTCTGAACGGAAAATGCCCCGCGATTCTCTACAATTCGCGGCTCTGCATCAAGCCTTTGTAGAAACTGATCAATTCCCGGTCCTGGGCCGCACGATCATATTTCCTGCCGACAGCCTCCCGTCCGCCGAGCGCAATCCTTTGCCGCAAGGCCGGTTCCTCGATGATGCGAAGCGTCGCCGCCGCCAACCCCTCCGCATCATTTTCATCTACCAGCAGGCCGCTTTCGCCGTCGGTGATCGCCTCTGGAATTCCGCCGTGGCGTGTGGCCACCACCGGAATGCCCGTCGCCATCGCCTCCAGCATCGCATTCGGCACGCCCTCACGATTGCCATCCGCCCCAGTGCGGCTGGGGTGGAGGTAGATGTGGGCATCGTAAAGCACTCGCGCCAAGGTTCCATGCGAGGCGAAGCCTGTGAATGTGACCCGCTCAGCCACGCCCAAGTCACGCGCCTGCTGCTCCAGCGCCTGGCGCAGAGGCCCGTCACCCACGAGTGTGAGCCGGGCCTGCGGAAACCTTTTCACCACGGTGGCAAAGGTGCGCATTGTCAGATCGAGGCCCTTCTTTTCGATGAACCGGCAGCTCTGCATCAGATGCCAGGCACCATCCGCAGGAGCGATCCGTTCCCGCAACGGCCAATCCTCCATCGGCACACCCGTGCGCTGGAGCACCACCTTCTCAGGCGGGCAGCCCAGCTTGATCAAATCCGCGTTGAGCGCCTCCGACCGGCTCTGGACCTTCGTCGCCAGACGAAACACCTCCTGCATCGCCGCCAAATACCGTGGCTGATCCAGGTAGCCACCCGCGTCCGCTCCGTGGAAGGACACGACGATGGGCTTGGGCCACACCTTCATCAGGGGGATGAACTGCGGAGCCACATGCCCGAAGTAGATGTGCAGCAGCTGCGCATCAATGCGCGCCAGATCCAAAATCCAGCGCCGCAACTCCCAGCGATAGATTTGCCAGGGCTCGTTGCGCAGTTGCGTGTGAATCAGCCGCCGCAGCCAGCGCAGCCGGGGCCGGGGCAGCACATGCAGCCACTTTTCGTGGTAAGGGAAGTGCTCAGGATACTCCCGCTTGTGCGTGAAAACGTGGGCATCCAGCTCGTGCCGCAAGCCCGTGATCTGGCGATAAACGTGGAGCTGGTCCAGCTTCAGGAAATCGGCCACATAGCTGGCCACCACGGGGTTCTTCGGCATTGATCGGGAAAGGCGGGTTGAGTAGTGTCGGGGGCCGCCCAGTTTGCCGGAGCGCCCCCGCCTTGCCACATGAATTATCCCGAAAAAGCCCGCCGCGTCATCGACCTCGAAATCGAGGAACTCCAGCGCCTGCGCGAGCGCATCGGCGATCCCTTTGCCCAGGCCATCCAGCGCATCATGGAAACGCTGAACGAGCGGCGCAAGCTGGTCGTCTGCGGCGTGGGCAAGAGCGGCAACATCGGCCGCAAGCTCGCCGCCACGCTCAATTCCACCGGTGCCACCACCGTCCTGCTCAATGCCCAGGACGCCCTCCACGGCGACCTCGGCATGATCGACGAGGGCGACCTCGCCATCCTCCTCAGCTACTCGGGCGAGACCTCCGAGCTGCTCAACCTCCTGCCCCACCTGCGCCGCCAGAGCCTTACATTGATCGCCATCACCGGCAACGCCGAGAGCACCCTCGCCCGCAATGCCGACCTCACCCTTGATGTGAACGTCTCCCGCGAAGCCTGCCCGCTCAACCTCGCGCCCACCTCCAGCACCACCACCATGCTCGTCCTCTGCGATGCGCTCGCCATGGTGCTGCTCGAAGCCCGCGGCTTCCAGCAGGAGGACTTCGCCAAGCTGCACCCCGGCGGCTCGCTCGGACGCGTGCTGCTCACCAAGGTCTGCGACCTCATGCGCAGCGGCGACGCCCTCGCACTCATCACGCCCGAAACGACTGTGCGCGATGCTCTCCAAGCCATGACCCGCGCCCGCGCCGGAGCCGCCATCGCAACCAATCCCGATGGCACGCTCGCGGGCGTCTTCACCCACGGCGACTTCGTCCGCGCCTTCCAAAAAGACTCTGCCATCGCCGACCGCCCGGTCTCTGATTACATGACACGCAAGCCCATCCACATCAGCGCCCACAAGCTCGCCGCCGAAGTCCTCGCCACCCTCGAGCACGCCCGCGTCGATGACTTGGTCGTCGTCGATGACCAAGGCAAACCCGTGGGCCTCGTCGATACCCAGGACCTCACGAGATTGCGGGTGGTTTAGTTCGCTTCGTCCCAGTTCCCCCGCCACACTGCCTGCTCCTCATGCCCGCCAATCGCTTCTACTCCGCCTTCGATACGGAAACGCTGGCCCCTCGTCGCACCTCCGAAGGCGAGTATCGCAATGCGTTCCAGATCGACCGCGATCGCATCATTCACAGCTCCGCGTTCCGCCGTTTGCAGAGCAAGACGCAGGTCTTCCTCTCCGGCGAGTATGACTTCTACCGCACGCGGCTCACGCACAGCATCGAGGTGGCGCAGATCGGTCGCAGCATCTGCTCCTACCTTCAGCAAAGCGACCTGCTGGCGGACGACTGTTTCATTGATCCCGATCTCGTTGAAAGCGCCTGCCTGGCTCACGATCTCGGTCACCCACCCTTCGGGCACACTGGTGAGCGCACCCTGCACGCGCTGATGCAGCCCTATGGCGGCTTTGAAGGCAATGCCCAGACCCTGCGCATCCTCACGCAGACGATCTTCAGCGAGGGCCGTGATGGCATGAATCCCACGCGGGCTCTGCTCGATGGCGTGCTCAAATACAAGACGCTGCAAGCCGAGACGCCCGCTGCGCCGAATCACTTCCTCTACAACGATCAGGAGCGCTGGCTCGACTTCGTGCTCGCGGGCCAGGCCTTCCCTGCTGAACTCACACCGGGAAAGACGCGCAATGGCTTCAAGTCCATCGAATGCCAGATCATGGACTGGGCGGATGACACCGCGTATTCGCTCAACGACGTGGCCGATGGCATCCGCGCCGGATTCATCAGCCTGGAAAAACTCGAGCGCTGGGCCTCCTCACAGTCGCTGGATACCGCAGGTGCTGAGCACGTCGCCTACCTCTGCAAGGCGATCCGCGATCAACGTGTGGAAGCCCGCTTGAACCGCATGATCGGCGAGTGCATCCGCGCCGTGAGTCTGCGTGCGACCAGCAATTTCCTCAGCCCGCAAAGCCAGCGTCACGCACATGAGCTGGTGATTGATCCCACGGTGAAGACGCGCACGAAGCTGAACAAGCGCATCTCCCTGGAACTCGTCTTCCAGGCACCCGCCCTCCAGCAGCTCGACCACAAGGCCGACGTGATTCTGCGCAAACTCTTCGGTGTGCTGCGTGATCGCTACATCGAGCGCACCGGTGGCAAACTCCACCTCCTGCCCAGCGATGTGGAGAAGGTGCTCGAAGCTACCGAAGACAAGACCGCCCGCGCCCGCCTCGTCTGCGACTGGGTGGCCAACATGACGGACTCCTTCGCCTTCCGCACGTATCGCAGGCTCTTCGATGCCGAGTTCGGTTCGATCACCGACCTGGTATGATCAGACTTCGCCGAGCTTGGCCTTGAGGTCCGCGAGCTGAGCGCGCAATTCAGCGATCTCGCCTTCGATGCGCGCCCGCCACAGCTGGTCATCCTCGCGCGCCGATGCACTGGGAGCGAAGCTCTCGGTCACCACGGTCCCACCTTGAACCGTCGGAGCCTCGGGCACGCCGGACAAGGTGTGAACGTAAAGCTGCGATTTCCGTCCTGGTCCCGGCGGGAAAAGCACCACCGTGGGATCATTGCCATCGCCCGTGATCATCGTCTGTAGCGTGGCCTCCAGCGAAGCCAGATCGGGAAACGTGTAGAGCCGCTCAGTGCGCTGGCGCAGCTCTCCAATGGTCTGCGCACCACGTAGCATGAGCACACAGAGCACCGCGATCTGCGGCTTCTCCAGCCAGGGCAGCTTGCGGTCCAGGTTGTGCTTGAACTTCTGCACTCGCGAACCCGCCAGCGTCACCTGCAAGGCGAAGTGCCGCGCCTTCAACCCCTCCAGCGCCTCCATCACCGTCTCTTCCGCGAAGGCAACGACCGGCTCGCGATTGGTCGATTGATTGCACGCCGTGGTCAGGCCGTTGAGCGTCATCGGGTAGTAGTCCGGCGTGGTCGCTTCCTTTTCGAGCAAGCAGCCAAGCACACGGACTTGTTCAAAGGTCAGGGGCACAAAGGCGGAGTTCGTCGCAGTTTCTTCCATGGTTTTGAGGGATGCGAGACGGTGCCAGTGCCCCCGCCCTTGTCAAACCAGCGCCTGTTTGTCCGCCCGAGCGTAAAGTCAGCTCTGGCACTTCGCGTCCGAAAATGCCAGACTAGCTCTGTGATTGAATGAATGCCGCTCGTTAGCGGTCGATAAGCCACCGAACTTCAACCCATGAAAACTCCATCCCTTCTCCAGGCTTCGCTCGCCTGCATCACCGCTCTGCTAACCTCTTGTGTCGCCTATGATCCGGCCTTCGACGGCGGCGGCTACAGCTCCGGAGTTTCATCGTCTTACAGCAGCCGCTCGAACTACTACGGCAGCCCCGGCTACAGCTACAGCGACGACGACTTCTACTACTACGACGGCTATTCCAGCCCCAACTACTACGGTCGCCCGTATGGCAGCTACACCGCCGGCTACTCCTACTATCGCGGCTCCGGTGTGTGCCCCATCTGCCATCACAGCACCTGCTCGGGACACAGCGGTCGCCATTCATCTCATGGCAGCTCGCACAGCCACTACGACTATGACCGTGATCATGATCGCGACGATCACCGATCCTCCAACAGCCATTCCTCCAGCAGCAACCACAAAAGCTCTTCCAGCAGCCATCACAAGAGCAGCAGCGGAGGTAGCAGTCACAAAAGCAGCGACAACCATTCCAGCTCCCACAAGAGCAGTGGCTCGTCTTCAAGCCGGGGTGGCAACGACATCCGATCCTCGCTGGAGTCCGCACGCTCTGCTCTGCAACAGCGCGTGGGTGGCTCATCCTCCAGCCGCAGCAGTTCCAAGAAAGACGACGACAAGAAAAAGCGCTGACCTCCAAGCCTAACAGTCTTCTCCACTCCAACGCCGGAATCGCCCACGCGGTTCCGGCGTTTTCGTTTACTTGAGCGTCATCAAGTAGCTCAGCAAATCGGTGACCTGCTCGTCATTGAGCGCATCCAGCAGACCCTCAGGCATTAGCGAGCGGCGGATGTAGCGAGTGCCGCGAACCTCGTTCTTGTTGATGCGGCGATCCTGCAATCCAGGCTGACGAACAACGAACGCCTGCTTGTCCTCGTTCACGTAGAAGGCGTCCACGATGTCGCCCGACTTCAGCTCCACGCGGAAGATACGATACCCAGGTTCCATCGCGGCGTTCGGCGTGAGGATGTTGCGCAGCACCGCCTCCAGACCCATGGCACCAGCTCCGCTGAGATTCGGCCCAATTTGTCCGCCGGCGGCACCGATCTGATGACAGGCCAGACAGAGCGCTGACATCGCTTTGCCCTTCTCGACATCGCCTTTCTTATGTCCGAGTGCTGTCAGTTTCGCGAACTTCTTGTCCAGGGATTCCGCTTGTTCCGGCGTGAGGATGGGTGGGTAGTCGGTCGTCTTGGCGATGCGTGCGCCTTTTTGCATACCCTTCGTGTCAGCCCCATAAGTCATGTGAGTCTCACGGGTCGCATAAGTCCTATCAAACGAACTGCGAATGTCCTGCGCTGTGCGCTCCATCTTCCACACGCGGAACTCCGCCATCATGCCCTGCGTGCCTTTCTTCGGGCCGCTCCAGCCGATGCGGCAGTTCTCCCACTTGTCCGGTGCGGGCACTTTCGACACCGCATCGAGTTCGCCGTTTTGGTAGATCTTGATGATGCCCTTCGCATCGCGCGTCACAGCGATGTGCGTCCACAAGTCGGGCGTCGTCGGCTTGTTCGCGACGACCACGTCATGAAGCTTCGGACCCGCGAAGACACGGAACTTCGAGCCGAAGAAGTTCATCTCGCAGCCGCCAGGCACACCAAGGATGTCGTCTTCATTGCCAATGCCGGGCGCGAGCTTGATCCACGTCTCAACGGTGAAGGGGCCATCCAATGTGATCTTCGAATCAATCCACGCATCGTCGGTGCCATCAAAAGCAAGCACGTCGTGAAAGACGTGGCCGAGGCTGGCCATGAGCTTGGTGAGTTCCGCGTCGTTCCCAAGCACGAGCGACAGACGCTCTGCCGTCGGACCATCGAGGTCGGTGGTGGGAATGCGCTTGCTCGACAGCGCGGCCACGATGGCCTTCGCACCGGGTTTCGATGCGGAGAGCGCGTTCAAGGCGGAACGCTGCTGCGCGGGCGTGAGCGTGGGGTAAAGCGAGAAGAGCTGCTCGGCAGCGTTCGGGTTCTTCGAGGTGGACAAGGCAGCGAGTGCATCGTCAAGCAGTGCTGCCGGACCCGACTTCACCAGCTCAACGAACAAGTCCGTCGCGCCACTGCGCAACTCGCGAAGCGCCAGCACCAAGGAGCGGCGGTTTTCAACTGCCGAGGGCGATTGCAAATCGCCCTTCCTTGCCATCGCGACGAGATCGCTCTCCAACGACGCCAACTGGAAGCCGCCAATCAAACTCACGCCCAGCGCTCGCTCGTTGTCGTTACCACCGAGCAAGCCCTTCGCTGCCTCACTGAGCAGCGGCGCGATCTTCGCTGCATCCAGCTTCGTCTTCTGCGCCAGCAGCTTCTCCGCGACTGCCGCGCGCGACTTCGGATTCGCCAGCAACGTCTTCAGTGCATCACCGCAGCCCGCTTCTTCTGGGAACTGGGCAAGACGCAGCAGCTCTTCATCATTCGGCGCACGGTCGAGTTGTGGCAGCAGCTTCGCCACGCGCGAGGCACTGGCCTTTGGCTCCAGCGCGAGTGACGCGAGCACGCGCGCTTCAACGGGGAGCTTCGCGGCATCCTCGGTATCGAGGAACTTCGCGACGACATCAGGATGCCGCTCCAGGAACATGCGCACGAGGTAACGCTCGAACTCGCGGTCGTAGGCTTCGGCGACGGGGATCTGCTTCGGGCTGCGTGAGGATTGCGTGGTGGGGCCGGGGAGAGAGGGTTTGGCAAAGGCTAGAAGCATCGGAAGCACTGGCTTGTCCGAGTTAGGCAGCTGACGGCCAAGCGTGATGATGGCGTCGCGAGCACCACCGTTGTTGAAGGTTCTATTGGACCAATGCTCAAATTTCACCCCGCGATCCAACAATGTCTGCCAAGCCAGATGCGCTCTCGCCGTCGGCTGCGTGCCGAGCAGCGCCATCAACTCCTCAGTGCTCAACTTCGTGAAGTCAGTGATCTCGTTCTGTTTCGTAGCCTTTGGCTTCACGCGCCAGATGCGACCACGACTCTTGTCACGATCTGGATGCGCTCTGGGCACCTCGTTGTGGCTGATGATCTTGTTATACCAGTCCACAATGTAGATGCAGCCATCGGGACCGTTGGTCAGGCCGACGGGGCGGAAGAAAGGGTCGTCACAGGTCACGAGATCCTGCGTGAGTTCGAGATGCCAGCCGGTCGGATAGTAGTCCGGTTGCGCCGCAACCGGCGTCTTCGATGCCGCGTCGGGCTTCCGATACATCGCGATCGTTTGTATCTTCGAGGTGATCGGATTGGCGACAGCCATCCAGAGGTCAGGCTTCGCTGAAGGCGGTGTTTTGCCGGCCTCCAGTTGCGGCGCAACTGGACTACTTTCGATGAGCGCCAACCCACTCAAACCCGTGCCGCCCATGCGGAACTCCGCCTGCGGAGGCAGCTCGGGCTGGTAGCTCTTGCGATAGCTCTCCATGCCGCCGGGGTAATACGTGTATTCATGGAAGGGCATGACCGGGTAGCCGTAGTCGTTCGCTTCCTGAATGAAGGTTTCGCCTTCGCCTGTGATCACGAGGCCCCAGATGTTGTTCGGTCCCACGCTGGTGACTTCGAACTCGCTGCCATCGGGTCGCATCCTAGCCATCGAGCACTTGGGCCAATCAATCGCCTTGTCCTCGGGTTCACCCGGCTTGCGCACTTTGCTCATGTTGAACAAACCCTGCGCCATCCAAATCCAGCCGCCGGGCGCACGCGTGAACTGATGCGGAAACAAATGCGAGTCCTGCACGCCGAAGCCGGTGAGCACGATGTCGAACTTGTCCGCCTTGCCGTCGCCGTTGGTGTCTTTGTAGAGTTTCAGATCATGACCGTGCTGGACGTAGCAGGTATCGCCATTGCCCCAGGGCAACATGCCCAGCGGGATCGCGAGGCCGTCAGCGAACACCGTTGGGTTCGTGAGTCCGCCCGAGGGAAGCGTCGCGTTCAACGCCTCACGCGGATAGACCAGCA
>CAUJJC010000124.1 GCA_963204975.1 Verrucomicrobiota bacterium | reverse complement strand
TGCAGGCTTTTGAAGCGAAACATCATCGCAAAATCCGGTGCGGTGAAGTCGAGCGGCTCCTTCAAGGCGACAGCTTCGGGCTCGTTTTTCCGATCCGAGTAGGGCTGATCCGCCTCGATTTTCCACGTCTTCCCACCATCGAGACTGCGAGCTTGCACGCGATGGCTCGGCTTCGTGCGGTCGATGCGATGATCGGTGGTTGTCTCCTTGTAGTAAGTCGCCGTGAATCCCACGACAAGCTCATCGCCCCACTGCCACAGCCCCTGATTCGCCGGCCAACCGCCGTATCGGCCGGGTTCTTTGTAAACGATCACATTTTCCTGCGTCGCTGGCTTCAGCGTCGGCGCTGCGGCAGACTTGGCGTTCGCATCACCCGTGTCGAGCTTGGGGGAGTTTTGGGCCAGCGTCAGCGACGCGATGGAGAACAGGACGACGGCGATTCGATGGCGCATGATGAGAGCGGAATTGGATATGTTTGATGTCAGCTCAATCTGTGACGCAGTGCATCACAAATATGGAGACTGCTTTTCAGAACTGTGCGTGGGTTTCACGACACTTAAACAGCCTGCTGTGGAATGCACTGCATGGTTTCACTGGCAATGATGCCGGCTACGAGATGGAACGCACCGGCGTCGGCATGCCCGCCTACCTCGGCGTGCTCAAAGACTACGAGATCGACTCGGTGATCTTGTTCATCAAGACGCTGAAGAAGTAGGGCGAGGAATGGAGCGGTGGAGTATTGGAGTGATGCGGCGAAATGGGGCCAAAGATTCCCCAGCTTGCCCGAACTGTGAAACTGTGAGAGCATGACGCCGTCATGAAAAACATCACCGTCAGCATCGACGACAACCTCTATCGTGCGGCCCGCATCAAGGCCGCTGAGCAGGCCACGTCCATCTCCGGCCTGTTCAAGACGTTCTTGATCCGCCTGACCACGAATGAAGCTGCTGAGTCGGAGTTTCAGCGCCTCGCCCGCGAAGAGCAGGAGCTCTTTGCCGAGCTTGATGCCAAGGGCCTCGGCTTGAATCCCGCACACAACCTCTCCCGCGACGAACTCCACGACCGTCATGCGCTTCGTTGATACGAACATCCTCATCTACGCGATCGGATTTCAACCAGCCCCGCCCGAAAAGAAGGCCATCGCGCGAGAGATTCTGACCCACGGCGACATCGCTCTCTCCGTGCAGGTGCTCCAGGAGTTCTACGTCCAGGCCACCCACGCCCGTCGTCCCGACGCCCTGTCCCACGACATCGCCACCCGACTCATCGAGAAGTGGCAGCGCTTCCGCATCCAGGACAACACCGTCGCCGTCCTCCAATCTGCCCTCCGATTGAAGGAACGCTTCCAAACCTCCTACTGGGACGCCGCCATCCTCGCCGCCGCCAAAGCCGCCCGGTGCCAGCAACTCCTCAGCGAAGACCTCAACCACGGCCAGGACTACGACGGCGTGGTGGTGGTGAATCCGTTCCTCGCGCCAGAAAAGCCGTCAAATTGACACTCAGCCGTGCATGATGTATAAAACGCATCATGACACGAACCCAGATTCAGTTTCCTGAGCCCCTTTATCTGCGGCTCAAAGAGATCGCCGAGCGGCAGGATTGGTCACTCTCGGAGGTGATGCGCAAGGCGGCGGAGCACTTCGTCACCCGCTTCCCGGAGGAACCCGCACCCAAGAAGGTCTGGCGCTTCCCCACCCTCGACTGCGGCGGCGATTTCCTCACCGATCCCGCCACTCTGCGCCCGGAAGTGGACGCCATCCTTGAGCGTAGCGCATCATGATCATCGCCGCTGATACCAACCTTTTCCTCTACGCGGCCAATCCGGATTCGCCGCATCACGAAGCCGCTCGCCGCTTCTTCGAGGAGGAATTCGTCGGCGAGCGCTTCCTGCTGTGCGGCCTCGTGCTGGTGGAGCTTTACATGCAGCTCCGCAATCCCGCCGTCTTCAAAAAGCCCAAGACGGCCAAGGAAGCCACAGCCTTCTGCGACGCCCTCCGCACCAATCCCGCCTGGGAGTTCGGCGACTACGAACCCGAAGTCGGCAAACCCCTCTGGAATTGGGCCGCCAAGGCCACCACCGGCTTCCGCCACATCATCGACGCCCGCCTCGCCTTCACCCTCCGCCACCACGGCGTCACCCACTTTGCGACCGCAAATGCCAAGCACTTCGAGGGCTTTGGGTTTGAGAAGGTGTGGAGCCCCGTCATAAGCTGAATCTATGTCCCGCACCGCCCACTTCCGTGTCGATCCGAAGCTCGCCCATGTCCTGGGCGAGAACTACTCCTCCAGCGAAAAGGCCCTGAAGGAATTGATCGACAACGCATGGGATGCCGAGGCCACAGAAGTGCATGTCACCGTGCCAAACATCCTCACTGACGCCCCCATCATTGTTCAGGACAATGGCAGCGGCATGAAGACCGCCGAGGTCGAGACGGAATACCTCAACATCGCCAGTCCTCGCCAGAGCCGCAAAGGTGACCGCACTCCCAACCGTGACCGCAGTGTCAAAGGTCGCAAAGGCATCGGGAAGTTCGCAGGGCTCATCTTGGCGAGTGAGATGGAACTCGTCACTCAGGCCGCCGGGCGACTCACTTCCGTCACCATCTCCAAGCCACTGCTCATGGCGGCCATCGATGACCTGGAAAAAGTGCCGCTGCCTCTTGCTCTTGCCGACTCCGACCCTTCAGACGCCCACGGCACCACCATCACCTTGCGGAACCTCAATCCCAAGCTCTCCCACATCCAGCCGGACAAGCTCAAGGAACTGCTCGCGCTCGATTATGGTCGCGAAACCACCTTCGTTATCTTCGTCAATGGCGAGCGAGTTTTCCATCACGACATCCAAGGCGAGAAGTTCACGTCTGAGATCACTCTCCCCAACGGTCAGGTCGCTAGCGTCTCTTACACCATTGCCAAGAATCCACTGCCAGGCAGAAAGGCGGGCCTTATCCTCCGCGTCGGCGGCAAGAGCATCGGCAAGCCCCACCTCTTCGGCCTCGAAAACGACGACGCCCTCTCTGATCGACTCCGCCGTCGTATCGTCGGAGAAATCAACCTCCCCGCCGACTCCCTCGAACTCACCGCCGCCGGAGGCGATGTCATCGAGAGCGACAAAGGCTTTGAGATGCTCATGCAGGCCATGCCCGCAGAGTTGAAGCAAAACCTCGAAGCCACCCACACCAACGAGTTCAACCTCGCCAAAGCCCGCCTCAGCAAGCAGATGAAGCAGCGGCTGGAAAGCGTGCCCGAGCATCGCCGCACCATCGCCGAGGAACGCATCACCCGTCTCATGCAGCGGTCCTTCCAGGAGGGCGAGAAGCTGGAGCGCATCGAAGCTCTCGTTGCACTCGTGCTCGATGCCCTGGAGATCGATGAATACTGGACCGTATGCCAGCACGTCCACGAAGCCGAGAAAGTGGACGTCTTCCACTTCGCCAACGCTCTCGAAGAGTTTGGCCTCTGCGACCTCGCCTTGATGGGCACGCGAGCCAAGCGCCGTCTGGAGTTCCTTGATGGCCTCGACCGCCTCGCCGCCGACCCGAAAACCAGTGAGGCTCAAATGCACAAGGCACTTGCCACGAGCCTCTGGGTCTTCGGACCCGAATACAGCCTCATGGCCAGCAATCGCCAGCTTCGAACCATTATTGAGGATTACACCGGCTCCGACGCCACCGACCGCCCCGACCTGTTCCTCGCGGGCAACGTCCTCAAACAACACCTGCTTATCGAGTTCAAGAAGCCTACCCTCACCGTCGGACGTGACGCAGAGTCGCAAGCCAAAAAGTATGCCGACACGCTCACTGGCAAACTTGGCATGTCACTCGACATCCTCATCATCGGTGGAGAAGTCGATCCCAGACTCGTGGAAGAATACACGGGCAAGAAAACCAAATTCGCCAGCTACCGGGCGGTCATCGCCAGTGCGAAGACTCAGTTGGAGTGGCTGGTTGCCCAACTCTCCTCCCAAGCCTGATTTCAAAATACAAATTTTGCCTCACGAGCGGAGGCGTGAAGGCAGCCTTGGATGAAAGACAAGATCGAGGATCATGAGCAAAAAGAAGCCAACACCAGCCAGCCGTGCCAACAAGAAAGCCGAGGTCTCCTTGGTTCGCTCTTCGGCGGCGGAATACCTCACTTTTGTGGCGGCTGGCGGTGACTCGGAGGCCAGTGTCGAGATGCGGTATGAGGATGAGAACATCTGGCTGACTCAACGGATGATGGCTGAGCTATACGCGGTCTCGGTTCCGGCCATCAATCAGCATCTGAAACGCCTTTTCAGCGACAACGAACTGGAGCCGGAGGCAACTGTTAAGAAATACTTAATCGTTCAAACCGAGGGCAATCGCCAGGTTCAGCGCTCCGTTGAGCATTACAATCTGCAGGCGATCATCGCCGTAGGTTTCAAGATCGAGAACGAGCGAGCGGTGCAGTTCCGCAAGTGGGCCAACCAGATCGTCAAAGACTACACCATCCAGGGCTGGACGATGGATCCCGAGCGCCTCAAGCACGGTAGCATTCTGACGGATGAGTTCTTTGAGCGTCAGCTTGAGAAAATTCGTGAGATCAGGCTCTCGGAGCGGAAGTTTTACCAGAAGATCACGGACATCTACGCGACCGCGCTGGATTACGATTCAACGGCAACAGCGACGAAGCGCTTCTTTGCTGCGGTTCAGAACAAAATGCACTACGCCGTGCATGGCCAGACGGCGGCCGAGGTGATCGTGGAACGCGCCGATCACCAAAAGGAGAACATGGGGCTGACAAGCTGGGAAGCGGCACCGAGGGGCAAAATCCAGCGTTACGATGTGTCCATCGCCAAGAATTACCTGACGGATTTTGAGCTGGGGCAGATGCAGCGCATCGTCTCCGCCTACCTCGACATGGCCGAAATGCAGGCGATGCGGAAGATCCCGATGACCATGGAAGACTGGGAGAACCGCCTGAGCCGATTCCTTCAGCTCTGGGATCGCGAGATTCTTCAGGATGCAGGCAGAGTCTCGGCGGAACTGGCCAAAGCCCATGCTGAAAGCGAGTTTGAGAAATACCGGATCGTGCAGGACCGGCTCTTTGAGTCGGACTTTGACCGAATGCTCAAGGCGGTGCCTGAATCTGGCAGCCAGACGTAAGCGCACTCCAACACGCTTTAGCCGCAAAAGAACACAGAGAGCGCAAAGATGTTCTCTTTGCGATCCTTGCGTTCTTTTTGCGGCGGTCAACTCACGCCAGCTTGTAGCACTCCGCCCACTCGGCGCGGGGTGGCGGTCCTGCCAGACGTGCGTTGGCCTCGTCGTTGCCGATAAAGCGCTTCGTGGCCGGATCGAACTTCAGATCGACGTTCAGATACTCGGCGATGGTGCCGAGGTTCAGGACCTGTGTGAGCAAGCCGGAGACGCTGAAGGGGGACTCGGTCTTGCCTTCGCCCATGCAGGCGTTGATGAAGCTGTTGAAGTGATTGCGCTCCAAAGGATGCAGACCCATGGCGTCTTTGCGTTCCACCATCTTCGCCCGAGGATACAGGAGCGAATGGCGGTCGTGTGAGCCGCGCTGCACGAGGTAGTCGCCCTGTTTGCGGTGGAGGAGTGATCCTGCATTGCCGGGATTCGGGATCACGACTTTGCCGTCGGGGCCCGGGTCGCCATACTTCTCCTCGATGTCGAATTTGATGTCGCTACCGGCTTTCCAATGCAGCTCCACGGCGGGCAGTTTTTCGCCACGGGCCGGGAACTCGAAACGTATGTCCGAGCTGAGCGGATAGCTGATCTGGTTGTAATCGGCGAGCGCCAGCGGCGTGATGCGCGTGGGCAGGCCGAGCTTCAGGTGATCATGCGCAAAGTCGATGATGTGAGCACCCCAGTCGCCAAACATGCCGCCGCCGTAGAGGTGGAAGCCACGCCAGTTGAAGGGGTGATACATCTTGCTGTAGAGCTTCACTTCCTGCGGACCGCACCACAGGTCCCAGTTCAGCGTTTCGGGCTTCGGTTCCTCCGCTGGATAACCCTTCACGAGCGCACGCTCCGTGGCATTCATGAACCAAAGCGAGGGCGACTTCCACGCGTCGATCTTCACGATGTCATCCACGATGCCCGCCGCGAGCATTTGCTTGAACTGCTCCGCTCCGGCCGAGGTGTGGCCCTGATTGCCCATCTGCGTGACCACTTTGAACTTCTTCTCAGCTCGCATGAGGATCTCCGCTTCCTCAAAAGTGTGCGTTAGCGGCTTCTCCACATAGACATGCTTGCCGAGCGCCATCGCGCTGATCGCGGCGACGAAGTGCGTGTGATCCGGCGTGACCACGCTCACGGCGTCGATGTCCTTGCCCATCTTGTCGAGCATCTCGCGGAAGTCGGTGAAGCGCTTCACATCCGGGAAGGCATTCAGGTTTTTCTCCAGACTCTTCGCAGTCACGAAATCCACATCCGTGAACGCCACCGGCGTGGCAATGCCATCCGCCGTGAGCCCCGGAATGACACTCCCCGCACGTCCACCGATGCCGATGCAGCCCAGATTGATGCGACGACTCGGCGGCAACTTCGGATTGTCCGCCGCACGGGCGCTGGTGAGGTAGGCGGGAATGAAGTTGAAGCCGAGGCCTGCGGCGACGGATTGTTTGACGAATCCGCGGCGGGATGATGGAGGTGATGTCTCAGGTGTTTTCATGGTTCAGTTAAAAAAGGGTGAGGTGATCAGGGTGAGTGTGGTGCAGCCGTCCCGGTTGCGTCAGATGAGTCCAGAGGACTCAACCACATTATGGCTTCGGCTTCGCGCTCCACAGCGCGATGTTGCGGAACTGCGCTCCCTCCGCTTTTGCGACGAATCCGACTCGACCTTTGCGCTCCTTGAAGCGGTCGTGGCTGGCTTCGAGCACATGGTCGTCGATTTTGGCGAAGAAGTGGTCGCCACAGATTTCGACCGTGATGCGGTGCCAGGTGTTGGGGTCCAGTTTGACCTCGATCTTCTTCAATTCCTCGCGGCGGGTTTCTTTCGCGATGCCGCTCATCTTTTGAATCCAAATGGCGGTGGGAGTGATCATCACGCGGCCTTGATGGAGGTTCGGTTGATTCGTATCGCGGCACACGAAGCCGATCTGCGGCGAGAGGCCGAGCTTGAACTCACCTGTCAGCACGTAGTCGCCGAGATTCACGATGTGCTCGCAAACGGCCTCGTGTCCGTTCGGGCGCTTATCGCTCGGGCCTTCCTGCACGGCGTAGGCCGCGCCATCCTTGATGCTCCAGGTGCCGATGCCGCCGCGCCAGCCGTCGGTGCCGGGTTGCTTTTGTTTCGTGAAAGACTCTGGCTTATCAAAGGCCTCAGCGGCGATGAGTTTGTCCGACTGGCAGGTCTGCGTGGTTGGCGGAGTCGGATCAGCAGCCAGGGCAAACGTTGAAGCGAGCAGGAGGGCGATGAGTGATGGTTTCATGGGATCGAGAGTAGATTCGATTGGCAATCGAATCATGGGGCGGAAGGCTTCGATTGCCAATCGAAGCTACAATAACGCCGCGCTTTCCAATACGCCGCGAGATGATAAATGAGGCCGCAACTCGCATTGTGCGTGTAATCGAAGCTGCCGAGGAGTTTTTGCAGCGCAGATCTCTGTTCGTTGGTCAGCGTCGGTGAATCGACCATGAGCAAAATGAGCGCGGATTCGCCTACTTCACGCGTGAGATGCCAGATCTCGCGAAACGGCCCCCACTGCGGATTCGGGTAGCCCTTTTGGTTCTTCCACTCGGGAACCGTCCTCCAGTCCGGACCGAGCATCTGCATCTCTTCGGGGCTCTTTTTCGCGATTTGGGCCAGGACGCTCGTGAATCGCTTCGCAGCCAGATCGCGAACGTGAAGCATGTGCGTGTGGATTTGCGCTTTGAGCTCCAAATCAGGCTCCAGGGCGTGAAGAAGCTCCAGCGAGCACTGCATCTGGAGCAGCGCGTAGGCGGGTTTGTTCTCGCCGGGATTCGCTGACTGCTCGATGGCCTCGGCGGCATATTTTCGCCACTGCTCGCGGTAGCGTTCGTTCTTCGTCACGTCCCACGCCGCCGCGTAAATCATCGGCAACCGCGCCGCCTCGTGCGACTGCACCTTCCACATGCGGCAGATGCCCAGCGGGCAGCGCGTGCCGTCCGAACGGCAGAAGTCGAAGTCATTCTCCGGCGTCACAAACGCGATCATGCGCTCCGCCACATCGGCGAGGATGGCGCGGATTTGCTCCTTCGTGACTTCACCCGCCAGAGGGCTGTGATAATACTGCCACAGCCCGTGAACAAAGTGCGTCACCTGATCACGTGACGAGTTGATGTAAGTGCTCGTGCCGTCCTCCGGGCATACATTTCGCGCCACGAAACCCTTCACGCCATGCACCGTGACGCAGCGCTTGAGTCCGGCAAAAACGCTCGCCGCCTTCTCTCGCAGCGACTTGTCCTTCGTGACCTCAAACCGATCACACAGCACGCTCAGCATCGCGCCACCGAGGATCGCACCGTCTTCCATGCCCGTGCTGTAGCCACAGGGATTGGGGTATTGCCGCTTCACCTCATCCGCTGTCGGCAAATGAGCTTGTTCCTTCCCTTTCTCATAGCTGCTGAGGTAATCGCCAAAGGTCTGCACCTTCGGCAGATAAAAGCGGCTCCAGACCATGTCCCAGGCTTGCTCGATCTTCGCGAAGGTGGTGGTTTCTGCCGCTGAGAGCTGGCAGGCAATCATGACAAGAGCTGAGAGGAAAAATCGGGTCATTTAGCGTTGATGAATGAGTTAGGAAACCGATCCGCATAGATCACCACCCGCTCCATGGCGCGGGTGATGCCGACGTAGATCTGCCGTGTGTGGTCCTGGCGGTGTTCAGTGAGTTCTTCTTCGGTGAGCAGTGGATTGGCCTCGGAGGCGAGGAGATCGTCGCAGCCGAGAAGAAAAACCACGGGCCGCTCCAAACCGGTGGCGGCCATGAGGTGTGCCACGCCGATGCTGTCCGCGGGCGCGGCATCATCACGCACGGAGGAGGCCGTGCGAGGGCCGAGGCGCGTGTTCAGGTGATGAATGACAGCTTGGATGGTGAGGGCACGGCCCGCCACAAGAATGAGGATGTGCCCCGGTGGCACCTCTGCCTTTTGCAGTTCTTTCAAATCAGCGGTCAGACGACGGAGCTGATCTTGGCCTGCTCCTCCAGGTTGGACGATGGGCGGTGTGCCGGGCTCCAATGTCTCCAGCCATTCAGGGGCGGGCAGATTGAGTGGCTCGTCGTCCTCCGAAAGTCGGCTGCGGTAGAAATCACGCGCAAACTCCAGGATGGCGCGGGTGCTGCGGTAGGGCTTCTCCAGCTTGTGAGAGCGGCTGCGCACGTCCAGGCCGACGGCACTCCATGACAGGCGGCGTTTGAGAAATCCCTGCGTGGGGTCAGCGCAACAAAAGAGATGCCCGCCGGGCTTGAGAGACGACTTCAGCAGCTCCAGCCACACCGGGGCAAAGAACTGCGCTTCATCAATGAGCAGGTGATCAAATCGTTCCGAGGAAAGCGATGCAGGTGGGTTCTCCCGCACCGTGAGCGGCCACTCGGACCAATCCGCCCGCTGGCTCTGCCGCAGATACGCACGAAAGCGCTGGAGCAGATCCAGCATCTCACGCCGCTGCCGCGCACTCAGTCGGGTGCCTCGGCCTTTGCGTTCAGCGGTGAGGTAACTTTCATCAGCAAGAGCATGATCGCACATCCAGCGCAGTTCATCACGCAGCCACTCGGCACTGAGTTTTGCCAGCGCGGTCATGGGCGGTCGCTCACGCTCGATCCAGCGCAGATTCTCTGGCTCGCTCATCATGTCACCTGCCGAGCGTGCCACACGCCCGAGCCATTGATTGAAGGTGAGGCATTCCACCCTATTCCCTGCGTGATGCCGAGCCAGACGGCGACGTAGATCATTGATGAGCGGGCGATTAAAGCTGACGAGCAGCACCCGCGCTTGCGGAAAATGCGTGGCGAGTAATGCCGCGCGATGCACAAGCACGAGCGTTTTCCCACAACCTGCCACTCCTGTGATGACACGCAGATGCAGATCTCGCGCGAGGTTCTCTGCCTCTGGGTCGGCTTCGAGATCGAGCCGGGCGCAGCGTTCCTGTTTGTAGTCGAGTAGTAGGGGGGCAGCGAGCTTTTCGGCAGGACGCTGAATGGCTTTGCGCTTCCATGGACTCTCGATACGCACCTCCGGCACGGCTGCGGCACGCCAGCGAGCGATGTTTTCCACAGGAAGCACTGTCGCGGTGAGGCGATGCAGACTCTGCGCAAGCAGCACCGCCTTTTTGCAGTCGCGCTGAGAGATGACAGGTATCATTTCGTCATCCAAGACCAAGTGTCCGGTGCGGATTTCTGCGGAGGGCAAGGCAGGTGCGAGGATGAGCAAATCGGGCGCGAGATGACCTGCCGCGCCCACTCTTTTCTTTCGCCAGGCGATCAAAGCTCTCGCTGCATCCGTCAGCGGAGGTGTTTTGTGATCATCAAAGAGCGCGGCCTGAGTCGTGCTGCCACTCCAGATGATGACTAGCCAGCAACGTCCGTCCGCAGCCACCAACAGCGCATCCGGCCCGCCATTGGCAGCTTCCCCCCGCATGGCGCGGCTGGCCTCGATGCCATGTGCGGCGAGCTGGCCAAGCATGGCGCGTGCTTTGATGATATGCGTCATGCAGGGAGTCGGATGGAATGCGCGAATCGGGCAAGGGACCTCAACAGCGCCTGATCTTCCGCGAGGTCTGTGTCGTGCAGGTCGGTGTGAAGGAGTGAATCGCTTGCCAGGATGATAACCTTGGAACGGGCTCGGGTGGCAGCCACATTCAGTCGCCGAGGATCAAAGAGGAACTCCGCCTGCCGCTGGATGAAGCCCGGATCAGAGGCGCACATGGAGAAGACGATGACCTCGCGCTCCTGACCCTGCATCCGCTCCACCGTGTCGATAACGCATCCGCGCCATGAAGTATCCGGCATCAGCGTTTCGAGCCGACGACGCATGGCACGGGCTTGTTTGCGATACGGCGTGACCACAGCGATGTCCTCCGGCTTCACGCCTCCACGATGAAGCGCACGGAGGATCTCCGCAGCGGCAGAAACCTCGGCGGAGTTCACCGTGCGGCTGGCCTCGTCCAGATGACCGAGCCAGACCAGCGGCACCTCCGGTGCGATGACCTGATTCAGCCACTCCGGCCCCTGCGGAGGTGTCTTGCACGCCAACCGCCGAGCAGCAGCCACTGGCGCGGGGACGAGTTCGCCCTGATAAAAGTTCTCCGAGGGCCAGGCTGCGAGCGTGTCATTGAGGCGATAGGTCACATCCAGGCAGGTGCCGTGCTTTGCCTGTGATCTCAGCGCATGAAAAATGCCGATGGAGTCCACCTCACGACGCGAACGGCTCATCACCACCGGGCCGAGCTGTTGCTGATCGCCAAACAAGAGATACTTCCGACCTGAAAGCATGGCCATGATGGCCAGCGCGGTGGTCATCTGTCCGGCCTCATCGATGACGACGGTGTCAAACTCGACTCCCGGCAGCCTCTTCCGCAGGGCAAACGGAGTGGCCGCTGCCACCCAGCCACCAGATTGTAAAGCAAGCGGACTGGCGGCAAAGAACTCGTAGCGGTCGAAGTTTTCATCCCGTCGGTGCATCGGTGCGCAGATGCGTGCCACACGGTCACGATCATTCATTTCGCGGGCTGTTGCAGAGAGCGCATTATCAATCGCCCGATGAGTGAACGCAGTTATGAGCACGCGCTCACCACGCTCGACAAGACGGCGCACGACCTGGGCGAGCACTCGCGTCTTGCCCGTTCCCGGCGGCCCTTGGACGAGACAGCAACGCTCTACCGCCAAGCAACTCGCAATCGCATCCATCTGAGCGTCTTCCCACGCCTGCGGCTGCTTTTGCAAATCCTCCATCGCGCCATTGAACTCCTCCTCATCGAACTCCGGAGCCTCTGAACCCATCAGCAGTGGCAGAATGCATTCCTGGCCGATGGCGCTCATTGGGAGGCGGTCAAACGCCGCCAAATAGTAGCTCTCCAAATCCAGAAACGCCTCATCCATGAACCATCCGCTAGGCTCGGAGAACATCGCGGCTTTGAAGCCCTTCTCCGTCACCAGCCACATTTCGCCCGCTTCTTCGCGAAAGAGGTTCGCCAAGATCTCATCGCCATCTTCAGCTTGTCGCAGCGTCACCAGATCACCCTCGCGGAGCCGTGAATCATTCCCAGCATGGTTGAAGACCGCCCGTCCAGCCTCATCAAGGCGCAGGAAACGCAGGCTCTCAATGCAGGTGCCATCTTCTACACGCTCGTTGCGCGGCTTTGCCCGCTGCTCGGCGAACTTCAACCGCTGCGCTGCAAACTCCGCCGCCATAAAGGCGCGGAGGTCTTGCAAGACGGATTCGGCATCGAGAGAGAAAGCTGGCATCAGGAAATCTACACGCCGGAATGCCCAAAAGAAAAGCTCGGGAAGTGTGTTTGAGTCTTATGAACTCATCGGAAGCAGCCGAGACGGCTGCTCCACACTTTCCCAAGCCATGATGAAACACCCCACACGTCGAAAACTGCTCCAAACGGCGCTCTCGGGTGCCTCCGCACTCTGGGCAGGAAATCGCGTGCTCGCCGCTGATGCTGATCCTCGCGTGCGGGGGCCGTTTCCGATCCTCTCGACGCCGTTCACGGAAACGGGCGCGGTGGACTATGAGGTGCTCGCGGATCAGGCGCGGTTTGTGGACTGGGGTGGCTGCCCCGGCATGATCTGGCCACAGTCGGGCGACAGCGTGGATCTTTTGACGATGGATGAAAAACTGCGCGGCATGGAGGTGCTGGCGGAGACCTCTCGCGGCTTCAAGACGTCAGCGCTGTGCCTCGGAGTGCAGGGCAAAGACACGGAGGAGATGCTCGTGTATGCCCGACACGCTGAAAAGCTCGCGCCCACCGCCATCATCTCGCGTCCGCCGGACTCGGGGCGCACGGAGGACGATCTGCGGCAGTATTGGCGTGAGCTGGCGAAGGTTGCGAAACGCCCCGTCATCTTCCAAACGACCGGCGGCGTGGTTTACAAAGGCCCGGTGCCTTCCGTCAAGCTCATGATTGAGCTAGCGAAAGAGTTCCCACACTTCGGCTACATCAAAGAAGAAGCCGCGCCCATCATCGCCCGCACCAAAGAGCTGTGCGCAGCGATGCCCACGATCCGCCGCGTCTTCAGCGCCCGTGGAGCGCACGGCTGGCTCTACGAGTCCCATCTCGGCACCGAAGGCCTCATCACCGAACGCGCCGTCTATGCCGATGTGCTCACCCGCGTCTGGGACCTCATGCAAAGCGGCAAAGCCCCCGAAACCGTGCGCGACATCCACGCGAAACTGATGCTCCTCTTCAATCTCGGCCAGCATCTCCCCGGCGGTGACCTGCGCGGCTTCCAGCTCCATCTCTGGAAGAAGCGCGGCGTCTTCAAAAACATGATCTCCCGGCAATACGGCCCCAAGCAGTCGATCCCTGACAAGCCGATCTTCTCCGAGCTAAAGCTGAAAGCCGATGAGATTGCGGAGATCGACTTCCGCTTCGAGGCGCTGCGGCCGTATTTGAAAGCGGAGCGGAGGTGAGAAAGGTCACTTCGTAAGGGCAGGCGATCTGCCTTTGGTCACATACTCGGCTTCGGTGAGCTTGTTGTCGTGGTCGAGGTCGAGTTTGCGGAAGCGGTCGGGTGCGTCGGAGAGGTCGCGTTGGTTGGCGAGGAACTCTTCGTAGCTGAGGGTGCCATTGTGATCCTGATCACGCTTGCGGAACTGCTCGACGCGTTCGCTGGCGGGTTGGGCCTTTGCAGGCGATGGAGGTCTGGCGGTGATCTGGAGTTTCGCGGCGGGTTGTTGGGCGAGCAACGTTTGGAGTTTGGCGACGACGTCGGGTTGAGTGGAGGCGAGGTTGGTGTGCTCGCCGGGGTCAGTTTGATAGTCGTAGAGTTCAAAGGTGGCGGTTTCAGGCTCGGCACCGATCTTGTTCCATTCGACAAGGCGGTAGCGGTCATCGCGGACGGCACGGCCGAGGAGTTCGCGGCGGGGATAGACATGCGTGATGTGGTCGCGGTGCGTTGCGGAGGGATCATCGAGCAGCGCGGCAAAGCTGCGACCGTCGAGGCCCTGCGGTGCGGGCAGGCCGGTGAGCGCGGCGAGTGTGGGATAGATGTCCACGGTCTCGATCAGTGCGGAGGAAACGGTGCCCTGTTTGCCGGGCATGGCGACCATGAGCGGGATGCGGGCGGCGAGTTCGAAGTTGGTGTGCTTGCCCCAGATACCGTGGTCGCCGAGATGGTAGCCGTGATCACCCCAGACGACGATGAGGGTGCTCTCGGCGAGGCCGCTGTCTTGCAAGGCAGCGAGCACGCGACCGACACAGGCGTCCACATAACTGGTGGCGGCATAGTAGCCGTGAATGAGGTGGCGCTTTTGGGCGTCACTGAGCACGGCTCTGCCTTGTGGGATGCCTTTGTATTTGCGGAGTTCATCGGTGCTGGGACCAGCGGCTTCGGTGGCGCTCCGTGGCAGGGTGTCGGTGGCGGGAAGGGGCAGTTTGTCGGCGTCGATGCGGTCCCAGTATTTCTTTGGGGCGACGAATGGGAGGTGAGGTTTCAAGAAGCCGACGGCGAGGAAAAAGGGCGCGGCAGATGACTTCGCCGCCGTGAGCTTTTTCACCGCCTCTGCGGCAATGAGACCATCGGCATAGGTGTCGTCGGGCACATCGGTGGATTCGGTGGGCGAGCCGCGTTGCTCCTCGCCATTGCTGCTGGCAGTAGCAGACGGTTTGTTTTCCGGCAGGGCGTAATACTCGGCCTTTGGATGCAGAGGTTTTTCCGACCACGAGGCTTCGTCGTCGTGATTGCCATGGCCGGTATGGAGGATCTTGCCGACGGCGGTGGTGTGGTAGCCGTGGTTTTTGAAATGCTGTGCCAACGAGATGGCGGCGGGACGGGAGTCGCGGAAGTTGGTGCTGAGATCATAGATGCCGAGCGTCTGCGGGCGCAGGCTGGTCATGAGTGCATTGCGTGATGGGGCGCAGACGGCCTGATTGCAATAGGCACGCTCGAGCCTGAGCGAGCGACTGGCGAGTCGGTCGAGGTTGGGCGTTTTTGCGTGGGGATCACCGTAACAACCGAGCACAGGCTTGAGGTCGTCGATGGCGATGACAAGCACGTTGGGCTTTGCTAAACGGTCTGCGGCGTGAGCCTCAACCGCGCCGAACACGAGGGCGAGCAGGGAAAGGAGGATGCGATTCATGGGCGGAGTCATTTCACGACTGGCGTGGTGGGCAGCAGCGAGGTCCAAAGCAATGGTTGTGTGATGGCGTTGTTGCGGCGGATTTCAAACTCCTGCGGGTCAGGTTTCAGAGTGCGCCAGAGCTGGATGTAGTCCGCTTTGTCAAAGACGAGGCCGCCAAAGAGCAGCGCCGGCTGCCGCACGGGCCAGCCTTCCCAGGCGTTCACATCGGGCGGTTTCGGCCAGGAGGCCTTGTCTTTGAGATAGGGAAAAAGAAACGCCACCGCCTTCTCCATGCATTTGCCATCCGGTGTCGTGAAGGCCCACAGATTGTCCTCCGGCGTGGTGAGGAGCTGGCAGAGAGCTGACATGATGTCGAGCTGGAAGATGGAGTAGGCGTAGGGCTTCGTGCGGCCGAGTTCGAGCGGGAAACCGCCGTCCGCAGCCATCTGCACGGCGACGAACACTTGCTTGAACTGCCGACGGCATTCCGCGAGCAGCGCGGCATCCTGCGTGAGTGTGGCAAAGGCGGCGACCTGGACCCAGTAGGCCACGGCGTGGTTGTTCTTTGCCTTGGCCTCGTTTTTGCCCTTTGAGCTTTCGATGAACCACTTCGTGTAATCCGCGAACCACTGGCGCAGAGCATCAAAAGTCTCGGCTGGCATGGCCTTCGAGTCTTTCAGCGTCAGGATGCTGAGCGGCACCTCGATGAGATGCAGCGTGTCGATCAGGCCGGTGCCTCGGTCGGGCGTTGGCTTGCCGATGATGGCCTGCGCGTGGTCGAGGCTCGGTGTCATGCGCGTGGCGGCATCGACGAAAAACACGCGCAGCATCTGCACGGCCTTGTCCGCATACTTTTCGTCCTGGGTGAGCAGCCAGGCGGCAGCCAGCGCGGACGTGGCATCACGCATTGCCATGAGCGCCTTGCGATGCTCGTTGAAGTTCCCTGGGTTCGACTGCCCGTCCCGCATGATGTAAGGCTTGCCGTCGGGTTTGTCCGGGTCCGGCCAGTAGTAGTCGCTCATGGAGAAGAACTCGTGCTCCGTGCCGGGATTGAGTGGTGAGCGATGCTGGGTGAGGCTCACCGGAGCCATCTCCAGCGCCTTGTCCGCCGCCCGAAGGATACGCTGACGATCCTGCTCCACCACGAGCGATGGGGCGGGTGTAACAGCATGCAGAGAAAGGACAAAACAAAAGCCCAGCAGGGCCATGCAGACGGTTTTCATGAGGTGGTCGGTGGCGGAGAGTATTCCCCTGCGGCAGAGCGGTTGCATGAGTTTTTTCAACGGGGTTCTTTGAGGCCGAAATCGCTGCTCCACAATGCCGGTTGGTTGGAAAGCCTTGGTAGCGCCAGTGAATGGGCACTCAAGGCATCTTCACCGCATCGACATCGCTGAGCTTCACCTTCAGCACCTCGACGCTCTGCTTTCCGCCTGCGAAGGCAATGAACAGGCTTCCTTCATGCTCGATGACGTGCGGGTAGTCGATGTGACGACCGCCGACGAGGTAGAGCATCTTCGTGAAGACGAGGCCATCGTCGCTGATCGAGAGTGTGAGGGGATCGCGCTTCTTCGGATTGGGATTCGAGACCAACACATAGCGGCCATCGCGGAGACGCAGGCCGCTGATTTTGGAGGTCGCGTCGGGGAAGTTCGTCTTTTGTGGAGCGCTCCAGGTGCGGCCGTCGTCTTTGGAGAAGGCCCGGTAAAGGAAGCCGCTGCGGCGGTTGTCGCGGAAGACGGCGGCGAGCGTGTTGTCGGGCAAAATCCACCAATCGGGTTCCTCGGCTTTCAGTTCGGAGGCGCTGCCGAGCACGGGGAAGGATTGCCAGTCGCCGAGCGACTTCACGCCGCCGACGAGAAAGTGAACGCCGGTCGTTTTGTAGTCGTGCTGACGGCGCGACATCATCCAGTCGCCGGTGCGCAGCTTCATCGGCGGGAAGTTGTTGATCGTGTCGTCAAAGACCATCCCTGCATCGCGCCACTCGCCAGAGGCTTTGTCGAGACGGAAGGCATGCAGTTCGAGGCTGGGGCCGAAAAAGCCCGCCGCTTCGTCCAGCGAGGCCAACGCGAGCAGTTCGCCTTCGCGCTGCCAAAAGCCGCGTGAGATCCAACGCATGCCTTTTTCCGTGCGAGTGCCGTAATGCGGCGAATCAGGCCCCGAGTTCGGAGGAATCGGCGTCAGGAACATCGGCGTGCTCCATTTCAGACCATTAGCACTCGTAGCGAACTTCACCCGCTGACCCACACGATCTTCCACGCCCGGTCCATCGCTCCACATCGCCCAGAACTGCCCGTCGTGATGCGCGAGGTAGTTGTGCTGGTTCACACCTTTGGCGGCATGCACATCGTTGATGATGACATGCTCACTGGGCACGCGCGGCAGTGAAGCGAATTCGATTTCCTGCGTGTTTTCCGGAACCCACGAGCCTGAAAGCATGATCGAGGGCTCTGCGGCGAGGATGGGGCCACCAAGGGTCGCAAAAAGCAGGGGAAGAAATTTCATGGCAAGGCATCCAACCATATCAGGAACTTCGCCTTCCACCTCGCGGATTCTTCGTCACGGCCCAAACCAAAGCCGTGACCGCCGGAGTTCACGGTGAAGGGTTCGGTGGGGACGTTGGCTTGGTGGAGGGCGGCGGCGAGCAGTTCCGCGTTGGGGAGAGGGACGACTTTGTCGTTGGTGGCGTGGCAGAGGAAGAAGGGCGGGAGGCCGGGGCGGGCACGCTTTTCGAGGGAAAACTCGGCGATGCGGGATTCGCTCGGTGCGGGGCCGAGGAGGCGCTCGCGGGAGCTGGCGTGCATGGACTCGGCGTGCATGAGCGTGACGGCATACATGAGCACCGCGAAGTCGGGACGTGAGCCGTCGGCGGCCTTGCCGAGCATCGCGGTGCTGCCGGCGAGATGACCGCCGGCGGAGAAACCGATGATGCCGATGTGTTGCGGATCGATCTGCCAGTCGCTCGCGTGGCGACGGAGCACGCGGATGGCTTCGAGCGCATCCTGCTGGCTGTCGGGCAGGCCTTTTTCAAAGCTGTCCGCTTTGGGCAGTCGATACTTCAAGACGGCCATCGTGAGGTCTTGCGCAGCAAAGTATCGCGCGATGGCATGTCCCTCGCGATCGATGACCTCCATCGCGTAACCACCGCCCGGGCACACGACCATCGCCGCGTTGCGATGCGCGGCCTTGGCGGGTCGATAGACGGTGAGCGTTGGTGTTTGGATGTTCTCGATGGTTCGGTTGAGGCCGAGGTCGTCGTAGTTGCCGATGCGGAAGGTGACTCTTTCAGCCTCGGGTGCTGGTGTGCCTTTCACGGCCTTCGCAGGCGGCGGACGCAGCGGAAACTCGGCATGATCTCCCGGCGCGATAGTTTGGGCGTGCAGCCCCCAAGGACTGAAGACAAGCAAAGTGATGAGCAGCTTGATTTTCATGCTCATGAGGCTGGAGTCGCTTCCTTTTCCAAAATAGCACTCATCTCCGGCATCGCGCCGGCTTGGGAACACACATAGCTCGCATGGCGAATGGCCCGCGTGCCTGCTTCAGCGAGCGAGCGTCCGGCGAGCAGGCTGGTGACGAGGGCGGCGGTGAAGGAGTCGCCGGCTCCGACGGTGTCGGCGAGGAGTTCGGGAGGCTGGCCGGGGAGGTCGTGGCGGTGGTCGCGGGTGACGAGGGTGGCACCATGGGCACCTCGCGTGAGGGCGATGGTTTGCAGCGGGTAATGAGCGAAGAGATGCGCGAAAACGGCGGGCTCATCGGACGTGCAACCGAGCATGGCGGCGAGTTGCGGGAGTTCTTCGTCGTTCAGTTTGAAGAGCGTGGCGGTGGCGAGCGAGTCGAGCACGATATCGCTCGTGAAATGCGGGGGACGCAGGTTGATGTCGAAGATGCGCAGGCAGTCAGGTCGCGTGGCGGCGATGAACTGGCGCAAGGTGTCGCGCGAAACGGGCGAGCGCTGCGCGAGGCTGCCGTAGCAGACGGCGTCCGCGCGTGCGGCGAGTGCGAGCAGCTCCGGCGAGCACGGGATCATGTCCCACGCGACGTTTTCGATGATGGTGTAGCTCGGCTGGCCGCTGGCGTTCAGCGTGATGGGCACGGTGCCGGTGGGATGCGTTTTGAGCGTGGAAATGCAGAGTGTGTCGAGTCCAGCGGCGCGGAGTTGATCGAGAGCGCGATGGCCGAGTTCGTCGTCGCCGATGGCGCTGACGATGTGGACCTCCGCACCGATTACATGCGCGTGGTAGGCGAAGTTGCCGGGTGCGCCGCCGAGTTGGGCTCCAGCGGGCAGCAGGTCCCACAGCAGCTCGCCAAAGCCGATGATGACCGATTGGTTGCTCATGAATGGATGCCGAGTTGTTTCTGGATGTCCTCCAGCGACACGCCTTTCGTCTCAGGCACCATCGTTTTCACCCACACGAGCTGCAGCAGCATCATGAAGGTGAAAAACAGAAACACCCAGCCCGGCGGAAACGCGCTGACCATGGCCGGGAAGAAGGTGGTGAGCAGCGCGGCAAAGACCCAGTGCGTGGCGCTGCCGAGCGCTTGCCCCGTGGCGCGATGGCGGTCTGGAAAAATCTCCGAGATGAAGACCCAGATGACCGCGCCCTGGCCGATGGCATGCGCGGCGATGAAGGCAAAGATGCACGCGGGCACGATGCTGAAGTGCTCGGTGAAAAACGCCCACGCGCACAGCCCGAGCGACGCGATGTAGCCGAACGAGCCGATGACGAGCAGCGTGCGCCGTCCGAGCCGGTCGATGAGCCAGAGGCCGGCAAAGGTGAAGACGAGATTCGTGATGCCAATGCCAATGGATTGCAGCAGCGCGGCCTGTGCACCTAGTCCGGTCATTTCAAAAATGCGCGGCGCAAAGTAGAGCACCGCATTGATGCCGGAGAGCTGGTTGAAGAAAGCGATCAGAAAGGCCAGCAGGATTGGCACACGATGTTTAGTGCTCCAGAAGCCATGCGAGCTGCCTGCGCCGTGTTTCGCAGCAGAAACGATCTCCGCAGCATGAGCCTCGATGATCGCGGATGGGGCCTGAGGCTGGATTTGACGCAAAACAGCCAGTCCGGCCTCGCGGTCGCCTTTTCGCGTGAGCAGCCAGCGCGGGCTCTCGGGCAGGGTGAAGCACATCAGCGTGTAAAACAGCGCTGGAACGGCCTCGACGCCGAGCATCCATCGCCATGCACTCTCACCGATGCCGCCGAGGAGGTAGTTCGACAGAAAGGCCACGAGAATGCCAAAGACGATGTTGAATTGAAACATGCCCGCGAGGCGTCCCCGACGATCCGGCGGCGAAATCTCAGTGATGTAGAGCGGCGCGGCCACGGTGGAAATACCCACGCCGAGACCGCCGATGAAGCGTGCGATGATAAGCGACCAAACCTCCGGCGCGATGCCCGACCACACCGCTGAGACAAAATAAAGCACGCCCACCCAGATGAGCGTCTTTTTGCGTCCCCAACGGTCTGTGGGCCATCCACCGATGAGCGAACCTAAGACGGTGCCATAAAGCGCTGAAGCCATCGCCACACCGTGCATGGCATCGCTCAGCTTCCACAGCGATTGGATCGTCTTTTCCGCGCCAGAGATGACGACGGTGTCAAAGCCGAACAAAAAGCCCGCGAGCGCCGAGGTGATGGCCCAGAGGAAGAGGCGCGGATTGGTCTTTTCCTGCGCGGAGGAGGCATGGTTGGCCGTTGGCATGATGGTTGTGAGTTGGTGGTGGCTGGCAAAAACGAAGAACGTTAGCTGAAGCGGCCTAAATCAAAACACCGGCATCATCTTCCACGCTTCGAGCGACTTCACGATCATCTCGCCATCGCGGGTGAAGAGCTTCACGCCGAGACTATCCTTGCGGGCGGGGTAAATGCGCTGCGTGAGGCATTGGCGCTCATTGACGAAGACTTCGAGAATGCTGCGATCGAGGAAAACTCGCACGCGCACGGGTTCGCCGGCCTTCAGCGGCATCGGGGCGACTTGCTCGGTGATGTCCTTGAAGTTGCCTTCCGCGCCGGATTTCGCGAGTTCGGTGCGCAGCGTCTGTTTGGACAACGAAAAGACGATGGGCGTTTGCTCTTCGCCATCCGGCGAACAGCGCACCGCGAGGCCAAACTCCTTCGCGCTGCCGGGTTCGATGAGCAGGCGAAGCTCCAGGCTGTCGCCACGGATGTCGTCGAGCGTGAGTTCGCGTGCGGCGCTCACTTTGAGGTCGGTGTGACGGCGCTCGTCGTAGCGAAGCGATTCGAGTTCGGGCGCGGGCTCGATTTTCAACTCGCCATCGTCATGCAGTGAAAACAGGCGCGGCAGGGTGGCCACCGAGCCCCAGCCTTTGCTTGTGGCCCCTTTGCGAGCCTCTCGCACCCAGCCCCAGAAAATGCGGCGACCTTTCGCATCGAGCAGCGTCTCCGGCGCGGCGAGATGACCGCCCGGCCAGTTCATTTTGCCATGTCGCTCCGGCGTGAAGCTCTCTGCCTTCGCGTCCCACGTGCCGATGTAATACTGCGACTGAAAATACGGCATGTGCGTGTGCATGAGCAGCATGTGCTTTCCTTGGCCGATGGGATAAAAATCCGGGCACGCACAGTCCTCGACCTCAGTGGTCCACTTGCGGTCGGATTGGTAGAACGGGCCGCGATATTCCCACTTCAGCAGATCACGCGAGCGATAAAGGCTCGTCGTGTCGCCCTCGAAGCCGGGGCGTTTGTTCTTGTTGCCGATGAGCGCGTAGTAGAGGTCGCCCTCCTTCCACGCGAAGGGATCAAAGATCACGACCTCCTCTGGCGCACCTTCGAGCGTGATGACCGGGTTCTCCTTGATCGGCTGCCACTCGATCAACTCGGGGTCGTCCGCATTCACCGGCTTTGCGATGGCCGTGCCTTGGCCGGGGATGTGGTAGATCAGCGTTGGAACATCCGCGCCGTCGATCATATCGCCGCTGTAGAGCCCTTTTGGCTGCGAGCCATCGAACACCGGCCGCAACGACGTGCCGTGATACACCCAGTGCACGAGATCCGCGCTGGAGGCATGAGTCCACTCCTTGCGATTCGTGGCGACATCGCCGCCGCTCAAAACCGTGGCCGCATCCGGCGCGATGAGGCTCTGGAAGAACACATGATAGCGCCCTTTCCAATACACCGTGCCGTTGATGTCATTCCACACGCCATCGGGCGTGCCGAGATGCCAGCGCGGACGCAGCGGATCGCTCTGAATCTGCTCCCGCAGTTCGCGAGCCGCGCGGAGTTTATCGACGAGCTTCAAATCATCGCGTCCGGTGACCTTTTCGATCTCGCGCAGTCGCCCCACGTTCCTTTCCGCGATCGCCTTCGCTCCACCACTCAGCGCCGCCACCTCCGCATCGCTCAAGGCCCGCGTCCACACCGCCGCATGATCCACCTGGCCTCGCATCGCTTTGCCGAGCGTGAAAGGCAGCTTGTTCTCCGCCCGCAAATGCCCCGTGACCTTCACCGAGCCCGCAGCCACGCCATCGACAAAGAGCATCAGCTTCGCGCCATCGTATCGCGCGATCACATCATGCCAGCCGCCCTTCGTGATGCTCTCCAGCGGCACTGCCAGACGCCCCGCGAGCCCCTTCTTCTCTTGCACGCCAAACTCAAAGCCCAGTTCGTCCTTGTTCACATGCAGATTGAACAAGGTCACGGCATGCCCGCCATGCCGCGCAAACACCTCACCACTCTTCCATGCTTCACCACCTCCCCGCACCCGCAGTAAAATCGTCATCGCCTCGCCCGCGATGCTCAGCGCCCCCTTTTCGTCCGCCACCT
>CAUJJC010000123.1 GCA_963204975.1 Verrucomicrobiota bacterium | reverse complement strand
TCGCTGGCGAGCAAACGACGCCTGAGAAAACACGCGCCAACAACGCCCGTGAAGTCGCGCTGCACCTGCTGCAAAAGAAGCGCAAGCTCTTGCTGCTCGATGGCCGAGCCCGCTGGGAAACTCGTTACGCCCAGAACCACTTCGAGCGCGATGAGCGCTGGTCCGTGAACGTGGCTTTCGATGACTACAAGGACGGCACAGCGAACGCTTTAGACAAGGCATTCCCAGCCACCAAAGACGACTTGTTCACTTTCGATCTGATTGTGATCGGTGACTTCAGCCCGACAAGGCTGAAGCCCGAGCATGTGGAGTGGCTGCGCGAGTTCGTCGAGAAACGCGGTGGCGGTTTGATCATGATTGATGGGGCTCGCGGCTACTTGCGAGACTGGGCCAAATCGAAGGCTGCTGGGCTGGTGCCAGTGCAGTGGATCGGCGATCCGAAGGGCATGGTGGGTCCCCTCACCTGGCAGCTCACTGCAGAAGCCGAGCGCGCTCCGGCATTGCGCCTGAGCGACTCGCCCAGCGCCAATCAAACTCTGTGGCCACGACTTCTACCAGCGATGTGGACGAGCACGGTGCAGCCTTTGCCTGCGGCTCAAGTGCTCGCTCAGCTCAGCACGGCAGCGAAGCAGCTCACGCCCGCATTTGTCTTTCGCAGCGTGGGAGCAGGTGCGGTGCTTTACGTGGCTAGTGACGAGCTTTGGCGCTGGCGTTATCAAGTCGCTGATCTGCATCATCAGCGCCTCTGGGTTCAGATGTCGGCATGGATCGCCGCCCCGCCGTTTCAGGCGGAGAGCAAGACGGTGGCCATCGGCACAGACCGTCTTCGCTACGGCGCTGGCGAGCAGGGCGAGGTGCGAGTGCGCCTGCGCAACGCGAGTGGCGAGATCATTGCGGATGCGCATCCTCGCGCCTTCCTCATCCACGCAGGCACGGATGCGGCCACCCTGGAACTCGAAGCCGACCCCACTCACGCGGGTGTCTATCGTGCTCTCACGCCTCCGCTGAAACCCGGTGAATGGCAGGTGGCCGTGGCCGAAGGTCCGCAGAGCGCTCGCAGCGATGTGCGGCTGACCTTGCGGGTAGCGGACACGGGCAATCAGGAACTCGCATCGCTCACGATGAACCGGCCGATGCTCGAATCAATGGCACGCAACACGGGTGGCCGATTCCTGCGTGAGGAGCAGGCGGGTGAGTTGCCTGCGCTGCTTCAAGCTCTCGACCGAAAGCAGTCGTCCACTCGCGAGACCCTTCTGTGGTCGAGTTGGTGGTGGCTGGGCACCATCATCCTGCTCCTGACCATCGAGTGGCTAATGCGCAAGAAGCTCCGCCTCGTTTGATCGCGGATGAATCCCGCACTTGGCAATCGCGGGTCCCGCGTGTCTCTTCGGTCCCCGTCACGAAATGATCCTAGCCATGCGCTTCACCCTTTTTCTTCTCGCCTTGTCCGTTGCTGCGCTCGCCGAAGACAAACCCAAGCCCCAGGTGGGCGGCGGTGATTTAGGCAAAACGGGATCACTACCCCCAGCGACGACCTCCCTTGCGGGGAAAGCGGCAACCGCCTTCTCCAAACGTGACTGGAGCGCCGCCCGCAAGGCCTATCGCGAGATGCTGGAACTTGACCCCGAAAACGCGCTCACCTGGGCCAATCTCGGTGCCGTGGAACAGCAATCGAAGAACCCTGATGCCGCCATCGCCTGCTTCGAAGCCAGCGTGCGGTTCAATGACAAGCTGGTGCAATCGTGGACGGCTCTGGGGGTGCTCTACTCAACCAAGGGCGACCGCTACAAGGCTGTGAGTGCCTTCGCCCGCGCCATCCATGAGGAGCCTAACGATGCTCGTGCACACAACTACCTAGCCATCGAAGTGCAGAATCTCGGATGGAAGGACGCCGCCCTCACCGAGCTGCAACGTGCCATCGAAATCAACCCGGACTACGGCCTTGCCCACTTCAACCTGGCGGCCATGTATCTCGATCAAAAGCCACCCGCCAAGGCCCTGGCCCGCAAACACTACGACCAAGCTCTGGCGCTTGGCGTGGCGAAAGATGAAGTAATCGAGAGCAAGCTGGGCAAGGAGTAGCACACCGCTACTTCACCTCCGCCTCGATCACTTGCCCGCCCAACGGCACAACGAGCCCCTCTTTGACGTGCTCAAAGAATCGCCCGCGGGTGGAGGCGTGGATGTAGAGCTTCTGTTTGCGCAGCTTGAGCTTCTTGCGCACGACCTCCATCTGCGGCTCGTCCACCTTGTCCTGGAAGTCAGCAAACCAGTAAATGGTGTCCGCTTCCATCACCTCATGACTCATCAGCGCTGTCCACGCGTAGTAGATGCCGTTGAAGTCGATGAAGTAGGTATTGGGACGTCCGGCCATCTTCTTGTAGATGTCTTCGAGAGGCATCGGGGCATTCGGATTGAACTTCAGCCGACTGCGTTCCTCTGCTGTCATTTTGAGCGACGCCTTCCCCTCCCAATGCTGCCAGAAGGTGGCAAAATCCTCACCCTCGGTCCTACGCACACGGTCATCCACCTCGCCACGAGGTGTGATCAACCCGCAGCCGAAGTAGAGCACGAGCACGCTCTGCCTCGCGATGCGGTCTAGCTCACGGGCCACGAAGGGCAGGTAGCGCGTCATCGAGCGCGACACATCCATGACGACCGCGATCTTGCGCGTATCCTTGAGTTCCATGCCAAACATGGTGAGCGGCTTGAACGTGACGCCGCTCATTCCACCGATGCCGATACCGTCACCGAATCCGCCTCCAGAACCACCTTTGCCAAATCCACCACTCACCTTCATCCCACCATCGAGGAATGAACTGATGTCCGGGACATCGAGCAGCGCGGGTGGTGCATCGGGCAGCAAGATCTCCGCCTCACGAGTGCTCAGCACCCGCTGCATGGGTGTGTGGCGAATGAGGGTGTTGCGCTTCTTGTGTTCGAGCTTTTGGGCGAGATCTTTCGATGCTTCTGCTCCTTGCGCAGTGCCGCCGCCTGGGAGGAAATCGACGTTCTTTTCCGTGGTCGTCGAAGTCAGGTAAACAAGGCCCGCCACGATGGCCACACCGGTGTGCAGGATGATTGAGAGCGTGAGCGAACCGCCGCCGATTAACCTCCAGAACGCGATCAACGGATTCGGGCGTCGCTCAGGGATCGCAATGGGTTCAGGTTCGTTCATGCAAAGAGACTTACGCGCCTAACGTCGAGTTGCTGGATTTTCCTTCGCACTGGATTTGCCCTGGAATCGAGGCCTTGATGGATGAGGATTGTCCCGCCACTCATTGCCCATGCCCTGGAATCTCTCCGATGAACTCGCCGCGCTCGAAGCCAGCAGCCTGCTGCGTTCGCTCCGGCTTATCGAGTCGCCGCAAGGGCAGGTGATTCAGTGGGAAGGCCGTGAGTTGATCAACTTCTCCTCCAACGACTATCTCGGTCTCGCTGGTCATGAACGGGTGAAGGCATCAGCCGTGGACGGCATTGGTCGATACGGTGCGGGCAGCGGGGCGTCGCGTCTTGTCTGTGGCACACTTCGTCCTCATCACGATCTGGAGGAACAGCTCGCCGACTTCAAAGGCACCGAGGCTGCTCTCACCTTCAGCAGTGGCTACGCAGTGGCGATGGGCACGATTCCAGCGCTCGTCGGAAGCGAGGACGTGATCATTCTGGACAAGCTCTGCCATGCCTCACTCGTTGATGCCTCAAAGCTGAGTGGAGCTACGATCCGCGTGTTCCCGCACAATCATTTGGAGAAACTCGCCAAGTTGCTCGCGTCTTCTCAAGGGCGGCGAACACTCGTGGTCACAGAGTCGATCTTCAGCATGGACGGTGATGCAGCGATGCTGAAGGAAATCGTGAACCTCAAAGATCAGCATGGAGCCTGGCTCTTGCTCGATGAAGCCCACGCCGTTGGTGTGCTGGGTCCGCAAGGGCGCGGGCTTGCGGCGTTGCTGGGGCTTGATGGACGAATCGACCTCCACATGGGCACGCTAAGCAAGGCCTTCGGCCTCAGCGGAGGGTATCTCGCAGCCTCGCGCTCAACCATTGACTTTCTCATCAACCGGGCACGAAGCTTCATCTATTCGACGGCACCATCACCTGCGATCGCCCATGCTGCGAGCGCCGCGCTCGAGATCATTCGGAGCGCAGAAGGCGACGCATTGCGGGCGCAGTTGCTGGAGCATATTCGTCGGCTCCTCAGCCATTGCCCTCCCGGCCTGGTTCCTCGTGACGTGCCATCCGCGATCTTGCCTGTCATCGTTGGAGACGAGGACATGGCGATGCAATTGAGCACCCGGTTTCGTGAGAAAGGCTTCCTCATTCCTGCCATTCGCTACCCCACCGTCGCTCGAGGTTCAGCGCGACTTCGCGTCACCTTGTCGGCGGCTCACACTCGCGACCAAGTCGATGCTCTGGCGGCTTGCTTAACAAGTCGTGGCGACAAAAAAGAGGAGCCTTGAGGGCTCCCCTTTCGAAGGTGTGAAAATGTGGCAGGGCCTTGATTACCAGCGGAAGCGCACGCCCAGATCGTAGGTGCTCGTGGCGTCGCCGAGACCGGCATTGAGGCCGATGTCCATCTGCGAGAAAAGCTTGTAGTAGGCACCGAGGTTCACGATGCGGCTGTCGTAATCGTCTGCACTCGTGGCCGTGATCCCTGCACGAATTTCAAAGTCGGGCGACGGGGCGAAGCGGAGGTAGGGATTGATGTAAACCGCGCCATCACTGAAGCTGAGCTTCGACTTGCTCGCGCTCAGGCTGGAATACATGCCACCCACTTCGGCGACGATGTGGAAGCGCTCGCTGATGGGGAGGTAACCACCACCACCGATGGAGACCGTCGAAAAATCGAACTTCGTGTTGCCCTTCGAGCTGCTGGCACCCCACGCAAACGACGCATTGACGAAGAAGGGCTTGAACAACTCAGCCATGAGGCCGATGCCGATACCATTGGTCGGATCAATGTTTTTGTCCTCAAACGTGGTTCGTGAGTAGGCCACCTCAAGCTGACCATAGGTGAGGATGCTGGAGGAAGGTGGTGCCATCGCGCCGAACATCTGCGTCCCCATGCCATAATTCGCGGGCTGACCACCTTGCACGGCATACGGTGTGTTGGTTGCCATTCCCATGCCCATGTTGGGATCCATCAATCCAGGTGCGGGAGCCACACCGGCCCCTGCTCCGGGGATACTCTGGGGCACATAGCCATACTGTGCGGAAGCACTGCTCGCGGTGAAAAGAGCGATGCAGCATGCCAGTTTGAAAAGGAGGTCTTTCATCATACCCATAGGGACAGTTAATTATTCGGATAAGTTAATATTTCACATAATCCTAGAATTTTAGCAAATTCTTTTTCCATCCAGACTCACAGGAGCCGCTGAAGCCACTTCGAAGGCCAGACTTACCAGCCCTCAGAGGAAAGCATCTCGGCAAACGCTTCCAGCTTTGTGTAGTCGGCGTGCCAGGTGGTGAACATGACGCCCATGACCCCAGGCACGGGCTTGGCCTTGCGCAACCACTCGCGCGTGCGCTTGATCGGCCCGTCGTAGTATCCAGCGATCATCTGCCGATGACCCCTGTCCGAGAAGAACTTCAGGCTGTCGGCGGCCTTGTCCGAGTTCCAGTTCACGATGAACGTGTCTTTCGAAAGCCCCTCCCAAGAGCCCGTCAGGTCGC
>CAUJJC010000122.1 GCA_963204975.1 Verrucomicrobiota bacterium | reverse complement strand
GCGTTCCAGTGCTTGCAGCAGTTCCTCTGGCGGCGAGAAATCAGGGAAGCCCTGCGCGAGGTTGATCGCACCATGCTGGTTGGAGAGACGCGTCATCCCGCGGATGACGGACTCAGTGAAAGCGGCAAGTCGGGTGGCAGTGGCTGGCATCCCATGGAAGTGGCCAGCGACGAGCAACGATCAAGGGACAATGCACAGGTGGCTTCGTTCAGAACGAGGAGACATCCGTCGATCCACACTTGCCAGCCGCCGCGAGTTTCATAGCATTCGGCCATGCGTATCTCTGTTGTTCTTCTTTCCATCGCTGTGTTCTTCACACCCCAGGCTCGCGCGCATCTATTCACTGATGACATGGGCCGCACGGTCGAGGCCGAGATCGGCGGCGTGCGTGGGGCACATGTCATCCTGGCTCGCGGAGGCGTGGCCGGACTGTGGCCCATTGCGAAACTCTCGGCTGCGGACCAAACGTTCGTTCAGGAGTGGCAGAAGTCCCACAGCGGCATCAAGCAACTTCAGACCCGCATCGACGAGCGCGATGGCATCGGCGAGCGAGGTCTCTTTACCAGCTCTGCTGAGGGTGCTGCGCCGCTGCCGCTGCCAGGAGTGACCACGGATACGAAGCAAACCTTCAAGCACTGCGTCATCTCGCTGAACAATCCCAACACCATCGACGCCACGGCGCTGAAGGTGGATTACGTGCTCTACGCGATCCTTCCCGATGGCTCTGTGGATGCCGAGGCCGGTAGCCAGCCCATGGATGTGCTGGCTGCCTCGAAGAGTGCCACGCTCATCACCGAAGGCATGTCCCTCTCGCGCACCAAAACCACACGCATGACGCTGAACGTCAACGTGAGTCGCAGCAACGGTTCCGTCTCGACTGGTAAGAAGACCACCCGCACCAGTGAGCGTTTCGGAGGCGGCTGGGTGCGAGTGCGTGGTGCGGATGGCAGCCTCCTGGGGGAAGCGAAGCGGCTTCAGCCCGAGTTGCAAAAACTCGATCCGCCGTGGGTCGGAGCGAAGACCGTCGATCCCGAGTCCATCCCCATGCTGCCATCGCTCAATGGCTTGCTGGAGTTGCTCAAGAATTTGCCCAAACCTCCCGGCGCACCCACCAGTCAGGACACATCGACCACGGGCAAAAAGCCACCCCTGCCTCCGGGCTTTCCGCCTCCACCGGGTCGATGAGGAAGCCGACCGCGAGACACGGCGGAGAGAGATGAAACGGCGGTCACAGGCACCGCGTTGTGATGGTCATGCTGCGCTACCTCGCTCTCGCCCTGATCGCCCTTCAACCCATCCTCGCGCAGCGACCACGTCTGGCCGTTCTGACCGACATCGGCGGCGATCCCGATGATCAGCAAAGCATGGTCCGGCTCATGGCTTACGCGGATGAGTTCGAAATCGAGCTGCTGCTCGCGAGCGCAGCGGGCACACCCGGTGAGCTGAAGGAGTCCATCACCAAGCCCGAACTCATCCTCGCGATCATCGGTGGCTATGAGCAAGTGCTGCCGAACTTGCGCAAGCATGCCAAGGGCTGGCCTGATGCCGAGGTTTTGCGCCAGCGTGTGAAGTCCGGCAATCCTCATCGCGGGCGCGACCACATTGGCGAAGCGCACGACACCGATGGCTCGCGCGAGGTCATTCGTCTTGTCGATGTCGGCAGCGCGGAGCGCCCGCTGAACGTCGCCATCTGGGGCGGACAGACGGATCTGGCGCAGGCTCTCTGGAGGGTGAGGCAGGAACGGGGAGCCGATGGGCTCGCCGCTTTCGCGAAAAAGCTGCGCGTCTATGACATCAACGATCAGGACCGCATCGCCGACTGGATGAGGAGCGAGTTCCCCGGACTGAACTACATCCTTGGCAAAGCTCCGGCTGGACGCGACAAGCGCGAGGGCGTGTATCGCGGAGTTTATCTCACCGGTGATGAATCGCTGACGAGCAAAGCGTGGATCGAGGCGAATGTGGTATCGCGCGGGCCGCTCGGTGCCCTGTATCCCATGAAGACCTCGAACAAGCCCAATCCGCACGGCTGCATGAAGGAAGGCGACACGCCATCGTGGTTCTTCTTCCTGCCCCTCGGTGGCAATGATCCCGCTGATCCATCGAAGCCCGGCTGGGGTGGCCAATTCCAGCGCGCGCCCGATGGCTGGTGGCGCGATGTGCCAGCGAAGGAAGGCTTCGATCCGCGCACCACCGTCAGCCGCTGGCGTCCGGCATTTCAGGCAGACTTCGCCAAACGCATGACGTGGTGCGTAGAGTGATCACTCACCGCCGCCCGTTCAGAATTGTCTCATTGAGCTTCTGGCGCATCGCCTCCTTATCGGGATCGGCGAAGGGGCTGTCCTGGGTGCCCCACAACTCTATTGTGCGGAGGAGAACGTCTCGGATCAGGCGACGGCGAGCGAATGACTTTGAATACACGACAGACGACCTTCGAGCCGTTGCCTGCATCCGTTTTGTTCGTCCTTGGTTGGTGGATTCATTGACATTCGTCTCCTGCTATGTTGCTCTCTGAACTATTTCGCGCGGTGAACTCGCTTCTCTACACTCTTCAGGACTCCTGTGATCCCGTGAGGACGAAGGGCGGGAGGCTAGTGATGGATATGCCGTCTGTTGTGAGGCTGAGGATATGGCGTGATGAAATCTATCGGCGTGACACCCTACTCTGCGGGAATGGAAGGAAGGTGGCGGACTATCGCGTCGATGTCTATGAGGACATCAGCAGCCCTGTCGTCTCTGTCCTCGTGGCCGTGCCTCCCGTAGAGCACATCAAAATGCTGCTCGAAGCTTCGGAGCCTCTCCCTGGCAGCAACGATGGCAAATATGTGGGGTCTGACCCTGTTGTAGAGGGTGCTGATCTCTCGTCGTTCAGTCAGCCAGTCGGCGGGAGTGGTGTCACCAGTTCCGCTGATAATCTCACGGATACGGGTGAAGGTGGTGAGTGAGGTCATGTGCTTGGTTCTTTGGACGAACGTTGTTTAGCCACACTTAATTGTGGGCGAATCTGATTCGCCCACAGTTTTTTGTGGGCGAACGGGGTTGTGATGCTGGGGCGGGTCGGAGGTCATCGACGAAATGGCTTGTGAATTGATGCTCGGAGCGAAGCGGTGAAGCTGCCGGAGATCAAGGCTTTGTCTGTGGCGCTTCCTTGATTTCAACCCGAACGCCGCGATTCAAAGGGAAGCACGTTGCGTGGACGAAGGCATGGCGATCCAGCCGGTGATGGGGCCGCGCCTGTGAAATCAGAGATCCGCCGCGTAGGCTTGCAGCGTGCGATACTCGGCGAGGATGGTCTTCACGGCTTCGATGGTGGCGGTGACTTGCTGGTCGAGCGGGGCGAGGGCGGGGGTTTCAAACACGATCTCCAGCGGTTGCGGACGCTGCTCGGGTGGTGCGGAGAGGATGCCTTCGTAGCACTCGCGGATGATGCCGTGATCGGCCTCGAAGCCATCAATAATGGCGTTGTAGTTGAAAGGCAGGAACTCGGCGGCACAGGCGAGCGCGGGCTTCAATAACTCCTCGCTGAGCAGGCTGCCACGAACGAAGCCATAGACGCCGTGGCTGGTATCGTCGCTGTGCAGTTGCACGATGCCGTGGAACTGCTCGCGGCGCAGCTCGCTCTCCAAGTAGATCACCTCGGGCTCGGTGGAGCCGGTCCAGAACTCGCGGTTCAAGTCCAGCCCTGCGCTGCTGTGGCGCGTCTTCTGATCGCAGCCGGTGGGATTGCACACGGGGTAGAGATGCAGCTCGAAGTCGGCAAGCTCCTGCGGATGCGTGTTCGCCCAGCGGATGAGTTCCTGCACGGCGAGCACGCCGGCTTCTTCATCACCATGCAGTCCCGCGAAGATGCCGAACTTGTAGCCTTGCCCGCGCTTCGGTGGACGCGACACGGCCTTCTGCATGTGAATGCCTGAGGGACTGGCTGTGCAGGGCAAGCCGTGAATCGTGGGGCGCTGGGCGTAGTGCCCTTCATACGATAACCAGCTCTGGGCGAGACTCATGAGGCGATCAAAGATGGCTGCTGATCCGGCTGTCGAGCTGGAAGACCTGGCCGGAGATGTGCGGGAAGCTATCGAGCTGAACGATGAAGCGGGCGGCGTCGGAGGTCGTGTTGAGGGTGCCGAGGGCGTGGGTGGCGAGCACTCGCTCGCGGTGAGATTCGAGGATGACGCGGGTCATCTTGGTTTCCAGGAAGCCGGGGAGCACGCAATTGCAACGAATGCTCCGGGCTCCGTATTCGCGGGCGATGGACTGTGTGAGGGCGATGAGGCCAGCCTTGGCTGCGGCGTAATTGGCCTGACCTTCGGTGCCTGCGAGGGCTGCGAAGGAGCCGATATTGATGATGTGCCCGGAGCGCTGGCGGGCCATGAGCTTGATGGCTGCACGAGTGCATCGGAAGGCACCGCTGAGATTGACGTCGATGACTTGATCCCAGGCCTCGGCGGACATGAGCGCCACGGGCTTGTCGAGCACGAGACCTGCGTTGTTGATGAGCAGGTCGATTCGAGGCAGCACCTGGAAGAACTCGACCACGGAAGCGGTGCTGCTGACATCGAGTGCTGTGCGTCCGGGCGCGAGGACGTTCCACCCGGATGCTTCCAGGCACGCGCGGAGGGCGAGGGCTAGATCGCCCTCGCCGCCCGTAATCAGTGCCGTGCGTTCAGTCACGCGCGGAGGGTGCGCGGCGCGGGCGTGGCGTCAATCAGCGATGCCGGAGAAGACGACGGCGTGCTTGTCCCAGGAGACTTTTGCCCGAGCCATGTCGGCGAGGTAGCGCACGAGTTCATCGACGGGAGTATTGGCCAGCGACAAGGTGATGAGGGCGGTGTTGAGATCGGGGTTCTTGACCACGAAGTTGGGTGTGACCTTGCCATTGGAGACGTTTTTGGCCATGAGCGCGAGGGCTTCGAGACTCTCGCCGAGGGAGACTTGATTGACCTCGAACTTGGGGATGACCACGCCGTTGTAGGTGGTCTTGAGCGAGGCCTGGCCCTTGGCCATGGTGGCATTGATATTCGCCAGGATCGCGCGGGTCTCGAAGTGCCGGGGATTCATGGCGAGCACCTGGGTGAGCAGTTTTTTGGCCTGCTCGACATTCCCCTGGTAGTAGGCGGTGCGGCCCATCTGGAAGAGGGTTTGGATTTCTTTGTCGTCCGCAGCACGTGAGGCCGCAGTCAGGGAGGAGCCCAGCACGAGGCTGAGCATCAGGGCACGAACACGAGTCATTTTCATGGAGGTCTGTGGTTGGTGTTGAATTCGTGGCGTGGGTTGATTGCACCAAATTCATGACAAAGGGTCAATGCTGCCGGACTTGCCTTTCACACTTGTCATGTTGATCAAGACGAATGCACGGGGCTGCGGTTCCGTCTATGCTCGCCGACCATGCCCTTGTCCTCGCCGAACCTTCAGCCACCATCCACGAGTCGCGTCGTGGCGGCGGGGAAGTGGCTGCGGATGAAAGGGCGTAAGCACTTCCTGCGGGCGGTGAGCTACGGGCCTTTCAAGCCGAACGTCCGGGGCGAGCCGTGGCCTGAGGATTCGAGGCTGGATCAGGACTTCGCGATGATCCAGGCGCTTGGTTTCAATGCCGTTCGCATTTACGAACTGCCCACGGATGCGGTGCTGGAGGTGGCGGTCAGGCATTCACTGAAGCTGATGGTGGGCATTCCGTGGGCGCAGCATGTGGACGTGCTGGGCTGGCCGCGATGGGTGGATGATTCGCATCGGCATTCGGCTCAAGGGCGCGAGGTGGAGGCGAAGGTGTGCGAGGCGGCAAGACGCTTCGGGAACCACGAGGCGGTGGTCGCCTTGATCGTAGGCAATGAGACCGAGAAGACGTTGGTGCGGTGGATGGAGCCGCGACGAGTGAAGCGCTTCATCGAGGCGCTCGTGCGCATCGCCAAAGCCGAGGCACCGCATTGCCTCGTGAGCTATGCCACCTATCCGAGCACCGAGTATCTGATGGCGGACAATGCGGACTTCCTCGCGGTGAATGTCTATCTGGAGCAGCGCGAGGCCTTCGAGCTGTATGTGCAGCGGCTGCAGCATCTCGCGGGGAACAAGCCGCTGATCATCACCGAGTTTGGTCTCGATGTGAGGCGCCATGGCGAGGCGCGTCAGGCGGAGGTGAGGGACTGGTTTGAGGATGCGTGCCAACGATTGGGCGTGGCGGGCAGCGTGTGGTTTGCCTTCACCGATGAATGGCATCGAGGGGGCGCGGCGGTGACGCAGTGGCAGTTCGGCCTCGTCGATGAGCAGCGCCATGCGCGACCTGCGGCTGTTTTGCCTTTGGTTGCCGCAGAGCCAGCGCCTTGCATGAGAATCTCCGTGGTGGTCTGCACACGGAATGGCAGTGCCACGCTGCGCGAGTGTCTGGAAGCGCTGGGCCGACAGACGTATGGGCCTCGTGAGGTGATCGTGGTGGATGATGGATCGACGGATGCGGTGCCAGAGATCGCGAAGTCCTTCGAGTTCGTCCGCTATCGTCGGCTTCAGCACGGAGGGCTCAGTGTGGCACGCAATGTGGGTGCCGTGATGGCCACAGGTGAAGTCATTGCCTACACGGATGACGACTGCATGCCTGACGAGGATTGGTTGGCGGAACTGGCGCTGGCCTTCGATGATCCGCAGTGGGTGGCGGCAGGGGGGCCCAATATTCCTCCGCCTCCGCGAGGTCGCATAGAGTCGCTCGTGGCGGCAGCGCCAGGAGGTCCCTCGCATGTGATGATCAACGACGAGGAGGCGGAGCATCTGCCCGGTTGCAATCTCGCGATTCGGAAACGTGCGCTGGAGGAGATTGGGGGATTCAATCCAGTGTTTCGCACCGCCGGTGATGACGTCGATGTGTGCTGGCGGCTGCGCGATCTCGGAGGGCGGTTGCGATTTGTCCCAGGTGCGATGGTCTGGCATCACCGGCGCTTCACGGTGAAGGCTTACTTCAAGCAGCAGAACGGTTATGGCCATGCTGAGGCCTTGCTCATGAAGCAGCACCCGCAGCGCTTCGGCCCGCTTGGTGGCGCACGCTGGCGCGGGGCGATCTACGGCGATGGCGTGGGATCGCATGATCCGGTGGAGGGCAGTGTGTTCCATGGACCGCAAGGGCTGGGCGCGTTTCAGGTGATCTATGCGAGCGGTGGCTTTGCGTGGTGGCACTGGCTCTCGGGGCTGCTGTGGATCGCGCTCGCTTTCATGTTTGCCTTGCTACAGCTCGCCTGGGTAAGTGCGGCAATCATGGCGGGTGTCGCGTGGTTTGCCTGGCATCGAATGAAGCAGGCATCACCCATGCCTGAAACGATGGGTGACAAGCTGTTGCTTTGGTTCCTCTGCCTAGCGCAGCCCATGGTGCGTGAGGGCGCGCGACTCGATACCATGCTCAATATCGGTGCCCGTCCTTCGTTCCGTCCTCACCTGCCGGACATCCTACCGCCGAGGCGACCGAAGAAGTGGTCGTGGCGCATCATGGAGCTGGCCTTCTGGTCCGAGGCTGGAGTGGGCCGTGAGGCGTGGCTGGCAGCGTATCGCGAAGTGCTTGCAGCCAAGGCGATGCCGTTCCGGCAAGATGATGGCTGGCGATGGGTCGATCTGGAACTGAACCCCAACCACTGGCTCTCCTACGGCATCGTGACCGTCACCGAGTATCATGGGGGCCAGCGAATGCTCACGAGGATTGGCGTTCAGCGCCGGGTGCGACGTGTGCTGGTGGGGCTGCTGGTCATCTGGGCGATGATCGGCCTCACCGTGTCGATCCCTTTGCTATGGCAGCAGATTTGTTTCGGAATTCCGGTTTCGCTAGCGGCGGTGTGGCTGGCAGCGGGCTGGGTGTTTGCGGAACGGGAGATGGCGGTTCTCATTCGTGAGGCGGCGGCGCGCGCAGGACTCACGCCGATCACGGACGGAGGCGCACTTGGTCTTTGCGCTGGGGATGAATCCCGGCAGACTAATTGAAATGTTGCGCCGCACCCTCATGTCCAAAACCTTCGCTGCACTCGCCGTATCGTTCCTCGCCTTCACCCCTGGCTGCATGAAGCCGGAGGAGGTGGATTACAAAGACGTGAACTACGAGCCCGATGGCTCCTTCAGCTACAAGGGCAAGCCCTTCACAGGCATCGCTCGCGAGAAGCACAAGAATGGTCAGCCTTCCAAGGAGTATCCCATGAGGAAGGGCCGCATCCATGGCGTGATGCGCGAGTGGTGGGACAATGGCCAGCAGAGCGCGGAGACGAACTTCGAAGACGGCAAGCGCCACGGTCTCAATCGCTACTGGAGCAAGGACGGCAAGCTGATCAAAGAGCAGGTCTATGATCACGACGTGTCGAAGAGCGAGAAGTTCTACCAATGATGAGCACGGTCGCAGAAACACTCGCGTCCATGGTGCGCGTGAACTCGGTGAATCCCGCCTACGGTGACGGAGGCAGCGAGGCGAACATGGTGCCGCTGGTGCATGAGTTCTTCCGAAGTCGCGGTATCGAGACCTTTGAACAAGAGGTCTTCCCTGGTCGCCACAACGTCATCGCACGACTTCCGGGCAAGACCTCGCGCAAGCTGGTGCTCGAAGCACACACGGACACCGTCTCGATCAAAGGCATGTCCACCGCGCCCTTCGATCCCTTCATTGAGAATGGTCGGATGCATGGTCGCGGTTCGGTCGATGACAAGGCGGGCCTCGTGGCGATGATGCATGCGGTCGCGTCGCTCAAAGCCGATGGCATTGTGCCGCCGTGCGAAGTCTGGCTGGCCGCCGTGGTCGATGAAGAGTTCAGCTATCGTGGCGTGGTGAAGCTCTGCGAAGGACTGCAAGCCGAGGCCGCCATCGTGGCTGAGCCCACGGAGATGCGCGCCGTGATCGCGAGCAAAGGTGTGCTGCGCTGGCGCATCATCACGCGCGGCAAGGCGGCGCACAGCTCGAAGCCCCACCTGGGCAACAACGCCATCTCGCACATGTCGCGTCTCGTGCTCGCGTTGGAAGCCGAGAACGAGCGCCTGGCCGCCACGACGCATCCTTTGCTCGGTCCCGCCACCATCAGCGTCGGCGTGATCAAAGGCGGTGTGCAGGTCAACCTTGTGCCCGACGAGTGCAGCATCGAGATCGACCGCCGATTGCTCCCCGGAGAGCGCGCCACGGATGTGCTGCGATTTTATCAGGGCTTGCTCGATGAGTTGACGACTCGTCACCCCGGCTTTGAGGCTGAGATGGAAGATCCACCCTTGCTCGTGGATGAAGCCCTCGACACGCGCGCGAGCGAAGCGGTGGTGCAGCGGGCGAGTGCCGTGCTCGCGTCGATGGGACTCAATGGCGAGCCTTGCGGCGTGCCGTTCGGCAGCGATGCCAGCAAGCTCTCCCGCGCAGGCATTCCCACTATCGTCTTCGGTCCTGGCAGCATCGATCAGGCTCATGCTGCCGATGAATGGGTGGATCTCGCGCAGGTGGAGCAGGCCGTGGAGTTTTATCGTGGCATGATCCTCAGCATCGGAACTTAGCGCTCCCCATGCCCGACTTCGACGCTGTCATCATTGGTTCAGGTCCCAACGGACTCGCTGCGGCCATCAGGCTGGCGCAGGAGGGCTGGAAGACGTTGGTCGTCGAAGCGGCTGACACAGCTGGCGGCGGGATGCGGACGAAGGAACTCACGCTGCCGGGGTTTCATCACGATGTGTGCTCGGCAGTGCATCCGACCGGTGTGGCTTCGCCTTTTTTCCAGTCGCTGAAGCTGGAGGAGCACGGCCTGCGCTGGGTGCATCCCGAGGTGGCGCTGGCGCATCCGCTGGAAGGTGGTCGCGCGGCGGTGCTGCATCAGAATCTCGACGCCACGGCGCAGGGACTGGGTCGCGATGAGGTTGCGTATCGCTTCCTGTTCGAGTGGATCGCGGAGCACGCGTGCGATTTGTATCCCGATGTCTTCACGCCGCTGGCGCTGCCGAAGCATCCGCTCGTGATGGCGCGCTTCGGCACGGCGGCCATGATGCCAGCGTCGCTGCTGGCGAGTGCGATGTTCCGCACCGAGGAAGCGCGTGCGTTGTTCGCAGGCAATGCCGCGCACAGCGTGCTGCCGCTGGAGCATGTCTTCACCTCGGCCGTCGCGATGATGTTACAGATGAGCGCGCACGCTGTCGGCTGGCCGGTCGCGGCGGGTGGCTCGCAGAGCATTGCGAATGCACTCGTGAGCAAGCTGCTATCACTGGGCGGCGAGGTGCGCTGTGGTTGCAATGTGAAGTCGATCACGGAACTGCCGAGCGCGCGTGCGTATCTGTTCGACACCTCCCCGCGCGTGATGACGCGAGTGGCGGGTGACGCTTTGCCCTCGGGCTACGCGAATCGTTTGCAGCGCTACGAGCATGGGCCGGGCGTGTTCAAAATCGACTGCGCGCTGAGCGATCCGGTGCCATGGACGAACGAGGCCTGTAGCAAGGCGGGCACGGTGCATGTGGGCGGCACGCTGGAGGAGATTCGCGCGTCGGAACTCGATGCTTACGAGGGCCGCCATTCGGAGCGGCCCTTCGTGCTCGTGGCGCAGCAATCGGTCTGCGATGCCAGCCGCGCACCCGCAGGTCAGCACACGCTATGGGCTTACTGCCATGTGCCCGCCGGTAGCACGCGCGACATGAGCGCGATCATCGAGTCGCAGATCGAGCGTTTCGCACCGGGGTTCCGCGACACCATCCTCGCGCGGCACTCGATGAACTGCGCGCAGATGGAGGGCTACAATCAAAACTACATCGGCGGCGATGTGGTGGGTGGCATGGCGAACTGGAAGCAGCTCATGACACGCCCCGTGGTCAGCCTTTGCCCGTATGCGACGCCGAACAAGTCCATCTACCTCTGCTCCGCGAGCACGCCGCCCGCTGGTGGTGTGCATGGCATGTGCGGCTGGAATGCAGCGAACGTGGTGCTGAAGCGCGTGCGGCGTTAATGCGGCACGTCGTCCGCATCCGTTTCGGTGAAATTAACATCGCGCACGCGCTTGCGATCACGCTCGGCCTCCACGGCGGCACGCAGCTTTTCACGAGCCTCGTAGGCGGTGGGAACGGCGTTCATGACGAGCATAGGCAAGGTGGCATCCGACGAGATGATGGTGATGTTGCCCAGGCCGAACATGCGCAGCAGAACCGGCTGTTCCAGGGTGCTGTCCTTCACGCGATAAAGTTCGAGTTCATCGAGTTTCTTGCTGAGGATGCCGGAGGTTTTGCGCAGGCGCTGCGTGGTCAATTCATACGCGGTGGAGCGAGTCACCAGCCAGCGGGCAACGATGCCGATGAAGGGCACGATGAGGGCGGCGTAGATCAGCGGATTGAGCGCCAGCGTGGCACCGACGGCGATGCCGCCCGCCACGAGGAGCCAGAGGAGGTAAGTCCAAAAATAGACCAACTGCGAGGTGCGGCCTTTCCAGAGAGTAGTTTCTTCAGACATGATTTTTGGGGGGTGAGTTGAGGGGCGGAGGCTAGACGGCAATGACTTCGACGCAGCTACCAAACGGAACCAATCTTGGAACGCTTGCTCACCACGCCGTGCCTTTCTTGTCACGAGTGCCGCAGACGTTGACAGAGATGCCGAGTTCGCGGGCGAAGGCGGCCTTGGTCAGCATGCACTCGTCAGCTCCGGCGGCGTCGTTGGCGTAGGCGACCTGGATGTGATTGGCCTGATGCTTGGCCATCAACTGATCGCGGCTCACGCCATAGGTGACCGCGTGCATGATCGGCCACTGCGGTGTCGTGGCGTTCCAGCGGCGTTCGGTTTCCTCGCGTGGAAGCTCCACCACTCCGGCGCGGCCGATGTCCATGTGCAGTGCTTCGTTTTGCACATAGATGCGCGACCACACGATCTCGCCCGGCTTGCTGATGCCGCGCAGGGTGCTGCCGCCGCTGGGGAAATACATGCCGGGCTGACGGAAGCCCTCAGCTCCCTTCCAGCCCTCGATGAAGTGCGCGGGCGGCGCGGCTCCACTGATCAGCAGCACCCAGACGTAGTCCTTCCCATACATCTCGCCCCAGCGCACATCATGCAAAGTGCTCTCCACGGGCTGCTGCAACGCGCGATGCACACGCTTGGTGATCATGCCATCGAGACCAGCGCACTCATCCACTTCATTGAAGTGAACCACATTGTCCAAATCGAAGAGCAGGCGCTTGCCATCGCGCGACTTCACTGGCGGGCGGTCGCAGTTGTTGAGCATCCCTTCGACCAAGTCGCTGGCGGGCAGCAAGTCCTTCAGCCCCTGCTGATACTGGATGCCGATGGCCTCGCAGCCGAAGTCATCCGCGATGCGCAAGGCGGCTGCATACATCTTGCATTGCAGGCGCACTTGATCGCGTGTGAGCGTGGTGGCGTGGTCTTCGCCGAGGTTGAATTTCATGCCGCGCTTCACCATCCAACTGTGAATGCTGAAGGCTTCGTTGTCCGAGGCCTGCATGGTCTCGTGATACAGCGAGGACTGGCTGAGGCGCTCCTTGAACACACCACACGCATGAAGCGCGTGGTCGGGGATGATGGCGTTGAACATGCCCATGCAGCCCTCATCGAAGATGCCCATGATTGCCTTGTTTGTCTTCAGATCCGTAGCGAGTTCCGCACCCAGCTTCGCGAGCTTTGTGGGCAGCTTCACCTTGTCCAGCGTGCGGACGTGCTTCACGTCGTGGGTGATCTTGCCCGTCTTCAGCCACTGCTGGAGCTTGGTCTTGAAGAACTCGTCTTTGAAGTCCTCGCTCCACAGCGTGGAATACTTCACGCCCGCCTTGGTCAGCGAGCCGTTGAGGTTCAGCATCCCGACCAGGCCGGGCCACTGGCCGCTCCAGTTCGCCACGGTCAAGATGGGTCCCTGGTGCGTGGTGAGTCCGGCCAGGACGTGGTGCGAGTATTGCCACACGGCCTCGGCCACGATCAGTGGCGACTTCGGATCGATGTGGCGGAAGACATCCATGCCCATCTTCTGCGAGTCGATGAAGCCATGCTTCTTCGTGTCGTCCACCTGATGGGCGCGCTCGACCTTCCAGCCTTCCTTCTTCAGGGCGGCGGCGAGGGCTGTCTCCATCGCTTGTTGGGCGGGCCAGCAGGTCTGATTGGCCGAGAGGCGAAGGTCGCCGCTGGCGACGAGGACAACAGTTTTGGACGTGGACTTGGCAGGCATGGGCAAGTTCGCAGTCAATCAGGGGCCAGGCAAAGTGTCGAGCACGGAGAATGATCGAACGCGTGATTTTCCAAGGCTAGGCCTTGCCCTTCTTGCCTCGCTTGGTCTTCTTCTGCTGCTTGCGTTGAGCATCGCCATTCCAGCGCTGGTCTTCCCAGCGAGGTGCTTGCATGGAGGCGTTCCACTTGTCGAAGAGGGCTGACAGCTCGGCTTTCTTCGCGGGATTCTCCGCGCTGAGATCCTTCTGCTCGCCGGGGTCCGTGCTCAGATTCACGAGCATGGGTTCCATATCCTTCGCGGCCTTCACCAGCTTCCAGTCGCCCTGCCGAACGGCATGTTGCACACCAAAGCGGAAGTAAAGCTCGCGCGGAGCCAGCTTGTCCACCTTGCCTTCGAGAAGTGGGAGCAGGTTCACGCCATCGAGTTCGACGTCGGGTTTCGCAGCCTCCGCCGCAGCGAGAGCCGTGGGCAGCACATCAAGCTGGATCACCGGATCATTGACTACCCGTCCACCTGGCACACGACCCTTCCACTGCGCCATCCAGGTCACACGGACTCCGCCTTCCCACACAAACCACTTCGATCCTCGGAGGCCCATCTGCTCGGCAATCGGCGAGGCCCCGCCGTTGTCGCTGATGCAAAAGATGAGCGTGTTCTCCTCCAGCTTGAGGTCGCGCAGCTTGGTCATCACCGTGCCGATGGCCTCGTCCGCCTCGCCCACGAGGGCAGCGTAGGCTTGCTCGCGCTTGTCGAGGTGCTTGAACTTCTCCAGCCACGCCGGGGAGGCGACGATGGGTGAATGCACCGCATTGAAGGACAGGTAGAGGAAGAATGGCTTGTCCTTGTTCGACTCGATGAACCCGCAGGCCTCACGGGCATAGACAGGCGAGGTCACTGGCTCGCCTTCGAGTTCAGGGATCAAGTCGTTGCCGCGATAGAAGGACGGGCCTTTGCCCTCCCCGAGGTTGCCCACCGTGCCCATGGCGAAATCGAATCCACGCGAGAGCGGCATGAACTGAGGTCCCGTGTCGCCCAGGTGCCACTTGCCCACGATGCCCGTCGTGTAGCCTGCGGGCTTCAGGTGCTGGGCCATCGTCTTCTCGCTCAGCAGCAGCTCGCGCCGCTCCTTGGTAGGGTTCGCATCATGCCCCGTGCGCGCCTGATAGCGTCCCGTCATCAAGCCCACGCGACCCGGCGAGCACACGCAACCGCTCGAATACCCATTCGTGAAGCGCACCCCATTCGCCGCGATGCTGTCCATGTTCGGCGTGGGAGCCAGCTTGCCCCCATAGGTGCCCGGCTGCGCCCAGCCCATGTCATCGAGGTAAAAGATGACGATGTTCGGCTTCGTCGCCGCGCGGAGCGGAGAGATCACGGCCACCACCAGAGAGAGAAGCAAAAGCGCACGCATAGGGCCGCCGTGAACGTTGCGCCTATGTGAAGATTTCGCGTCTTTTCACTTCTTGTAAGGCGCTCGTTTCACCTCCTCCACCACGGGCACCTCGCGGTTCATCGCATCATAGGCAGCCTTCAGGCGCTGCACCTCTGCCGGATGCGCCGCCGCCACGTCCGACTGCTCACCCGGATCGGCTTTCAAATCGAAGAGCTGCATCTTGCCCGGCTCCACCCCCGTGGTCAGACCGGGGTGCGCGTCGATGTTGTATTGCTCGAACGGAGCCAGGATCGTCACCCCATCGGGCAGCCGGGGATCCAGCCACTTGCCATCGGCACCCGGCTTCATCTTCATCTGATTCGCCGGGAGCACATGCAGCTTCCAGCGCGCATCGCGAATCGTCGCCAGCTTCGAGTTCTGATGGCCAAAGACGAACTCGTGCGGCGACTTCGCATCTCCCGTGAGCATCGGCATCAGATCGCGACCATCCAGCACGCGATCATCGGGCATCTTCGCACCCGTCACCTTCAGCACCGTGGCGAACAAATCCATCATCACCGCCAGCTCGTCGCTCACATGCCCGGCAGGGATCTTGCCCGGCCAGCGCGCGATCATCGGCACCCGATAGCCGCCCTCGTAGTTCGTGCCCTTCATGCCCCGCAGCCCGCCGCAACTGCCCCCAAACCACGCCCCATTGTCACTGCTGAACAGCACCAGCGTCCGCTCATCCACACCCTGCGTCTTCAGCGCATCGAGCACCGCGCCCACGCTGTCATCCAGGTCCGCCAGCGCATCACCATAGAGCCCCGCGCCACTTTTGCGGTAGTGCTTCTCAGGTGCAGCCAGCGGCTTGTGCGGCATCGCCTCCGCGAGGTAGAGGAAGAACGGACGGTCCTTGTTTCGCTGGATGAAGTCCGTCGCGCGCTTCGTGTAGCGCGTGGTCAGCGTCGCCTGCACCACCGGATACTCCACCACCTGCGTGCCCTCCAGCACCTGCACCGGACGCATGTCGTTCGAATACGGAATGCCCAGGTATTCATCGAACCCCCGCTCCGTGGGCAGCGTCCCCGGCTTGTGCCCCAGGTGCCACTTGCCCACCATGCCCGTCGCATAGCCCGCCGACTTCAGCACCTGCGCCAGCGTGATTTCCTTCGGCGGCAGCGCCAGAGCATCCGCCGCCTCGCCGCCATCAGGAGCCGGATTCTGAGTCATGCCACAGCGAAACGGATACCGCCCCGTCATCAGTGAAGCCCGCGTCGGCGCACAAAACGGAGCCGGCGTGTTGAACTGCATCAGCCTCGCCCCCTCGGCTGCCAGGCGATCAATGCGCGGCGTCTTGAACTTCGGATGGCCATAGCACCCCAGATCGCCGTAACCCAGATCATCCGCCAGAATGATGACGACGTTAGGTTGTTCGGCAGCCACCACCGCCGCCCCCACGAGACTCAGAAAACTCAGCAAAAACTTCATGCCCCTGGTTAACGCAGCACCACGAGGATGCTTGCGAGAGGAATGGGGCACCATCACGACCCCCATCGAGCTGGCCTTGGAGGGGAGCACACGCGTCCCGCGTGTAGCCTTCGGCGTCTCGCCGAAGGTGAGTATTCGGCCCCGAAGACCCCGAGGACTCCAGTCAGCGCGCCAACGTTCGGAGACTCGGCGAGACGCCGAGCCCAACACGCGAGACGCGTGTGGTCCCCCAGGAGGAAGACGGGCATCACACCCAGAAGCAAACTGCCGGGCCTCAGATCCTCGTGCAGCGCGATCTCTGTCATCGTCGGATAACTCATCTCCCAGCGCTGCTCCGCTTGTTGGCTTCGGCTGAAATAGACACGTTCTCCGGCCTATGGGTGTGAAATCACAAAGCTCTTGCTGCAAGGGCGACAGACTTGTTACCTTTGTCCCCTATGACGACAAAAAGGTCAGCTATAAAGCCGCTGGGGCTAAACCCACAATATCGTCGCTGATTCAACTGTTCGCCTAATTAGCAGAGTCTAGCGTCGGCAAGATGAGCCAAGAACCCGAATCCCCCGAGCATTTTCTCAGATCGGCTGGATACTGGGTATCGCTTCCGTTCGTTGCATACCTCCTTGCCATCCCTGGCTTAGGCCCTGCAGCACTGTTCGTTCCCTTTGTGGTATGGCTCGCTCCACTGGGCATTATGAGCTACTTTTGCGATGTAAAGTTCTCAGAGGCTGAGTCTTACCGATCCGTCTTTTTGGCGTTTCACATAGTATTCTGGGGCCTATTCACGTTTGCTCTTTACGGTCGTCGCCGTCTATCCACAAGAGTTCTCACTGTGATCTGGTTGACCTTGGCCACACTTCTTCTGATGTCCATTACGGGCTGCTATAGTAAGCCTGGAGAGGGGCCACGCAGTAGCGGGAATTGGCACTGACCCACCTACGTATCTACCCCACACATTCACATTGCCCACAGCCATGTCATCTGCACCACCATTGATGCCTACCAAGACCACTGCGGGAACGAAGACGAACAAAACGGATGCAAGCAACGGCTCGAATGGCATCTGTCGTGTCATCAACGCATTCCGCTCGCCGTCGCCTGGTCCGGGGCATTAGGCCATTGCACGCCCCTGCACTGAAACACACGAATCTCCATGTTCAGAAAGACCCATCCGATTATTGGCACCCGCGACATCAATCAAGCCATCGAGTTTTATGTTCAGCGACTGGGCTTTCAGCTCGCCTTCCAAGACGACACGGAGACACCCAATTACGTCGGATTCGCCCGTGACGAGGTCGAGCTTCACATGCAGTTCCAATACGAGCACGAGATGAGCACCATTCGACTGCGCTTTGGGGTGGATGATCCAGATGCTCTCTTCACCGAATATCAGCAACGCGGCGTCGAGTGCAGTGCCAGCGGCATTTGCGATACACCTTGGGGGACTCGTGAGTTTTCCCTCTACGACCTGGATCGAAACTCATTAACATTCTACCGCGACTTGAAGAGCGCCGAAAATGAACACCCAACGGCCTAACCAGTCGCTGAGCATAGGTCGTTAGGCGACTGCGCACGTCTCCCGTGAAATACCTGAACAAGAAATCCTTCGAAGCCACGCTTCGCCATAGATTCCCAGACCACGGTGGCGGTTGGCTCTGTAACTGCCTCGAAGAGGTTTTCCGCTGTGACTCCTATACCATTTCGTCCCGCGCCAAGCTCGATACTCTCATCGCAAAGACACAGCGCATCGCGTCTGCCCTTGGCAGCCGTTATCCACTCATCGCCTTTCCCAACGGCTGTGCCGGTTGGCGATCCGTCCCCAAGAATCGCCGCCAGTCGCCCATCGAACTCTCCAGCCCTGACGACATCTCCGAGCTACTCCGCAGTCATATCTCCTTCCGCGACCCCGAGCGTTACGAGGACAACTACCACCTTGCGGACAGTTCCTTCCGTTGGATTGACGTCTTCTGTCATCACGGCGACTGGCATTTCTTTGCCTCACCCGCTTCCATCGCCACCGCCAAGAGTGCCTAAACCAACGTCGCCCTAGCCATTCCGGGCTCCCGGCACACGATTCGCAAGGCCTTGCCCAGCACCCGGCGTGCGCGCCAAGTCGCTCGGCGTGCGCGCCAAGCCGTTCGGCGGACGCGCCAAGTCGCTCGGCGTGCGCGCCAAGTCGTTCGGCGTGCGCGCCAAGTCGTTCGGCGGACGCGCCAAGTCGTTCGGCGGACGCGCCCTGAAGCTCGAACTCAGCGGCGGCCAGTCCTTCGTCCGCTGGAGCTGGCAGGGCAAAAGCGCTTTCCTCGACCTCCTGGAACTGCACGTGGACCGTGGCAGCGGCTTCGCCCTCCTCGCCATGGACACCACGCCCAACTACCTAGACACCACCCCCGCCCCCGCCACCCCGCAGAAGTGGACCTACAAAGCCATCTTCCGCATCGGCGACCAACGCGTCGGCCAGTGGAGCGACGAAGTGAGCATCATCATCGGCGGCTGATCCACCGATGCTGAACCCTAACCCCGAGGAGGCCCGCCCCACGCTGGCCTCTTCGGGGAGCGGTGAGCCCAGACTCGCCGCTCCCCTGATATTCCCCACTTAACTGTGGACGAATCCGATTCGCCCACAATTTAGTGTGGCTGAACAACGTTCGCCCAACTAACAAGTCAGCAGCCATGAGCAATCGTGATCACCAAAGATGGCTGTTGATCCTGCTTGGTCTGTTTCTGGTCGCGCTACTTTTTCTCTTGAGGCCAGCACCCACTTCGATCCCAGTCGTGGTCGCTCGAAAGCCCGTGCCACCGAACGTGGTGATGCCAGTATCCACCGATTGGAGTCTATTTGACGAAGATCAGCTTCGCCAGTTCGCCAGAACCTACACAGAACAAGATCGAGCGCCACATCTGGTATGGCGCGGACCGCTCGCCTATGGTGAGGCGTGCATCACTAGCTTTCAGGAGAGCGCACCAGGAGAGTTTACCTTTACCTCTTTGACGCCGACACGACAAGAACCAGTGGATCACACTGATGCTATCTACTTCGACATGGTCACCCGATCCCTTGATGTAGCTGGAGAAGTTCGAGACATCGTGAAGACTGAGATACGAGCGTTTTCTCTCAGCGATCGAATTGAGGGCGGGCACATGACTTTTACTGACTCTGGCACCTACCACCTCAAGATTAGCGGACCCCCTATCAGCGGCGAGTCAGCGCCGGTCATTGAGATACACAGTGGTTACAGTTCACCAGACGACCCCGTGTTTGGGGTGAAGAAATGACCCATGACCGAGCCACACAATCAACCAAGGGCGAACAAAACGGATGCAGGCAACGGCTCGAAGGCTATCTGTCGTGTCAGCAACGTCTTGCGCTCGCCGTCGCCTGATTCGAAGCGTTCGCCCGAGGATTGGACCAATTTCGCAGTATCACGTCATAAGCCACACGCCATGATTCGAGTCACATTTATTGCTCTTGCTTGGGTGGCGACAAGCGCGTTGGCCTTCGATCCAGGTGGACCACCTCCTTCGGAATGGACCCTCAGCGCCACATGCTCATTCCTGGCGAAAACGAGGATGCCACAGGCGAATTACGCGCCTTCCACAGTGCCTGACGTTCTCGAATTCCTCGCCTCTGACCGACCAAAGGCGTATAGGCCGATATACGCCGCCGATGATGCACTGATGGCTTCGACAGTTCGGTTTAGTATCGATGAGAGGGATATTCTGGTGATCGATCTCCTAGCGAAGTTTGCTGAGAAGATCGGCGCGGACTTGGTTATCAGTCCGGGAAAGGTGACTTTTCAGAGCCGGAAGGCTACTTCCAATCAAAAGAAGCCATGACGACGCGAGACAGGGCGAACAAAACGGATGCAGGCAACGGCTCGAAGGCTATCTGTCGTGTCAGCAACGTCTCGCGCTCGCCGTCGCCTGATCCGAGTCGTTAATCCACAAACATAGTCCTATGCCATCCGACATCGAGCTTCCGAAGCTTACCGAGCTGTTCACGTCATATTCTGGGATCATCAACACTTTGTGGACGCTTCTCTCCACGGTGGCGTTCGCGGCGCTTGGCCTCCTCTACAAAGATGGTGATCCAACGGGAAAGAAATCCCTCAAATCCCTGCTGACTGCCGCTTTTCTTCTGTTTGCGGGCGGGAACTGCACTGCGATTTATCGGCATCAGACTATGCTTCACAGCATTTCTGAAGCTCTGCGGAGTGCAGAATCCCGATACCCGTGAGGCGAATGTAAAGCCCCCTCACACCTCCACCACCTCGCAGCGGTGGGTGAAGATGAGCTGGCAGCGGATGGCGGTGAGGGGCAGGCCGGTCATGCGGTGGATGACTTCGCGATAGGTGAGGAGCTGCGGACGATAGCCATCGACGCGTTCGGCGAAGGCCTCGGGGGTGGTGACCTTGTCGGTCTTGAAGTCGATGATGGTGGCCTGGTGGGGCTCGATCACCACGCGGTCGAAGGTGCCGGAGAGCCACTCGTTGCCGAGGAGGATTTCGAAGCGTTTCTCGCGCCAGAGTTCGGCCTGGGCGGAGGGGCGGCTCATGGCGGTGCGGACGGGGGCGGCGGTGAGGCAGCGACGCACCTCGTCCTCGACGCGGGCACGAAGCACCTCATCGGGACACACGACGGCGGCCCACTGAGAGGCCAGCGCGGCCTCGTCCATTTCATCGAGCCACTCGATCTGCTCGAACCAGGCGTGGACCAGGGTGCCGAAGGCGCGGGCGAAGCGTCCGCCTCGGGAGAACAACTGCCGGGCCGTGACCACGGAGGTCTCGGAGCCGCTCGGGGTGCGGCGCACGGGACGCACTCGCGCGGGGGCCTCAACGACCGTGGGGCTGGTGGGTGCGACCTCGGGCGGCGGTGGTGCCTTGGCCTTCACAGACTCAAACCAGGTGCGCTGGGTGGCCTGCGTGTCGCTGGCATACTTGAGGTCGGCCTGCACACCGCCAAACACCGCGCCCTCGGACTTGCCCGAGGCAGCCAGGGTGAGATCGAGGAGCTTGATGAAGTTGTTGGACGTGGACTTCTTCGAACGCGGCGAGGTGATAAGGTAGTTCGCATGGCGCGCACGTGTGAGCGCCACGTAGAACTTGCACAGCTCCTCGTAAGCCGCTTCGGCCTCGCGTTCCTCCCGATACTCGGCGAGCACGGGATCGGCCTTCACGATGTCCGAGGGCGGCAGATCGAAGACCCACTCAATGTGGTTCCGTGCCGCGCGTTTGACGCCGATGCCGCGACGCACGGTGCTCATCGAATTGCCCTCCAAATCCGGCAGGATCACGCAATCGAAGGTGAGTCCCTTCGACTTGTGAATCGTCATCACCTGCACCGCGCTGCGCGTGTCTGGTTCACGAACGGTGTAACCACGAACGAAGGCGAGGAAGTCATCCACATCGCGTCCGCCGTCCTGATCGAAGAGCCGGGCTGCCAGCGCGAGATCATCCACCCGGCGACGACTGAATTCATCAAGGGCGAAGGCTTGCTCCTCAAGCAGCCGCACCCAATGCCGCAGCGTGGCCTCAAAGCCCTGATCAAAGATCATGCGCAGGACTTCGATGGCGTGCGCTCCCGGTGTGGTGCCCGCGTCGTGAATCAGCGTGCGGAAGGGCGTCATGCGCAGGTGTTCCCAGGCAAAGGTATCGCCAGGGTGTGTCGCGCATTGGAACACGCTGAGCAGGGCAAGAGTGACCGGATTGTCCGTGGCCACGGCGATCTCGGACTCGCACATCACGGGAATCTTCGAGGGCGAGTGGGCTCGGATGTAGTCCACCAGTTCGCGCCCGGTGTCATTTGCCTGCACGAGGATGGCGCAGCTGAGCCCGAGCGCGACGGGCTGGATCTCTTCGAGCACGCCCACCACGAGGGAGAAGCGATCTTCCTCCTCGACCTTCTCACCATTCGCGGGCTTGGGATTGAGCAGAACGGCGTAGCCTGGCAGCTCGTCGTTCACGCCTGCGACCTTGTGTTCCTTCCACGGCCAGCGCTGGCGTGCATCGACGGGCAGCTCCATCTCGGCGAAGGCCTTGTCATTGCCGAAGACGCGATTGACCATGGCGATCACATCGTGCCCGGAGCGCCACGAGACATTGAGCGGACGCTCTTTGATCCGTGGCTGATCGCCTGCGCTGTAGCGCTCGAAGACCTCATGGAAGAGCCGCGTGTCACCGCCGCGCCAGGCATAGATCGCCTGCTTCACATCGCCCACCTGGAAGAGCGTGCGCTGATCGGAGGCATCCTGCACCACCTCGTCGATGAGGTTCTCAATGACGGACCACTGGACGTGATTGGTGTCCTGGAACTCATCGAGCAGCCAATGATCGTAGCGGGCATCGAGTCGATAGTCGATGCGCAGGCGCTCGTCCTCACCGGGCACCTGGGAGAGCACGGGCTTGGGTAGATCGTGCGCGAACTCATGGCCCGCGAGGATGAGTTCCATGTCCTGGAAAGTCAGTCGTCCGCGCCGCCGCACCTGGTTGGACCAGTTCTCCTCGAACAACTTCAGCACCTGCCAGACGCCCCGCGTGCGCTCCAGCCGAACGACCAGCTCGCCACCAACAAGAGTGGTGACAATGCCATCGAGCAACCTGCACGCCGAGGAGCCGAGCTTTTGCTTGCCACGATTGACGGTGAGTTCGCAGCCGCCGGACTCCACCTCGCTCCACACGGCGAGGAGCTTCTCGACGAAGAACTTCACGCGATTGGGCAAGGCATTGCCGGGCACATGAGCGATGGCTTGATCGCGAAACTCGGCCCAGAACTCGCACTGGCCATCGGTGAGGTCCTCGGTGGCGAAGAGCTTGAGCAGCTTGTCGAATTCATCGCTGAGGTTCACTCGCGGACGCAACCAGCGGCAGCCCTGAGGCCAAATCGTGCGCGCCTCGCCCCAGAGTTCCTCACGTCCGGCGTGGAGCATGATTTCATGCTGACCTTCGATGAACTGATCCAGCACTGACCGGATGCTGGCCTCTTCCTTGCCGAAGGTGGCGCGACGAAACGCCTCCAGGAAATCCTGCTGCGCGGCCAGGCTCTCCTTGCCCGCGCGCCCGCCGGGCAAGCTGCGGCGGAAGACCATGCGATAGACGCGCTCACGCTCCTCGGTGGCAAGGTGCTCGCTGAGAATCTCGAAGTCGCCAGCGAGGCCGAACTCCGCCGGGAAGCTGCGCAGGATGGACGAGAAAAAGCTGTCCAGCGTGCCCAGGAACAGGCGTGGCATGCGAGTGATGAAGACGCGCAGCAGGTGCCGATAATCCAGAGGCGTGAGCTGACGGAGGATGGGCGGCAGCGGATCATTCTTCACCTCGGGGTCGATGGATTCATCGCCTGCGAGATCAGCCGCATACTTCGCACTCGAGGCGGCCCGCGCGAGCTTCTCCAGGATGGCTTCAAAGAACTCGCCTGCGGCCTTGCGGGTGAAGGTGACGGCCACGATGCGCTCCGGGGTTACGTCTTGCTTCGCCAGCAACTGCTGCCCCATGAGGGCGATGAAGCGATTGGTCAGTTGCCACGTTTTGCCTGAGCCTGCCGAGGCCAGGATCATCTCATTCGGAATGGAAAGCGGAGCACTCACGCTGCGACCTCCGTGATGGCGGGTTGAATCAAACTCGGATCCACTGCGGTGCGCGGATCACCGAAGAACAAGGCCCCGAAGTCATCAGCATACGTGGTCTTCTCCGCAGGCGGCCAGAAGGTGCGCTCGCGCACGGCGGCGATCACGCCCTCCGCACAGGCCATGGCACTGGTAAGCAGCTCGCCAGCGAGCCCCGGCCAGGGATCGAGGCCGATGTCGATCTTGGTCTTGCCCAGCGTGGCATAGGCCACCTGAATCGTCTCGTCAGGGTAGCGCCGCTGCATCGCCAGGCGGTAGAGCGGCAGTTGCAGGTCGGTCCATCGAGAGGATTGGCCCGTGCTGTTAGTGGTCAGCGACCAGTTAGGAAAGTCCGTCACGCTTTCGGTGCGCTTGATCGGCGTGAGGTGATACTCCTCCACCGTGCGTCGCTCGCGTTTCACCGAGTTGTAGGGCGAGTAGGTTTTGAAGTCGATGAGGCGAACGCCGAGGTCAGGGTGCCGCTCCACGCGATCGACCACACCGCTCACGATCATGCCATCGAGCGTCCATGGATCATCCGAGGGGCTCAGTCGCGTCTCAGCGGCAATGATCTGCCAGCCTTTGCTCCGCTCCTCCGCCTCATACTCCGCCCACCAGGCGAGGCGTTGCCTCAAGGACTCGCGCTGGATGATGACAGGCACTGTCAGACGTGCGCCGTAGTCGTGGTGAACGTGACGGTCGAGCAGCGCATGGAACTCCTTCCGAATCTCGTCGGCATCGGTCGAGGTGCGCGCCTCGCCTTCCTTGGCGAAGCTCTCGAGCACGCGGTGCAGCAGACTGCCGAACTCCATGGGGTCCATCTCGGTGCGCGAGGCATCGACTTCCGACATCTTCAGCCCATGGCGAAGATAAAACCGGAAGGGGCACATCAAGTAATCACGGAACTGCGTGACGCTCAGCTTGTGCAGCACGGGCGCATCTTCAGGCAAGGGCTCGGGCTTCAACTGCCAGGCGAGCCGCCAGGGCATGGGGTCCGTGTGGCGCTCGGCTTTCTTCGAGAAGAACTGCAAGGTGCGTGCGGGCAGGTCAGCGTCCGGGCACTGGAACAACAAGCGCGAGGGACGCAACGGCTCCTCGCCAGCACCGATGCGGCCAAAGATGAAATCGACCCGCCCCGCCGTGCATCGCCGCATCTCGATGGTCGTCGTCATGAGACAGGCATAGCGAGCGAACCGCGTGTCGTTATTGCGCAGTCCAAGCGCGCGACGTGCGGAGTCGGGCAGAAACTGATGCCCCAAGATCGCCTCAGGCACCTTGCCATCGTTCATGCCCGTGATGATCAGATGCGGCGCATCCTCCCAGAGCAATTCGAGCCAGCCTTGAAGGTCGATGGCACGCGGAGCACGCTCAGGATAAAACACCTCGGCCTCGATCACGCGCAGCAGCAGGTCCAGTCGCGCAGCGGGCGACAGCTCCTCGGGAAAAGACTGTGCTGCCGGGCTGTCGAGCGCATCGAGCACCTCGGCGATTTGATCGGCAATCGCCGCAAACACGGCATCCTCGGGATTGTTCGAATGGAACTTCCGATCCTCGAACACGTCGCCGAGAAACCCGGTCAACGCGGCACCGAAGTTGTCTCCGGCGAAGGCCTTCAGTTGCTCGTCGATCCAGTGCAATCCGACGCGCAGTGGACTGTCGTCGCCGAGCACACGAGCCGCGAGTTCGATGGCATCATCAAGCGTGTCAGGCAGCGCCTCAACGGCGAGCGTGTCCATCTCATTGAGCAAACGCTGGAAGCCTGGACGGCCTTCCGACTGCGCCTCGCACAGGCGTCGAATCGTGTCGAGCATGTCCGGGCAACGCAACAACGTGGCCACCGCCGCAAAAGATCGCGAGCCCATCACCTCGCCCATCGTGCGCAGCAGATGAAACACGCCGTGCGTGCCCATTGGACGACCGGCGGGATCATAGGAAACGATGCCTCGCTCGCCCAGCACCTTCTCCAGCGGCGCACTCACCGTGGCATCTGCCAGACCAATCGCTGCCACGGACCCTGGGTGCTCGTAGTCCTTCAGAAGCTGCGCTGCCAGCTCCGCCTGCTCGGTGGGAGTCGTGCCCTGATGAATCCTTTGGATCGGATCAGGAATATCAATCGGCATCGTCAGCCAGCGCTCCGTCACCGGCCTGCCCCAGGCATCGAACGCGTCTGAGTGAGAGGGGTGTGGTGCAAAGATCAGCACCTCGGTGTGAAGGGTGCGCGACCAACGTTGCAAGGCCTGCACCGCCAGCGCCGAAGGATCGAGCACTCCCGCCATCACGATGCGGCTGACGTTCTCCGGCGGATGCCCGGAGGTTGCGGAACGCCGACGCATCACCTGCCAGTCGATGAGTCCCTGGGATTCCGTGACATGCAGACAGGCACGCTCCAGCGCCGCGAGATCACGCCAGCGCTCGGGCTCCATCTCGGTGTGCTCCAGCATCCGCGCCGCATCCGCAAAACTCAGCCCGTTCTCGTTCAAGGTGTCTCGCACCTTCAGCAGATCGCCCGCCATCTTCAGCGCCCAGGTGAAGTGACGCTCCACCGGGTCCACCGGAAACAAATGGCGATACTCCTCCAGATTGATCCGCAGCAATTCCCCCGCCCAGATCAACAAGGTCTCCACCGTGCCTGCGGCCTCGCCTTCGCTCAGTCGATCAGGAGCAGTGAGAAAGTCCGGCGTCACTGTCATCGGCGGCAGCACCGCAGCGTGATGTTTCGCCGCCATGATGGCCAGTGCCTCGCGCAGTCGGCGGCTCACATTGCGAGTCGGAACCACCACCAGCACCCCGCTCAAGTCCAGTGCGCCTTCACCCTTCCAACTCTTGGCCAAGTGCTCTGCCACGGCTGACACCAAGGGCTTGTCCCATCCGAGGAATCGCCGCGCCACGGCAGGCTCGCTGCGAGCCGTATCAAAGAGATCAGGCAGAGCGCCTTCGGAAGAGGGTGTGGACTTTTTCGGCATGAGCAAGTCTCGCAGCCTAGGCTGGGTTCGTGAACCTTCAAAGGCTGTGTGTGAAGTCGTTGCCTTCGATGGATGACAAAATCCTGAACCATTGCGCTTTGGACTGCGTTTTGGAGGGTCATGTTCCTCCGTTCGATTCTTCCGCTCGTTTTCCTCTCCCTCACCACCTTCGCGCGTGAGCCCGTCAAAGCCGATGCTTCCAAGCTCGCGGCGATCCATGAAGCCATGGACAAGGCCATCGCGCAGAAGCAGGCAGCGGGGATTGTCACTCTGGCGATCAAGGATGGACAGGTGATTCACTTGGATGCGGCGGGGTTTGCCAACGTGGCGAAGCAACGGGCGATGAAGACGGACGACCTCTTCTGGATCGCGAGCATGACGAAGTCCGTGAGCGTCACCACCATCATGACGCTGGTGGATGAAGGGAAGCTCTCGCTCGATGAACCGGCCTCGAAGTGGATGCCCGACCTGGGCAAGGTGAAGCTGCAAAACGGCCAGCCTCCAGCTCGTCCGATCACCCTCCGCGATTTGATGTCGCACACGGCCGGCATCACCTTTCCCAAACGTGCGCCCAGCGATGGAGCGATCTCACTGAAGGCCTACGCGGCGAATCTGGTGAAGACCCCGCTCAGCTTTGAACCCGGCAGCGCTTACGAGTATGGCTTTGGCATCACCATTGCCGGACGCATCGCCGAGATCGTCAGCGGCAAGCCCTTCGACAAGCTGCTCGACGAGCGCATCTGCCAGCCCCTTGGCATGAAGGACACCACCTTCCACCCTGATGAAACTCATCGGGCTCGCATCGCTCAGACCTACAAGATGGATGACGAAACCCATGAACTGGTCCCTGGCTACAATCCCTTCGTCACCAGCGATGTGAGCGTGACGCACATGACCGAGCCCGCAGGTGGCCTGTTCAGCACAGCGGAGGACATGGGCAAGTTTTACCAGATGATTCTGGATGGCGGCGTGTGGCAGGGGAAGCGCATCGTGAGCGAGAAGAGCATCGCGGAGATGACCAAGCCCCACCACGCTGGCGGCAAAGAGTTGAACTACGGCCTGTGCTGGTTCGTCAATATCGACGGCACGCGCCCCACGCCGATGATGCCAGTCGGCAGCTATGGTCACGGTGGTGCTTTCGCGACGAATGGCTGGGTGGACCCGAAGAACAAACTGGTCACGGTTTTCATGGTGCAGAACGTGCTCGTGCCCAACAGCAACCAGCCGCGCGACACCTTCCATCGTTTGGTGAATGAAGCGCTCGGCATCGAACTGCCAAAGCTGCCCGCGAAGAAGTAGCCTCAGCTCACAATCTCCACCGGGCAATCCGGCATCGCGGCGAGGAAGCTGCGGCCGTATTGCTTGGTGAGGACGCGGTTGTCGAGGATGACACAGATGCCTTTGTCCTTCTTGCTGCGGATGAGGCGGCCCACGCCTTGGCGCAGTTTGAGGATGGCCTCGGGCACGCTGTATTCCATGAAGCTGTTGCCGCCGCGCTCCTCGATGCGTTCGAGTCGTGATGCGGTCACGGGATGATCCGGCATCGCGAAGGGCAGCTTGGTGATGATGACGTTACTGAGCGATTCGCCTGGCACATCGACACCGGTCCAGAAGCTGTCGGTGCCGAAGAGCACGCTGTGCAGGTCGTCCTTGAATTCGGCGAGCAACTGATGCCGCGGCTTGCCTGCGCCCTGCACGAGCAGGTTCCAGCCGCGCTCATCGAAGTAGTCCTCCATCGCTTCCGCCGTCTGTTTCATCGACGTGTAGTTGGTGAAGAGCACGAAGGCCTTGCCACGCGAGAGGTCGAGGAAGTGCGCGATCCACTTCTGCAACGCTTCGTCATAAGTCGGCGTGTTGGGCGCAGGCATCGACTTCACGAGGTAAAGCCGCATCTGCTTGTTGAAGTCGAACGGGCTGTCGATCATCGCTGCCGAGGCGCGATTCGCGCCGACACGCTTGCGGAAGTAGCCGAGCTGCTCGTCGCTGCCGATGCCGAGTGTGGCGCTGGTGAAGACGCAGGGCTTGCCACCGCCGAAGAAGATCTCTTCCAGCTTCGGAGCCACATCAATCGGCGCACTGTGCAGCGACATCGTGCGCTGATCGTTGCCGCCTTTCTCCACCCAATAGACGTGGTCGTCTTCGCTCTGCTCCAGGAAAGCGCCGACGGTGGCACGATGGGCGACGATGCGCTTGGCCAAGTCGTGCAGCTCCGTCTTGGTGCTTTCCTTGTCCGCCTTGTCGCCTGCCTTCAGCGCGGCATCGGCGACGCGCTTCAGCGGCATCGAGAGGCTGTTATCGACCAGTTCAGGTTCGCGCACACGGAACTCCTTTGCCCAACCTTGGAAGCTGCAACTGCCCTCGACCACGCGGAAGAAATTCTCCACCTCCTCCAGGCACTGCTGCACCTCGCGGATGCCGTTGTCGTCCTTCACGAAGGAGAGGAAGCCCTTGCGCGTCTTCGGGTTGTAGAGGCGGCCAAGATCAAAGCGGATGCTGCTCTCGCTGACGTGCAGGCCGAGTTGTTTGGCCGCGATGCTCTCGATCGTGTGAGCTTCATCGACGATCACGAAGTCGCGTGGGAAGAGGAAGTTCGCGTCGTCGGGCAGCAGCTCTTCATCGACGCTATTGAGCAGCGTGAAGAACAGCGTGTGATTCAGAATCACCACGTCGGCCTCGGCCATGCGGCGGCGTGCGGCTTGATAGAAGCAACCAGTGCCAGGACCGCACTTGCGTGGCGTGCAAGCATGAGCCTCGCTGCACACGAGTGACCACACCTTCATCGACGGTGTGAAGTCCATGTCGCTGAGCGTGCCGTCCTTCGTCTTGCCTGCCCAGTCGAGGATGAGCTTCATGTCAGCGACTTCCGTGCTGGTGAAGAGGTCGGGTGTGTCGTGAAACGCGCGCTGCAATCGCGTGGGGCACAGGTAGTTGCCGCGACCCTTGAGCAGTTCGGCTTTGAACTCGCCGACGATCTTCTTCACGATCGGGATGTCCTTGTTGATGAGCTGCTCCTGCAAATTGATCGTGTGGGTGCAGATGATCGCCTTGCGCTCGGCTTCCAGTGCATGCGTCACGGCGGGCAGCAGGTAGGCCAGCGACTTGCCGACACCAGTCGCGGCTTCCACCACGAGCGGTCGCTTCTTCTCCAGCGCCTCCGCCACCAGCTCCGCCATGCGCTGCTGCTGCGGGCGAAACTCAAAGTCCTTCGACTTCGCGAACGGCCCGCGCTCCGAGAACGCCTCGTGCATGCGCTCGGCCAACGGCGGCTGGCCGGTGGATTCGAGAACGGAGTCGAGGACGTTGATCATGTGTGGAGGGGAACCACGGAATACACGGAAGACACGGAAAGCAGAACGATTTTCTGCATTCTCATCGGTGGATGCCACAGAATCGGAGGGTTGCGCTTTGAGAACCGATGGCGCAAACTAAGCGCATGGGAATGCCTGCCGAAAAAATCGAGTCCGCCGCTCGCTTCGCTGCCTATCTGGAGATCGAGCGCGAAACGGGCATCAAGCATGAATACCATGCAGGAAAGATTGTCGCGATGGCTGGCGGCACGCCGGTGCATAGCCTTGTTGCCATGAATATTGGAGGCGAATTGCGAACTCAACTTCGCGGAAAGCCCTGCCAGTCACATGGTTCGGATTTTCGCGTTCGCGCGGAAGACTCCACTTTCTATCCCGATGTCATGGTCGCCTGCCCACCCCCAAGGCTAGACTCCGAGCTTCCGAACACTCTGCTCAATCCGCGAATTGTCGTCGAAGTCTTGTCCCCCAGCACGGAGAGCTATGACCGCAGCTTCAAGTGGTTCCACTACCAACAGATTCCCGAGCTTACAGATTTCCTGCTGGTGAGTCCTGACAGCCGGACCATCGAGCACTACCGCCGACAAGATGACTCTTCGTGGCTTTATCAAAAGCTTGGCGAAGGCGATACTGTCGAACTAGCGACTATCGGATGCGCCTTGCCTGTCTCGACCTGCTTCAGCGGCATGGACATGTGGGAGGTGCAGCAGGATTGAACCACGGAATGCCAGAGCATCAGAACTCAATTCCGTGTCTTCCGTGCATTCCGTGGTTTCACTCACCGATCCACACCTCGGTCCCCTCGGGCACTAGGTCGTAAAGTTCGATCATCTCGGCGTTTCTCAGTCGCACACAGCCGTGGCTGGCGGGCTGGCCGACCTTGGGTTCGTCGTTGGTGCCGTGGATGTAGATGTAGCGGTCAAAGGTGTTGACGTTGTGGGCCTCTTTGCCTTCCAGGCGCAGGATGCGGGTGAGCACGAGGTCGTCGAGCAGGGCCTCGCCGCGCCATTGGCCGACGGGGACTCGCGCCTTGAAGATGGTGCCGCTGGGCTGACCGGCACCGTGTTTCTCCTTCACAGCGAAGCGGCCAAGTGGCGTCTTGTTGCTGCCCTCGACGAAGCCGATGCCGAACTTCGATGTGGAGCACGGCCACTCCTTGACCAGATGGAAGCCGTCCCAGAGCTGGAGGCGCTGGGTGGCGATGGAGACTTCGATGCGCAGGGACATGGGGTGCCTTTTGCCATGCTTTACGCTTCGCAACAAGTCCAAGGCACCGGTTGCATCTGGGGCCGGGGGCTCTAGACTGCGCGCCCTTTTACCCAACCCTAACCATGAGCAACGCCAAGCATGTCGCCATCGTCGGAGCCACCGGCGCGGTCGGCGCGGAGATGATCCGCTGCCTCGAAGAACGCAATTTCCCCGTGAGCCAGCTCACCCTGCTGGCCTCGGCCCGCAGCGCTGGCAAGACGCTCAAATTCAAGGGCGAGGACATCACCATCCAGGAGCTCACACAGGATTCGTTCAAGGGCATCGACATCGCGCTCTTCAGCGCCGGCGGCGGCATCTCGCGTGACTTCGCGCCGCACGCGGTGAAAGCCGGTGCCGTGGTGGTGGACAATTCGTCCTACTTCCGCCAGGACCCGAACACGCCGCTCGTCGTGCCGGAAATCAACGCCGCCGATGTGAAGAGCCACAAGGGCATCATCGCGAACCCGAACTGCACCACCGCCATCTCGCTCATGGCGCTTTACCCGCTGCATCAGGCCTTTGGTGTGAAGCGCATCTTTGCCTCCAGCTATCAGGCTGTCTCCGGCACTGGCGCGCAAGCCATCGAAGAACTCGCCAATCAGTCCCGCGAGTGGGCCAGCCAGAACCGCGCCTGGGACGCCGCGAAGCTCGACAGCAAGCCGCACGTCTATCCGCATCAGATCGCCTTCAACGCCATCCCACATGTCGATTCGTTCCTCGACACGGGTTACACGAAGGAGGAGATGAAGATGGAGAACGAGGGGCGCAAGATCATGCATCACCCGGACTTCCGCGCCTCCGTGACCTGCGTGCGCATCCCGGTCTTCCGCGCGCACAGCATCGCCATCAGCGCGGAGTTTGAAAAGCCCGTCACAGTCGAAGCTGCCCGCGAGGTGCTGCTGAAGGCCCCTGGCCTCGACGTGCTCGACGATCCCGCGAACAAGCAGTATCCGCTCGCGCTCGACATCGCGGGCCGCGACAACTGCGCCGTGGGCCGCATCCGCAAGGACTGCGCGCTGGACAACGGCCTCGCTTTCTGGGTCGTGGGCGACCAGCTCCTCAAGGGTGCAGCGCTCAACGCGGTGCAGATCGCCGAGTGCCTGTAAAGACCTGACAAATCCGACGAAGGGCGATGCGATGAGCATCGCCCTTTTGTTTGGGGAGCGCGGAAAAGACATGCCCACAGGCGCAATTTCGGGCGCGACCTGGGTGTATCGTTGGGGCAAAGTCACAGCTCTCACGCCATGCCCATGATTCATCGCCTTGCCCTTGCCAGCTTGCTCCTCGCTTCGCCTGCGTTTGCAGCGGTCGATTTTGCCAAGCAGATCGTGCCGCTCTTCGACAAGCACTGCGTGGATTGCCACAGCGCGAGCGATGCGGATGGTGACTTCGCCTTGGACACGCTCGAAGGCTTGTTTGCGGGCGGCAAGACGGGCAAGGCACTCGTGCCGGGGAAGGCTCAGGACTCGCTTCTGGTGAAGTTCTTGGAAGGCCGCAGCGGCAAGACGGGCAAGAACCAGTTCATGCCGCCGGGCAAGCGCGACCATCTCAGCGACACCGAGATCGCACTGGTGCGGCAGTGGATTGACGATGGCGCGCAAGCCAAGGCCATGGCTCCTGTCGATCCGCTGGCGAGCCTGCCGAAGATCGCGAGCCAGACGAAGGTGAAACCGGTTCACGCCATCGCGGCCTCGGCCAAGCTGATCGCGCTCGGTCGCTACGGCAGCGTGGAGCTGATCGACAGCGCCACGCGCCAGAGCGTGCGCACGTTGAGCGGCATCGCGGGCAAGGCCTCGGCTATCGTCTTCAGTTCGGATGGAGCGAGTGTGTTCGTCGCAGCCGGCGACGCGGGCGTGAGCGGCATCGCGTATCAGTTCAGTGCGAACGATGGCAAGCTCGTGCACAAGCTCACCGGCCACACCGATGCGCTGTATGCGCTGGCGCTTTCGCCCGATGGCAAGCAATTGGCCACCGGTGGCTACGACCAGAAGATCAAGGTGTGGGACGTGACCACTGGCAAGGAAGTGCGCACGATCAAAGGCCACAACGGCGGCATCAACGCGCTGACGTATCGACCCGATGGCAAGGTGCTCGCGAGCGCGAGTTCGGATCGCACCGTGAAGCTGTGGGACACGGCGACGGGCAATCGACTGGAGACCTTCTCGCAGCCGCTCAAGGAGCAGCTCGCACTCGCCTTCAGCGCCGATGGCAAGACGCTCATCGCAGGCGGAGGCGACAGTCGCATTCGCCAGTGGCGCATCAGCGACAAAGCCACCGAGGGCTCGAACCCGATCCTCGAAACGAAGTTCGCGCACGAAGGCAGCATCCTGCAGCTCGTCATGTCGCCGGATGGGAAGTCGTTTGCATCGTCGGCATCTGATCGCACGCTCAAGGTCTGGAAGGCCACCGACATCACGCCGCTCAAGCAACTCGATGCGCAGAGCGATTGGGCCAGTGCGGTCGCATGGATCGACAGCACGCGACTTGTCGCTGCTCGCCAAGACGGCACCGCAGCGCTGTATGAGATCGCCACGGGTAAGGCTCAGCCTTTGATCGCGGCGAAGCCTGCCGCAGCACCGGCGATGAAGAAACCCGCTGCGAAGCCGGAGCTGACGCGCCTTTTCCCGCGCGGCTTCCAGAGTGGTGTGGAGACGATCATCACGGCCACTGGCAAGGGCTTGGTCGGCGTGACGCAGATCAAGATGAGCAATCCGCGTGTGGTCGCCACGAAGCTCGAAGCGAAGGGCACGACGGCGACCTTCAAGATCACGTCGCCCAAAGATCTGCCGCGCGGCAACTACGAGGTCAGCATCGTTGCGGCGGGTGGCGAGACGGCGAAGCTGCCGTTGCTCGCGGATGAGCTGGCTCAGTTCACGCAGCCCACGACGGTGGATCTCACGAAGAGCGCCGCGAACCTGTGGGGCACGCTGACAGCGACCGGACAACGCGATGAGCATCGCTTCAAGGCGCAGTCCGGGAAGACCTTCGTGCTCGACCTCGCGGCGAAGCGTGCGGGCTCGAAGGCGGAGACGATTCAGCTCGAACTGCTCGACGCGAGCGGCAAGCAACTCGTTATCAACCACGGCCTCGATAGCGGCAGCGATCCGTTGATTGCCTTCCTGCCGAAGCAAGACGGCGAGTTCATCGCGCGCGTCAGCGAGACCACGCTCGAAGGCTCCGCCGATCATGCGTATCGCCTCACGATCACCACGCAGGCCTACATCACCGGCTGGTGGCCGCTGTCCGTGCCGGTGAACAAGGACACGATGGTCGAACTCGTCGGTCACGAGTTGCACGGCGCGAAGGTGAAGGTGCATCCGACCTCGGCAGGCAAGCTGACGTTGCCCGAGATCGCAGCGGCCACGCGCTTCCGTGAGGTGCCTGCGGTGCTCGCGACGGCGATGAACGAGCAACTCGAGCACGAGCCGAACGATGAGCCTGCGCAAGCAAAGCCGATCACGCTGCCGACCTCGATCAACGGTCGCCTCTTTGTCCCTGGCAAAGCTGAGGCCTCGGACAGTGACGTGTATGCCTTCGATGCGAAGGCTGGCGATGAATGGATGATCGAGACGATGGCCGCGCAGTCGATGGCACCAACGGACACGCGCCTCGAAGTGCTCAATGCGGATGGCTCGCCGGTCGAGCGTCTGCGTGTGCAGGCGATCCGCAGCTCATGGAACAACTTCCGCAGCGTCGATGCTGACAACCCCGACATCCGTCTGGAGAACTACACGGAGACCGGGCTCAATGAGTTCGTTTATTTCAATGGCGACATCATGAAGACCTTCCGCCTGCCACGCGGACCCGATGGCGGCTTCTTCTTCTACACGAGCAATGGCAAGCGCCGCGCTTACTTCGACACCACGGCGACCGCGCATCCGCTGGAGGAACCGTGCTACGTGGTCGAGCCTCTGAAGGCTGGCGACGCGCCGCTGCCGAATGGTTTGCCGGTGATCTCGATTCCATTCGCGAACGACGACGATGGACTGCGCAAGCTCGGTCGCGACTCGCGCTTGCACTTCACGGCTCCGGCTTCCGCGAAGTATCTGATTCGCGTCACCGATTCGCGCGGCTGGAGCGGCGAGCGCTTCGCGTATCGGCTCGTCGTGAGCAAGCCGGTGCCCGATTTCGCGGTGAAGCTCAGCGGTGAAAACATGAGCATCGGCGCGGGCAGCGCGATGGGCTTCTCGCTGCGCGCGGATCGCCTGGATGATTTCGAGGAGCCGATCACGGTGAAGATCGAAGGCCTGCCACAAGGCTGGATCGCTTCGTCACCGATCGTGATCGAGCGCGGTCACACGCTTGCGAGCGGCTCGCTCTACGCCGAGCCGAATGCGACGGCCGGTGATTGGAGCAAGGTCAAAGTCATTGCCACGAGCGGTGAACTCACGCACCAGGTGAATGGCTTCGGCAAGGTGACGCTCGCGCCGAAGCCGAAGTTCATCGCGAACCTCGAACCTGCCGTGAACGATCAGCCGGTCGCACGCACGAATTCACAGCCACAGGTCATCACGCTTGTGCCGGGACAGCTCGCGACCGCGTTCATCCGCGTGGAGCGCAACGGCAACGAAGGCATCCTCAACTTCGACATTCACGGTCTGCCTCACGGCGTCATCGTTGATGACATCGGTCTCAACGGCATTCAGGTGCGCGAGAAGGAGAACGACCGCGAGATTCGCTTCGCCTGCGCGAAGTGGGTGCAGCCCCAGGAGCGACTCATCCACGCGGCGCTGAGTTCAGCGCGCAATGAAGCCGACAGCGCGAACCTCGCGACGAGCTTCCCGGTGCTGCTGCGTGTGGTGCCCTAAACCTTCGTTAGTTGTCGCTTCAGTGAGAACTGAACGGAGGCGATGATAAGGACGAGGGAGAAGAGGATGACGAAGGCGTTGAGGTGAATGGTTTTGACTTCGTAGTAGTCGATGTAGAAGCCCAGCCACGAGGCGTGGTTGCGGAGCTTCTCGGCGTCGGAGGTCCACTTCACGAATGGATACTTGCGAGTGGTGCCGAAGAAGACATTGGGGCTTCGCTCACGACGATAGTCTTCGCGTTCCATCTCGGCTTTGGTCACGAGATCGAGGACCTTTCTATTTACGTAGAGTTCTTCCGCGCTCGTGGCTTTGCGCTCGCGTTGCACGTAGTCGAGCATCTCCTGAGTCAGGGTGCCATGCACGGCGTGCTCACGCACATTTTCGAGATGCTTGGGCACATCGTTGGGTTCCTTGGCCTGGAGGCCGGAGACGACGGCGAGGGCTTGTTTGGTGAGGTCTAGCGTGTTGCGTTCCTGCTCGGTGAGTTCGCCGGGTTTCTCGACGATCTGCTGAATGCGGGACTCCAGGAGGTCTTGGCTGCGGGTCAGGGGATTGAACCTGGCCTGTGAGATGAGCATGGCTTCATAGCTCCAGCGAAGGGGCATGAACTGGCAGATGAAGGGCACCTTGAGCTTGCTGGAGTCGCCGCCTTGTTCATCGGCTTTGACGAACTTACTTATGGAATAAACGAGGTCGAGATTCTTGTTCATCTCCTCGTATTTGATCAGGGCACCACCGAGGATGATCTGGGGGATGAGGAGAAGCGGGATGATGTTGAGCGCGGTGCGGCTGTCATGCACAAGGCTGCTGATGAAGAGCCCCAGGATGGCGCCGGTGAGAGCTGTGGCAAACATCCACCAGAGGTGAATGAAGAACATGTCGCGCAGTTCGAGCATCCAGTTGCCGATCAGGAGGTAGATCACGCATTGCACGAGTGCGAAGGTGCCGAGCGCGAGGACCTTGCCGGTGATGTAGTAAAAGGTGCGCAGGTTGTGATTGCGCTCGCGGTTCAGCATGGCGCGATCACGGATGATCTCGTCCGCACTGTTGGTGAGGCCGAGGAACATGGCCACCACGAGGCTCATGAAGAGGTAGGTGGGGATGTGGAAGGCGGAGGCGAAGGTGTAGTGGTCCTCTTCCGAATAGCGCAGCACCATGCTGATGAGCAGGGCGAGCATGGGTGCCTCCAGCAACGTTGTGAGCAGGTTGGCACGATTGCGCAGCTTGCTCAAAAACGCGCGTCGAAGCATGGTGCCAAAGAGAATCGATTCTTCGCGGAAGCGATGCTTGGGCACCTGGGGCACTTTTTTCTGCCGGTTGTCAATGTCGCTCCGCCGGTCATCACGCGGCACATAAATGGATGTCGCCGACGCATTGAAACCATCTGATCCCGACATGCTCTGGAGCAGGCGGTGAGTCTGGTAGCGATCTCGCCAGAAGTTCGGCGGGAATCGTCGGGCATGGACGAGGTGACCGTCGGTGTTCTGTTCGAGGATGATGTCGCCGCTGATGTCGCGCAGCGGAGTCTCCAGCACATCAAAGACGAAGTCGGGCGTGACATTGCCCATGATCTCATTGCCATCAGACTGACCGGTCTCTTCGTGATAGACGCGCCAGAAGTATTCGAGCATCGCTTGTGGCGTGCCGAAGAAGGCCATCTTGCCGCCTTTGTCGAGCAGGAGGGCCTTGTCGAACATTTGGAGCAATCGCATCGAGGGCTGATGGATGGAGGCGAAGACGATCTTGTTGCTGGCGAGGGAGCGGATGATCTCCAGGACGTGCTCGCTGTCCTTGGATGACAGGCCGGATGTAGGCTCGTCGAACAGGTAGATGTCCGAGATGCCGATCATATCGAGGCCGGCATTCAGGCGCTTGCGCTCGCCGCCACTGAGGAACTTTTGTTGCGGTGTGCCTGCGAGGCGGTTGCGGAGTTCGGCGAGACCGAGTTCGGCGAGCTTGGCTTCCACGCGCTTGCGCCGGTCTTCGACGCGCAGATGAGGGCAACGAACAGCCACGGAGAAATCGAGATTCTCCTGCACCTTGAGCAAGGGATCGAAGGCGTCCTCCTGCGGGATGTAGGCGATGTAGGGCTTGAGGCTTTCGAGGTGGTCGTAGAGCGGGAGGCCATTCATGAGCACCTCGCCACCTTTGGGCTGAAGCTGTCCGCCGAGCACCCGGAGGAGCGTGCTCTTGCCGCATCCGCTGGGCCCCATGACGCAGATCATCTCACCGCGCCGAGCACTGAGGCTGATGCCGTCCAGCGCTGTGTCCTTCTGATCAAATCGATGCACCAGCTCACGCACGTCGATCTGGCGGACGGTGTTGCGTTCCTCTTCGATGATGCGGTCGGCGAAATGGCAGCGCAGGAACTGCCCGTCGCCAAGGGTGATGGTGTCGCCATCCTTGAGCGGCATGAGGTCGCTCACCACCGCCGTGCCCACATAGACAGGACGCGAACAACGGAGCACCTCCACGGTGCCGGTCTTTTCCGCGTAATCGCATTCAATGCGGAGGAGGACTTCGCCCTCGGTCTCCTCGGACAGCAGAATGTCGCCTTCTTCGAGAAGATCGGGATTGTTGGAGACCAAGTAAGTGTTGCGGCTACCTTCGAGACGGAACTGGCCGCCAAATTCACGCGCCCGGCGACGGAGATCGAGAAGTGAGATCTCCACCTCGCCATGGGCCACGATGGCGTCTTCAATGGAGGCATCGACGACCGTGCCTGCGGTGAGGGGATGGCCGTTGAGCTTGGCATCTGTGTCCCGTAGCGCCTCGACGGTGACACCAAGGCCGAAGCTAACGCGCAGGTTCGTGCCACGCGCGCGCTGGGGGGCGATCTCCGCATCCCCCTCGTCCGTCAGGGTGAGGTAAAGCTGCGTGCCGGTCAGCGTCTTCTTGGCGTTGAAGTAGGAGACGAGATCATTGTAGTCCAAGGCGACGTCTTCCAGGACCACGCGCTCTCCAGGGTAAAGACGGCTGAAATCACCGGGCGGCTGGCGGCGGCTGCGCACCAGGATCGGCACCTTGCCGGTGTTTTTGAGCAGGATGAGATTCTGGTAGCGATAGGCGGTCACCACACAGTCAGCCGAGAGCGAGCGCAGCAGGACATCGCAGGGATTGGCTCCGGCTATGCGCAGGGTATCCAGCGGCTGGGCACCTTTGGGATGGCTTGAGTCCTCGCTCCCATCCGGCTCTCCGGCCTTGAGTTGATAAACAATGTCGATGGCCTGGGCTGCGATGCCGAGGTTCGTCATGAACAGGTAAAACTCGACCATCTGCCGCCGGTTCTGCGTTGTGCGGCTGATCAACAGGTAGAGCTGCACACCGAGCAGAATCTTCTGCTCCATCGTCAGCGTGCGGCTGAGTTCCTTCGCACGCAGCGTCAGGTCCTGAGTTTTCTGCAAGGCCTCAAAGTAAAGGCGGCGCAGTTCGGCGTAAATCGCATCTGGGTAATCGTAACGAAGGTAGCCGAGGGAGGAGTCGATTTCGTCCTCTTCCACGTCCCCGTCGAGCTTGCTGAATCCTGCGAAGACCTCGATGAGCACGGGTAGGATGCTGTTGCCCGATGCGGTGGCTCCTGTCGCCTTTCCTCCTGGCAGCCAGCGCCTCCACCACGAGCCCGTCCCACTCGACGATGGCTCCGCCTTGCGAAGCTGGGATTGATCGGGCGCGGGCTGACTCATGAAATAAGAAGGGAAGGAGCGCCCGACTATGGCAGGAGAGCGCTCCGTGACAACCTGTGACCGCTCGCACCCAAGGGCACCTTGGTCAATTGACCAAGCTCTGACAAACGTATTGACGAAAAATGCAGAACCCCTAGCATCGGCGACTCAACCCATTCTGTTCACATGAAGGTTCTGGCCATCGCACTTCTGCTTCTGACCCCTGGTCTCGCCACTGCAGCCACTGGCATGTTTGGTAGCTACATTCAGATCAACACCGGGACCGACGTGGTCTATGATCTGCAATCGTATGGTGCTACCAACCATCCAGATTTCAATGGCTTGGATTTTGGCGATGTAGCAACCAACTTCACCAGCCTGAGCATCACCAACGCCTCTGGCCTCACTTACAAGAACATTGGCAATGGCGACAACGTTACCGGAGTGGAGCTTCAGTATCGAGTTTACAAGGTGGGCAATACGCCCGGAGCCTTCTCCACCATGGCTTTGAATTTCGGTGCCAACGCTACAGCCACCGATCTGGGTGGGAATACATTTAGCGGAAGTGGTGACCAGGAGTGGAGGGGCCTGAGCGGGGGCAACATTAACCTACTCTCGCTCGCCAACTCGGGTGATGGGGATTACCAGGTGGAAGTCTTCCTGCGCGCCTTTACGAATCTCGGTGACCAGTTCAGCAACAACGGTGGATCGAATTTCATCGCTGTATTCAGCGTTCCTGAGCCCAGCCGGGCGATGTTCCTTGCTCTGGGAATGATGATGCCGCTCTTGCGTCGGCGTCGTTGATTGGCAGCGGCACTGCATATCACTTCGAAGCCTACCCCGCTTGGTTCCCAGGCGGGGTTTTTGTTTGGCACACACTTTCGGCCACGACTCAAGATGCTCCAAGATCATCAGGGGCTCGCACGTAACTAGGGCCTTATGAGGACTTCCATGTATCCCTTGCTGGCTGTGCTGCTTTCTCTTGCGTCATGGAGCTTTGCTGGAAGCAAAACAGGCTGGGAGGATGATTATGACAAGACGCTGGCCAAGGCCAAAACCGAAGGCCGGTCGGTGTTGCTCGACTTCACTGGTTCGGATTGGTGTGTATGGTGTATCAAACTGGATACCGAGGTGTTTACCAAACCCGCCTTCAAGCGCTTCGCCAAGGAGCACCTCCTTCTCGTCGAACTCGATTACCCGCAGCTCAAGCGCCTTCCCAAGAAGACCCAGGAGCAAAACGCGGAACTGAAGGCAAAGTATGGAGTCAGCGGCTTTCCAACGTTGATCCTCCTGAACTCTGAGGGCAAGGAGGTGAAGCGCTGGGGCGGCTACAGTGCTCAGTTTTTCGATGAACTGAAAGCCGCCCTGCCCAGCGAATCGAAGTCTGCTAACGCCAAGTAATTGGTCACGGTTTTTTTGCTTCCTTCAGAGCCGTCCAGCGATCCTTGTCCGAGAAGAAATTGGCTGGAAACATTGGCCTGCCGTCGGGCATCTGTGTCCAGCCCAGTGGGAACATGTGCGGATAGTCCCGCAACCGCTCGACGTTCTGGGCCAGATCGACACCCAATGCGCGGATAGGCCCACGGGCGATCAGATCAATCCACTCGGCGTAATGCCCCGTGAACTGAGAGGCGAACGTTTCGTTCTTCATGCAAAGGGTGGTCACGACCACTCCGGCGACAGGGTGCTTCTGCTCCTTCGCCAGATCGCGCAGGCGATGGAACTGGTCCCGACTCTTGGGCAGCCAGATCGTGCTGCGGTCTGCATACCATGCGATGGCCCACGGAGCATCGGAGACCAGCGTCTCCTCCTCGTTGACCATGTCCCTGAGGCGAGACATCGAAGCCGCCCGATAGTCAGGTTGCATCATCTGGTTCTTCATGAAGAGACCAAGCCGCAGATCACTCGTCAGGCCCACGATGATCGGCCAGCCACCGATGCCGAGGGCGAGAATGGCGAAGCCATGCCTCGTCCAGACACCTCCGTGACCGGGATTGAAGCGAGCCCAAAGAACCGCCAGGCCCGCTAGTCCTAGCACAGTCAAGCTCGGCACGAGGATGGCGTGGAGTTGCCGGTCATCCTGGGGTCCATCCGGCAGGCCCAGGAGTGACATGCCGAGAATCGCACAACCCCAGATGATGGCGATGGCCCAGCGGAAACGGTTTACATCGTCACGGCGGAATCGGTGGAGCAGCGAAAGGAAGAACAAGGCTGCGGGCACGACCATCAGCACATGGCTGAACAAGTCTTCGATTTGGCCACTGAAATGGGCATTCACTCGGCGCATCAGCGCGGACAGCACCAGTGGTGGCGTGGCGCTTTCATAGTCGCGCATTTGCACCGAATCAGGGAACGGCACCAAGATGCTCTGCAACGAAGCCTTGGCCGTGCCGAGCATCTCGCCGCAAATCATTTGGTTACGAATCAGCCAGCCTGCCGAAGCCAGCAGGGGAAGCAAGATCACGAACACCAGTGCCCCGCGATTTCTCGGCAAGAGCACTGCCACTGAAATGCCCACCCCGAGCACCAGCCACGCGGCCATCCACTGCGTCATAATCATGGCTGTGCAGGCGAGGCCTAGGAGGAGGGGCATCGCACCCGAGGGCTCACCGGCCTCTGCCCTCCGCATCATCATCATGAGGCACCATGCGCTGGCAGTGGCACAAAAAAGGAGCAGTGCATGGTGTCCGCCATTGGTCACCATCATCCACATCGGGCGGCTGAGCACCAAAGCCAGCACGGCGAAGCCAGCCAGGGTGCGATCAAACAACCGCCTCGCGATGCCGTGCATCAGCACCAGGGTGAGCAAGAACCAGCAGGTGTTCATGCAGGCGATCACGCGGTCCATCCGGTAGATCATTCCGGTGGTCTCGAATGGCCACCATGATTCCAGCGCCTTGAACACGGGAGCCCAGAGGATCGGCTGCAAAGGTGGATGTGAAGTGTCTGGCAGGCGGGCGACGGAGGCATCGCGCTGGTTCTCTTGCAGCATTCGCAGGGCCGAGGGGCGCACCATTTGCGTGCTGAAGCCATGCCCGCGTGCCAGCTCACGAGCGATCTGCGCCTGATCCATCGCCGCAGGACTGGCGAGACCACGGAAGGTAATGAAGACGTGGAGAAACGCCAGGGACGCGACGAACACCCAGAGAGCGAGCCTCAGCACCGGTTTGATCTGATCGGCAGGGTTGGTGGAATTCATCAGTAGCGCAGTGAACGCGTGGAGTGTCTGCTGGCAACACCTTTACCAAAGTGCATTCCTTGCTCGCCAAGTGGTTTTCATTCGAGCATAGTGCGTCTCCCCCCTCACCGCATGAGCGATCAACCTCAGACTCCCTCCTCCGATTCTCTCGACCTCTCCAGCCTGCGCTTCGTGCCAGACTGGGTGGCGAACTTCGGCTCCTCCTCGCCTAGCAAATCCTACGCTGATCGCGAAGACGATGGCCGCCCAGACAGGCGTGACCGCAATGCACGAAGCGGGGGTGGTGGCAAACCGTTCGACCGTGATCGCTCAGGCGCTGGTCCAGGCCCTCGTCGTGATCGTCCTCCGGGTGCTGGTGGAGATCGTCCTCCAGGCAAGTTTGGCCGCCGCGATGATCGCGCTCCACGCCCCGCCATGCCCGAGGGGCCTGTGATTCCCACCGGTCTCAAAGTGACGGTCGAGCCCGAGGACAAAGCCCTCGAAATGCTCGCCCAGCATGTCAAGAGCCAGGGCCTGGCGTTCAGTTTGTTTGATGCAGCGCGCCTTGTCCTTGCCGGTCCTGAGCGCCATCGCGTCAAGGTGGAATGCGAGGCGGAGCGCCTGATCGGATTGTTCCAGGTCACCGCCGATGGTGCCTTGTTCGAGACACGCGAAGAGGCCGTTCGTTACTTGCTTCGCAATCCTGAAGCGGTGGCTCCTTATTACTCGACGGAGGAAGTCGAACTCGAAGAACCTAAGGGCGTCTTCACCAGCGTGGGCGTCTGCGGCATGAGCGGCGAGATCCTCGGCCCCACCAGCCATCACAGCTATCAGACAACACTCAAGCGCTTGCACACTGAGCGGTTTGCCAACCTGCCCTTTGAGGAATATCGCCGCCGCGTTCGCGTCGAGAACTCGCCTGAACTCATCGAGAAGTGGAAGGAACAGCAGCGGAAGGGGACGAAGTGGACGTGGTTGAAAGGCGAGCCTGTGGAAGGCCAGGAGCCTGTCAGTTTCACCCTCAGAAGCGAATTCGAAGCCCACTTCCGTCGCGTTCATTCCGAGGATGCCGTGGTGGAAACCCGTGAGGCCATCGTTCATGCCACAGCCAAGCGCGAGCAGCTCTCGCCCGGTCTTGGCCGCCTGCTTCGGCGTCACATCGAGGATGCTAAGAAGCACCTCTTCGAACTGTCGCAAAAGATTGCCCATGGCTTGGATCGTCGCGGCTTGAAGCTCTTCAAGCGCCGCGGTGGCAAGATGTTCGTCAGCCGTGTCAAGCCACGGCCCATCGAGCCCGGCATCGTGCTCAGCCCGCGCATCTCCACCATCGTGGAGCGGATCAAAGCGGAGCCCGGCATCGCCAGCGCCAAACTCCTTTCCGAACTCGCGCCCTCTGCACCTGCTGCCCCTGTCGAGCCTGGGGCCGAAGAGCAACCCAAGCAGCTCACTGAGGAGCAGAAGGGCCTCATCGTGGACCTCCACTGGCTGATCCACGAAGGCTACGTCATCTCCTACAGCGATGGAGTTCTCTTCCTGGGCGTGCAGGGCGAGCCACCACAACATGCCCCTGGAGCCAAGGCTGACGCCGCTAGCGCAGATTCAGGCGGCGATGATCAGGCAGTCGAAGCCGAGGCATCTGAGGCACCTACAGCCGAAGAACCGCAAGCTGACGTGGAAGCACCCGCCGAGGAAAGTGTTGCCGAAGTGGCCCCCAGCCCTGAGGCCGCTGAAGCTCCAGCCGTGGACGAGAATCCTCTGCCTACGGATGAAGAGGAAGCTGCCGCCTCGGACGCTGCCGAAGCTGCCAGTGCTGACTCCGATCCCAGCGGTGCGGACTAGATTCCTCGCCGTCGCTGTTTTCTCAAGACGCCAC
>CAUJJC010000121.1 GCA_963204975.1 Verrucomicrobiota bacterium | reverse complement strand
TTTGAGGTCGGGTGAGAAGGCCACATCACCCTCAGGCACGGGTGCATAAGCAGCGATTTCGCCACCGCGTTTCTGGGCGACGCGTGGTGATCCTTCGGGCAGCAGCTCGTGCGCAGGCATCGGCAGCTTGGATGGATCGTGCATGTCCCAGTATCGTTTGGGCGCACAGAAGGGCAGGTGAGGTCGAACGAATCCGGCGGCGATGAAGAAGGGCTTCGTGGCCGAGCGAAGGCGTTGGATGGTCTCTGCTGCCACACGTCCGTCGGCATAGTCCTCATCCTTGGCATCGGGCGATTCAAAGGCGGCACCGCGAGGAAGGGTGCGAATCTGATCGAGCTTCTGATTCGTGAACAAGGCTTCTTCGCGAGTGAGCTGTCCGCCTTGAGTGCTCGCGGGGTCGAGATACTCGATCACCTTGTCTTTGAAATGCGGCACGCTGAAGGATTGTGGATCGCCTTCATTGCCATGGCCCATGTGGAAGACCTTGCCCAGCGACTCGGTGTGCCATCCATGCTTCGCGAAATACTGCGGCATCGTCACCGCCTCAGGCCATCGACGTCGAAGCTGACTGCCCAGGCCATAGAGCCCCGTGGTGGTGGAGTGCGACCCGAGCATCAGGGTGAAACGCGAGGGCGCGCAGACGGCCTGATTGCAGTAAGCCAAATCGAACCTCATCCCTCGGGACGCAAGACGATCAATGTGGGGCGTTTTCGCTGCCGCATCGCCATAGCAGCCGAGCGCTGGCTTGAGATCATCCACGAGGATGAGCAGCACATTGGGCTGGGCTGCGGTGAGCCATCCGGGCAGAAGTGCAGCAAGCAGAAGAAGCAGTCTCATGGGATCACTTGGCTTTCTTTTTGCCTTTGCCCTTCTTCTTGCCGCCGCCGTTGAGATCGTAATTGCCGGGGTAGGGTTTGACGTGAGCGCGAGTGGCCCAGGCTTCCCACTGATCGGCCAGTGCTTTGGCTTTGTCGGGCTGTTCGGCAGCGAGGTTGTGCAGCTCCGTGCGATCTGTTTTGAGGTCGTAGAGTTCCCAGGTGCCCACTCGACCTTTCCGAACAAGTTTCATGTCGCCAACGCGAATCGCTGCATTGCCTTCGTGCTCCCAGAAGAGTGCCTCGCGAGCGATGGGCTCGTTGTTGAAGGCGGGAACAAGGCTGCGACCTTCCATCGGCAGCACCGGCTTGCCCTTGAACTGGGCTGGATAGGTCGCTCCGCTGACATCGACGCAGGTGGCCATGATGTCGATGAGGTGGCCGGGCTGGCGGCGCAGTTCGTTCTTCGCAGCGATGCCCTGTGGCCAGTGCGCGATGAGGGGAGTGGAGATGCCGCCTTCGTGGTTGTAGTGCTTGAACAGGCGGAACGGTGTGTTCTCCGCAAAGGCCCAGCTCTCGCCGCAGAACCAATCGGAGTTGGCTTTCGTGGGATCACCGACGGTGCGCCCCTTCGGCCCGGCCTCGGCGTTGCCACCATTGTCGCTCATGAAAAGGATCAGCGTGTTGTCGAGCACGCCTCGTTGCTTCAGTGCGCTGACGAGATCGCCGATGGCCTTGTCCATGCGATGCACGACCGCAGCATACACAGCCATGAGATGATCGAAGCGATCCTTCTCCTCCTGTGGCACCTCGGCCCAGGGTTGCACGGCGGGCGGGCGAGGGGACTTGGCCCACTTCGGATCAATGATGCCGAGTTCGATCATCTTCGCGTAGCGTCGATCACGAGTGGCACCCCAGCCGATCTGGTATTTGCCTTTGAACTTCTCGATCTCCTCAGCGGGAGCTTGCAACGGGAAGTGCGGCGCATTGTGACAAAGGTGCAGGTAGAACGGTTTCTTTGCAGCGAGGGCCTCGTCGATGAACTTCAATCCGAAGGTGGTCCACAGGTCGGTGGAATACCAGTTTTGGGGCAGGCGTGGATCGTTGTTCGCGATCTCCTCGCCATTGAGGAAGAGCTTCGCCTTGCCGGACTCGGGGAAGTAAAAGCCTCCCGCTGCGGCATTGAGACTGCGGTCAAAGCCGCGACCCCATGGTGTGACGCCGTAGTTCTGGCCCACATGCCACTTGCCACTCATCGCGGTGAAATAGCCGGCTGGCTTGAGCACCTCCGCGATGGTGACGCACGAATCATTCAGCCTGCCAGCGTAGCCGGGCACGCCCTTGTCATCGGTCATGTGGCCCACACCGGCCTGATGCGGATAGAGTCCCGTGAGCAAGCTGGCACGCGTAGGGCAGCAGCGGGCGGTGTTGTAGAACTGCGTGAAGCGTAGTCCATTCGTGGCCAGCGCATCCAGGTTCGGCGTGGCGATCTCCGAGCCGTAGCAGCCGATGTCCGAGAAGCCCATGTCATCCACGAGGATGACGACGATATTGGGTTTATCGGCGGCGATGGAGGGCAGAGCGATGAAGGACAGAAGGAAGGCGAGCAGGACTCTCATGGGGCGATGAAACGGTGGATGCTCATGCAACTTCCTTCCGGTCTCGCACACAAGGCTATTCAGGATGCACCGTGATCTTCTGATTGGCATCGGCGCTCAACCCGCCAAGGTGAGCCTCATGCACTCAGCTCTTCGACTTGCCGCCGCCGTTGTTGTCACCGGACTTTGCCTTGGCTTCGCCGTCCCTGTTTCCGCACAAGAAACGAAAGGCTCCTGGGTTCCTTTGTTCAATGGGAAGGACTTGAGCGGCTGGACGATCAAGATCGCCAAGCGTCCGCTGGGCGAGAACTTCGCCAACACATTCCGTGTCGAAGATGGCATCCTCAAGGTCAGCTACGATGGCTACGACAAGTTCGACGGGCAGTTCGGCCACCTCTTCACCAACCTCGCCTACTCCCACTACATCGTGCGCCTGGAGTATCGCTTCGTCGGTCAGATGATCGCTGATGCCCCCAAGTATGTGAACCTCAACAGCGGCATCATGCTCCATGCGCAACCGCCTCAGAGCATGAGATTTGATCAGGGATTCCCGGCAAGCCTGGAGATGCAGTTCCTCGCCGATGAAGGCAAAGGCCAGCGGCAGACGGGCAATCTCTGCTCACCCGGCACGCACGTGGAGATGGATGGGCAGCTCGTCATCAAGCACATCGTCAAGTCCAGCGCTCCCACGTTTCCCGCAGATCAGTGGGTGAAGGTGGAAGCCGAAGTGCGTGGCAATGAGGAGATCATCCATCGTGTGAATGGCGTGGAGGTGCTGCGCTATCAGCGCCCGCAACTCGACTCGAAGAACGACAACGCACCCGCCACCGATCAGATCGAGGCCGGAGGCAATCTCATGCTCGGCTTTGGCCACATCGCACTTCAGGCGGAGGGGCAGCCGGTGTGGTTCAAGAACATCGAGCTGATGTCGCTGGAGAAGAAGTAAGCACCGGCATCGCGTCAGTTTCGGCGCGAGATCGAGTGGGTGTCGAGCACGGCACCCTGGAGGTTCTTGAACTGTGCGACCATCGTGTCGGCTCCCGCTTTGAAGGTGAGCAGGAGGTAGTTGTGCTCGCGGGCGAAGAACTTCGACTTCGGGTCCTTGTAGGGATCGCCGTCGCCTTTGAGGCAGGTGTTGAAGAAGGGCTGTCCATCGACATCGGCTCGCTCAGCGAAGTAGCCGTAGCCCGTGATCACCGCACTCGATTGACGGAAGAGCGGCAACCACACACCCTTCTCGTAGCCACGCATCAGAGAGTTTTGCTCGTTGTTCAAAGTGATGACAAAGGGCCAGTCCGTCTTCGCTACCTCGCGGGCATACCATTGCCACTGTTCGGAGCCGCCATGGATGGGATGATTCGTTTGCCAGGTGGTGCCTTGGTCCTTGGTGTGGCTGGCATCGAGCGCGAGGAAGCGCAGACCAAAGTCCGGGAGGTCGAAGCGCCACTTCCACTCGTCATCCGGCAGAGCGAAGAACTCGCGATAAGCCCTGGCCTCCACATCATAGACGGCGTGCTCGGGGGGCTTGGGACCACGCGGCGTGATCTCGCGATCATGATTGCCGAGGATGGGCATGAAGGGCACGGAGCGAAACAAGGCAGGCTGCCGGTCGATTAGCGCACTGAAGGCCTTCGTGCCTTCGCGACCCTTTTCATGAAGGCTTGCGACGTTGTCACCCACGGTGAGCAGCAGGTGCGGATCATCCTTCACCAGCGCACTGAGGTCCTCGCTCTTCGAGTAGCCCCAGTCGCCCACGACGGCCACTCGCAGCTCTTGAGTGGGATACGCTTTGAAGGTGGCGACGCTCGACACATCGTCGCCGCTGCGGACACGATAGTGATAAGTCGAGTCCTTGGCCGCGAGCGGGATCTCCACATGGTGCAAGGTCACGCGCTCATCGTTGGCGACGCGGGTGCTGCAACTCGCATCCAATCCAAACTCCACGATGGAATCGGAGGCCGTCGCGGTCTCCCAGTTCACCATCAGCTTGCTCGGATCGTTGGTGGCGTGGCTGAGCCAGATACGCTTGATCGGAGCCGCGACGAGGGACGCATGGAGCAGCGAGAGAAGAACAAAGCGACGCATGGTGATCAGGGTTTGGGTTCGAGAATCTCTTCGAGCACCCGACCTTCCGGGGAAGGCAAGGTGAGGCCCATCAGGCGAGCCATCGTGGGTGCCACATCGAGATTCGCCATGCGTGGCAGCACCACGCCTTTTCGAATGCCACGACCATTCGCAATGAAGATGCCGTCCAGTTCGGGGTCGCCATTGAAGTAGCCGTGCGTGCCACCGTAGTTCACGGCGGGCGTGACGACGGCATCGCCAGCAGCGTCAGGCTTGAAGGCATAGCCAGCCTTCGGATAGAGCACGAGGTCGCCCATGCCTGGATTCTCCGCAGGCGTGGGCATCCCGAGCGTGGGGCCATCATTGCCGTCGATGACTCGCTCGACGCCTTCGGTCTGCGTGAAGAGTTCCTTCAGCTTCGGCAGCAGCTCCGCCTTGCGGGCGGGATCGGTGACATAGATGAAACACATGCCGCCCTGAGCCATCGCAGCGGCATCGCACTTCGTGATCGAGGGACCGAGGCCCATGGCGTAGCCCGCTTTCTTGAGCACCACGTTGGGCAGGATGATCTTGTTCACCTTCTTAAAGCCGTGATCCGTGGCGACGAAGATCGTTGTCTTATCACGCAGGCCGCTGTCATCGACCGTCTTGATCAGGTCGCCCACGAGGCGGTCGGCATAGGCGAGAGCGGTGAAGCTCGCCATCGAGCCCGGACCATACGTGTGGTGCGTCGCATCGGTGTTGAGGATGTGATACATGAGCAGGTTGGGCTTGTGCTTGGTGAAGATGTATTGCGCCGCGCGAGTCCACGACTCATCCAGCCACGCGACGTTCTTGCGGCCAGGGCCCAGTTGCATCCAGCTCACCTTCTCCGCGCTGAAGGCACCATCGGCGATCATCTCCTGCACCAGCTTGTCCTCCAGGCTGGGGAGTTCGGGAAAGCTCCAGTTGATGGTCTTCGCACGAGTCACCGCCACCCAGTCGGACTCGGCTGTCGTGAGCCCAGCTTCGTGAGCGATGTCGTAGAGAGTGGGGACAAAGACGAGCTTCGTCTTGTCCACCCACTGCTCGATCTTCGGCGGCTTGCCATCGGGCTGACGCATCAGCAAGCCATTGAAAAGGACGCCATGCTTCCGTGGCGAGACGCCCGTCACCAGCGTGGTGTGATTGATCCAGGTGATGGACGGATTCGAGACCGTCATCGCCTCCGTCTGCGCGCCCTCAGCGGCCAGCTTGCGCAGGTTCGGCACGGCGAGCGCCGGTTCCTTCCAAAGCCATGCGGGGAAGCCATCGATGCTAATGAGGATGGTGTGGTGGTCCTTATCGACGGCGAACAAGGAGGACGAGAGCAGCGCGGCGGTGGCGAGGAGAGGTTTGATACTCATGCGGGGCGCTTCACTACGCAGGGCCGCTGGCGAGTCTTTGGCCGATGTGCCGGAGGTCAACGCGCCGCAGGGCAGGGGCGTGCCCCGATGAGCGGGCCAAGATCGGCACGCTCGCAGGCAGAGGTGCGGGCGTATTCGGTGAAGGATCGTGCGTGATCCGCGTTAGTTGTTGCCTGCCATGAGCACACCCTCCGCCCCACCCATCCGCACGCCTGCACGCCAATGCGAAGTCGCCTGGTTCTCTGCCATCTGCAGCGATGATTATGAGTTCCTCGGAGTGCCCGATGGCGCGCTGCGCAGCAACTACGAGCACTGTGGCGACATCGTCCGCAAGGCCGATGCCCTCGGCTACCAGAACATTCTCCTGCCCTCCGGCTGGATCGCCGGGCAGGACGCCCTCGCCTTTGCCGCCGCCATGGCCCCGCAGACACAGCAGATCAATCAACTCGTCGCCCTCCGCATGGGCGAGGTCTGGCCCCCCATGCTCGCCCGCGCCCTCGCCACCGTGGATCACATCGCCAAGGGGCGGCTCTGCATCAACATCATCTCCTCCGACATGCCGGGAGCCAAGGAGACCAATGAGGTCCGCTACGCCCGTGCCAGCGAGATCATCCAGATCATCCAGGGCCTCTGGCGCACCGACGGCCCCTTCGAGTGGCAGGGCGAATTCTACAAGATCAGCCTGCCCACCACCGAACCCGCCAAGCCCTACCAGCAGAACGGCGGGCCCCTGATGTATTTCGGCGGCATCTCACCCGCCGCGCAGGACCTCTGTGCCAAGCATTGCGACGTCTTCCTCATGTGGCCCGAGACCGAGGACCGAATCGCCGAGACGATGAAGACCATGTCCGACAAAGCCGCCGCCTACGGTCGGCAGATCGACTTCGGGTTCCGCTCCCACGTCATCGTCCGCGAAACCGAAGCCGAAGCCCGTGCCGCTGCCGACCGCCTCATCTCACGCCTCGACCTTGCCAAAGGTGCCGAGATCAAGGCCCGCTCCCAGGACTCCCAGAGCTACGGGGTGAAACGCCAGGACGAACTACGCGCTCAGAGCAAGGACCTCTACATCGAGGACCACCTGTGGTCCGGCATCGGCCTCGCCCGCAGCGGCTGCGCCAGCGCCATCGTAGGAGATCCCGATCAGGTGCTGGCCAAGCTGAACCGCTACATGGACATGGGCATGAGAGCCTTCGTGCTCAGCGGTTACCCCCACCTCGACGAGTGCGACCTGTTCGCCAAGCACGTCCTTCCCCACCTCCCTACCGTGCGCCTCAATGAGCTGCAAGGCCGCCGCGTGCCCGATCCCGTGACGCCCCTCACCACGGCCCCCCGGCGCTAATCCGCATCCGCCCGCCCACTCTCCCCGCCTGCCCCCCAGGGTGCAAAGGGTCTCCCATCGTATGACCGGTGAGCAGTGGACAGGGGGGCTGTGATGGCTAGGGCAGCACCTTGGGCTCGATGTCGGTCTGGTCGATCCAGGTCGCCTTCATGGGTTCGCCGCGCATGAACTTCTCATAAAAACCGACGTTTGGTTTGGTGGCGTGCTCATACTTGTCGAAGAGGTCGCCCCGGCCGTCCATGCGGGGATCGCCCTGGGCTTTGAGTTCGGCGTGGAGCTGGGTGCGCAGAGTCGGAGCGCGCGGATCGGAGGCGAGGTTCTGCACGAAGTCGGGGTCCTGCTTTAGATCGTAGAACTCCAGCGCGGGACGCTTGCCGAAGCAGTGGTGCCAAAAGGGGTCCGCAGGGTTCTTGCGATGGGCTTCCAGGATGAAGGTCTTTGTCGCGCCGGCATCGCAGTCCATGTAGCCGGTCTCGGGATTGCCGCCGGGCCAGCGCGAGGGCTCGAAGTTCTCGATGAAGATGCTGCTGTGGGTAATGATCCCGCGGATGGGATAGCCCCAGTCATTGGGCCTGCCCACATCGGTGCGTTCGCGTCCGATGAGCACATGATCGCGAGTGTGGACGGGCTTGTTCGCGAACAAGTCTGTTAGGCTGCGTCCTGGTGACTCGGCCATGCCCGTTTCTTTCCAAGGGATCTGGGCCACGTCCATAAAGGTGGGCGCGAGATCCACGAAGCTGATGAAATCCGTGATCACCCGGCCTGCGGCGGTGATGCCTTTCTTCCACATCACGGCCAGGGGCACATGATTGGCCATGGCATTGGAATTACCTTTGCTGCGTGGGAAGGGCATGCCGTGATCGGCGGTGACAACGATGAGCGTGTTGTCCAGAAGGCCGCGTTTCTCCAGATCGGCCAGCATGCGTCCCACATGCGAATCGAAGTATTCCACCTCGAAGGCGTAGTCGAGCATGTCGTTGCGAATGACGTCGTTGTCGGGCCAATAGGCGGGCACTTGGTCGATGTCGGAGAGTTTCTTGCCGCCCTTCTTCACGCCGCTGCCAAACTCATAACCGCGATGCGGTTCGATCGCGCCGCACCAGAAGGCCCAGGGCTTGTCAGCGGGTGCTGCATCAAGGAAGTCGGTGAAATTAGCGGCGTAGTCGTTGAGGCCGATCTCGCTCGTGGGTGGCTTTGCCTTGCGTTTGTTCCAGGCCTTGCCGGTCATCTCGCGGGGCTTGCCATTCGCGTCCTTCGCGACGCCGGGTCCCCAGCCCTTGGTCGTGTGGCCCACGGTCCAGCCTTTCTCTGCGAGAGCCTCGCCCCAGCCTTTGAACTCGGGCGGGAAGTAGCAGATGTGATTCGCGGCTGCCTTGAGTTGCCAGGAGTTGCGGCCCGTGAGGATGCAGGCGCGCGAGGGGGCGCACTTCGCGTTCGGGGTGTAGGCGTTCTTGAAGAGCAAGCCGTCCTTGGCCACGCGATCAAAGTGGGGCGTCTTCACCCAGGGCGTGCCATAGGCTCCCGCGTGAGGACCCCAATCATCGGCGATGGCGAAGAGAATATTGGGCCGGTCGGCGGCGGCTGACGATGTGATCCAGGTGAGTGCGAGGAGGCTGGCGAAGAGACGAATCATGCGAGGGGAGAACGAGGCGCAGCGTCCGGGCTTTCGCCAAGTCACTTCTTCTTCGCCTCCAGCATCTTCTTCACTCGCTCGTTTTCCTTGGCTAGGGCAGCGGGCGGGATCGGCATCGGTGTGAACTCGGAGCGCGCGAGTGGCTCGTCTGCCGGGATCGTGCGGAGCTGGAGGTGGCGGAACCACACGTCCTGACCGTGGTCTTGCAGCCAGAGCTTGCCACCGCGTGCATTCAGGTCGGCACCACGGATGCGCAGTAGCTCGACTTCCTTTGCCCACTTCGGATCGGTGTAGTCGAAGTCGATCACTTTCTCGCCATTGAGCCAGTGCTGAATGACCGTGCCTTTGCACATCACGCGGCCTTCGTTCCATTCGACCAAAGGTCGGGTCGCATCCTTTGATGGAGCCATGCAGAAGAACAGCGATGCAGCCGCTTGGCGAGGGTTTTCGCCATACGGGCTGTTCACGTTGTCGAGCACTTGATACTCGTATTGCGCAGGCCGGTAATACACGCCGCTATTGCAGCCCTTGCTCACCTTCCACTCGAAGCGCAGCTCGAAATCATCTGGAATTGGCTTCACGGTGTAAGTCAGTGAGCCGCCCTTGGCCTTGCGATAGAACGCGCCGTCTTCGATCACCCAGTTGCCGCTCTGCTCCCAGCCGGTGAAGGTCTTGCCATCGAACAAGGCCTCGAAGGCAGGCCCTGCGCCGATGCGCGAGACGATGACCTCCTTGGTCTTCCTCTGAATCGAATAGAGAACACCATCTTCACCACGATCCCAGGCAAAGGCTTGTCCGGCTGCGCTGATTGGAATCGTGCTGAGCCATTGCAATTCACCACTACTCGCGGGCACGTCGAGCACATACAGCTCCTTCGCGTCATGCCCGGTGACAAACAGATGACCGCCTGGCCCGAATGATCCGCCGGAGCTGCTCATGCCCGCGAAGCGCTCAATCAGCTTGATCGGAAACGACCAGCGCGCTTGCTCCTGCCATTGATCATTGAACTTCACCACGCACGACTTCGCGGGATCGCTGGTCTGCTTGTAGTGCGCGAAGCACGCGAACCACGCGCCGTCCTTGCGATCAACCCAGGTGAGCGAACCCGTTGGTTTCTCGAACACATGCTTGTCCACTGGCTGCATCGTCGCGGTGTCCCAAATCTCCACCGAGCTTTCCTCCGGCAGCGCGGGGAAGTTCGAATGCGCGCAGTAGAGTTTGCCATCGAGCACGATGCCTGCGTTGAGATGCTTGATGCGACCATCCTTCGCACCTTCCCAGCCAGCCACACGCTCGCCGTTGTCTTTGCGATACTTGCCGATCACATGGTTCGTGATCGCATAGAAGTGCTGCGCATCGACCGCGACACCTTGATTGGCTTCAGCGGCTTTGAAGCGACGCAGTTCGGTGTGTTGCAGGTCAGCAGCAGCCGCCACGCTGCATAAAAGTAGAAGCAAGAGGATGCGCATGAGTCAGGCTTAATGAGGAAGTTCGCGATTCATCTGACGACGAAAGCCGTGCAGCCGCAGGGAGTGATCCGGCATCACATCGAGCAAGGTGTAGCCGCTGTTCTCGATCCCGCTGCCTTCCACCATGGCAACGAGTGTGCAGTAATGGATGCCAGCGATCTGCTGGTAGTCGTTCTTGTGCGAGTGCCCTTGGAAGACGGCGAGCACCTTGCCCGATTTCTCCAGCACGGCACGCACCGCGCTCGCGTTCTTCACCATGTGCGGCGCACTTTCGTCGAGCCGTTGATGCGCAAAGACCACCACGGGTCCCTTCGTGCTCGTGAGCTGTGCTTGCAGCCAGTCGAGTTCCGCCTGGGGGATGAAGGTGTCCTTCCAATCGAAGTTCTCCCGCCCATACGCCACGCCATCCTCGCGATAGCAAGCATCGAGCACGAGGAAGGTCACGCCCGCTTCCTCGAAGGCATAGTGCGGCGTCTTCGACATGCCCGTGTGTGCGGCGAATTCTTCCTTCGTCAGCGTGGTCACGCAGTGATTGCCCAGCACGTAGTGCCTCGGCATCGAAAGACGAGCGAAGCGCTTCTCGATGGTGCCCAGCCACTCGAGTTCTTGTTCCATGGTTGCGGCTTTGTCGATGAAGTCGCCGAGTTCGATGACGAAGGCGGGCTTCTCCTTGTTAAAGTGATCCACGGCTTCATCGAGTTTGCCCAGTGCCTCGCGATAGAACCGTGTCTTCGTCGGTGCCTTGTCCGCGTAATGCAGATCCGTCATGAGGCCGACACGGAACAGCGGACGTGCAGTCGATTCGGCGGCGAGCAAGTGGGCCGCACTGGCGCTGGCCAGGCAAAGGCTGCCGTGGTGTAGGAAGGCGCGTCGGGTGAGGGGAGGCATGGGGGAAAAGTATGGGTGAGGCCTTGCATCTCAACGTCGGTGTCGCGTCTTAACAATCCTCGATTGTCACGCCTGAACGATCTGATACTCTCGGGCTGAAATTTCGCCCTCACTGGCTCGCAGACCGCTGCGACTCGCTGCTGCTTGGTGGTCTCTTGTTAATCGTTAGCTTGTCACGCTTATGAAGTCGCAACGTCTTTCCTCATGCTTGCTGGTTGTCCTTGCCTTGGGTGTTCAGTTCACCCTGTCAGCCGCACCGACGATTCTGAACCCGAGCTTCGAACTCAACGCCACGCCCACCAACTTCCCAGGCTACATCAACGGCAACTCGCCCATCATTGGCTGGACCACCAATGATCCGGCTCGCTGCGGATTGAATCCAGGGACGAATTTCTCGCCCTTCGCCGACAATGGCAGCATTCCGAATGGCACGCGGGTGGCTTTCATTCAGAGCACGGGGGGCACGACGACCCTGAGCACCACGATCACGGGCCTCACGGCAGGCACTTGGTATCGAGTGCAGTTTCGGGCGAACAGCCGCAGCGCTACGTCCCTTGTGGGAGCCACTTACAAGGTCGATGGCGGCGCGGCGATGTCCTTTGCAGCCCCGGCGGGCGTTTACAGAGTCGTCAACGCCTTGTTCCAAGCTACGACTGCCACAGCGGCGCTGGAGATCAGCAACCGAACCACGTCCGACTCCACCCTCCTCGTGGATGACTTCACCATCAGCGCCGCCACGCCCATCGTGGTGACCACCGCTGCCGATAACGTCGCGGGTTCCTTGCGCACCGCGCTCACCACGGCGGCGGGAACTCTGGCGTTCAATGTCATCACCTTTGCCGCTGGGCTCAATGGCGCGACACTCACGCTGACCGCCGGACAAATCAGTGTCAATGACAGCGGCGGCGTGGTCATCGATGCCGGTGCCCTCAGCAACGGCTTCATTCTCAACGGCGCGAACACCTCCCGCATCTTCAATGTGGGCAGCAGCGGCCTGCTCGCACTCAGGTCGCTCACCCTCAAGAATGGAAGTGGCAGTGGCGACGGAGGAGCCCTCTTCAATATCGGCACCACCGCCATCACGGCCTGCACCTTCACCAGCAACGGCAACAACTCCGGCTCTGGTTCCGCCATCCAAAGTGATGGCGGCACCATGGCGCTCACGAACTGCACTCTCAGCGGCAACAACGCTTCGCCGGTTGGTGGAGGAGGGGGTATCTGGAATCGGACAGGGTCGGTTATGACCCTCATTCAATGCACCGTTTCGGGCAATAGTGCGGGATTCGGCGGTGGCATCTACAACCAAGGCACGCTCACCCTGAACAACTCGATCGTCGCCGGTAACACGGCGCCCACGCCAAGCAATGCCGACATATTTCTCACTGCCAGCATCCTCACCTATAGCGGTGCCAACATCGTTCAGGTAGTCGCCAATGTCGGCGGCACCATCTCCGGCCCTCCTCCCATCAATGCCGATCCTGGTCTCTCTGGGCTGGCCAGCAACGGCGGCCCCACGCAGACCATGGTCATCGCCAGCAACAGCCCAGCGCGCAATGCGGCGGTCGGCTCCACCATCACCACGGATCAGCGCGGGTTCCCAGTCGTGGGCACGCCGGACATTGGGGCCTTTGAGGTGCAGGCGGGTGGGACCTTCTCGCTGAGCGCAGCGACTTATGCGGCCAATGAAGGGGGAGCCGCCGAGATCGGGATTCAGCGCCTGGGTAATCCCACGGGCACCGTCACGGTGCGGCTCGTCACCACGGCGGGCACGGCGACCGTGGCCGACTTCGCTGAGCGGGCCAATACCACGGCCTCGGATGTGACCTTCCTGGAAGGCGAGACGGTGAAGACGGTGCCCATCATCATCACGGCGGATGCGCTGACAGAGGGCGCTCACAGCTTCACCGTCGCGCTGAGCAATCCCATGCCCTCTGGTGCCACTTTGGGAGCACCCGCCACGGCGACCGTCACGATCCAGGATGCGATCATGGTGACGACGGCGCTCGACGAGTTCAACACGCCCTCTGGTGCTCAGGTGTCGCTGCGCGAGGCCTTGCGGGATGCCGCTGCCGCCTCAGGGGCGAGTGCGATCAGCTTTGCTCCGGCGCTGGCCGTGAAAACGATCACCTTCGGCAGTGAGATCATCGTCACCGACACGGGTGGCGTCACGGTGGATGCCACCTCCATCGGCAGCCTGACCCTCAGTGGCAACAACGCCACCAGGCTTCTCCGTGTGTCCTCTGGGGGCATCCTGAATCTGAGGCGGCTCATGCTGACTCAGGCGAATGGCAATGGAGCCGCCAATGACGGCTATGGCGGCGCGGTGCTCATGAATGTGGGAACAGTCGTCACAGTGACCGATTGTATGTTCACCGCCAATTCCGCCACCTATGGCGGGGCCATCATGAACTACGACACGTCCGTCTCGACTGGTGGGGCTCTAACGCTCAGACGATGCACGTTTTTCGGCAACACGGCCTCGCTGCGAGGTGGTGCCGTCTATTCTTATACTCCGACGAATGGCGGCGCCATCCGCACGCACCTCGATCACTGCACCTTGTCAGGGAACACTGCGACAGGTGACTACGGGGGAGGTCTCATGAACTACAACGGCACCACCACGATGGTGCATTGCACTGTGTCCAGCAACACCGCCCCAGCGGGGAATGGCAGCGGCATCGCTTCGTCTGGCGATGCTGCCACCGAGACCATCGTGGAGAAAAGCATCGTCGCCGGGAACACGAACAGTGATGTGGACTACGTGCTTGTTTCTTTCAACAACAGCTTCACCAGCGCGGGCGGCAACGTGATTGGCACGGGCAATGCCCTGGGAGATTTCGGTCTCTCGGGAGATGTAACCAACAGCACACCGCTGCTCGCCGCTCTCGCTAACAATGGCGGCCCCACGATGACGCATGCGCTTCTGCCCGGCAGTCCGGCGCTGGATCGTGCGGCAGGTTCCATCAGCACGGCAGATCAGCGCGGAGTCAGCATCTTTGGCGTGGCGGACAGCGGGGCTTTTGAGGTGGAGGCATCCAGCACTTTTTCGTTCTTCCATGATGGCTACACGGCGACGGAAGGCAGACCCATCGAATGCCTCATTCTTCGGAAGGGGAACTTCAGAGGAAGCGCACGAGTGCGGCTCATCACTGTGAGCGGCACGGCGGGCACGTCCGACTACACGGTGCGGCCCGATTCACCAGAGTCGGAGGTGGTTTTCGCCGATGGGGAAACCAGCAAGGTGGTGCTCGTTTACCCCTTGCTGGACTCCGTCGTTGAGGGGCCTGCGTCCGAGGTCTTTAACCTGCGGCTGGTATCACCTTCCCTGGGCACACCCGCAGACATCAAGGTCTTTATCTCCGACTCGTTTCTGGTCACGAACACCAACGACGACGGCCCTGGCTCGCTGCGCGCGACCATCAAGGCTGCCGACTCGCTGGCTGGCGCCAATCGCACCGTTCAGTTTGCGCCGGCGCTCAATGGCAAGACCATCACGCTGGGCAGTGAAATCGTGATCAACGGGAACGATGCGGTAACCATTGATGCGAGCAGTCTCCCCGCCGGGATCTCCATCGACGGCAGTGGCTACACGCGACTGTTTGATGTCGCTTCGGGGAAGAAGCTCACCCTGCGTGCGATGACGCTCACGGGTGGCAATGGAGCGGGAGCCCAAGCCAATGGAAACGGGGGAGCGATCCACACCCACGCCAGTAGCACACTCACCCTGGAGCGCTGCACACTCTCGGGCAATTCCATATCAAGCACCGCCACGACGGGCGGTGCCATCCACAACGCGGGCACCACCGTGCTGACCCAATGCACGCTAGCAGGCAATGCGGCCTCCGGCTCCACCTCGTCCGAAGGAGGTGCGGTATTCAATGAAGGCACTTTCACCGCAACGCACTGCACTTTCTCTGGTAACTCAGCCGCAGGCTTCGGCGGAGGCATTCGCAACAATGGTGCGCTCACGCTGGACCGCAGCATCCTTACCGGGAACTCCTCCTTCTTGAATCCGGGCACCGGGGACGTGGTCAACTACAGCTCTCTGACCTTCACCGGACAGAGCATCGTGCCGAACTTCGTCAATGTTGTCACTGTAACCAATCCTGGGAATCGAAGCACCTCCGATCCCTTGCTCTTGCCGCTGGCCAACAACGGCGGCCCCACAAAAACCTTTGCCCTCTCAGCAGGCAGCCCGGCACTGAATGCAGGCGGAGGCTCCGCGATCACCAGCGACCAACGCGGCTTCCGCATCGTGGACGTGCCGGACCTTGGAGCCTTCGAGACGCAACTTGGCGGCACCTTTCTGTTCGGTTCCACAGCCTTCGGCGATGGTGGCGAGGGCGGCACTGCCACGATCACGATCAAGCGCCTCGGCGGCAGCGAAGGCACCGCCAGCGTCCGCGTTTTCACTCAGAACGGCACTGCGAGCACCACGGACTTCACCGCCCGCCCAGACACGGCGGCATCGAATGTGCTCTTCGGCGATGGCCAGGATACGGCCACCATCTCCATTGCCACCACCTCAGACAGCCTGGTGGAAGCGAATGAAACGGTCATCGTCAAACTGGGATCTCCATCGTTGGGCGCAGCACTTGGTTCGCCTGCGACGGCGACGCTGGTCATCATAGATCCGTCCACCAATTCGAGTGACACCACCAATCCGGCTTTGCCCGTGGTCACGTCTCCCGCTCCGAATGCAGAGATCGGCGTGGATGTCGGTGGCACCATCCAGATCACTGGGACAGCCACGGATAACAAGTCGGTTTACGGAGTGAACGTGAGTCTTGCTGGGCCCGTGGGTGCCCCGCCGCCACCAGCGGTAGGTGCCGTGCTGGTGTCAGACCTGGCTCCCAGCACTGTTTGGAGAGCGACCGTGACGCCGATGACGGGAGTGAACTCCTTCACCGTTCGAAGTCTCGACCCGACGTTACATCCATCACCGATCACCGCGGTGCGCACCTTCAAGGTGCTGCGTCCCTTGCTCGTCAATGCGAGCGGCACAGGCTCCGTCACACCCGCTGGATTCACTCCGAAGTCGTATCGCGAGGTGGGCAAGCCCTACTCGCTCACTGCCGTGTCCGGGGCGGGGTCCATGTTTGTCAGCTGGAGCATTCTCAGCTCGCACACGCCTGCGCAGATCGGCCTGAGTGCGGTGAGCTTGCAATTGCCCGTCATCAACTTCATCCATCGCGAAGGCCTCGCCCTGCGTGCCGTCTTTGCTACCAGCCCTTACACCTCTCAACTCACGGGCATCTACAATGGCGCGATCAAACCCAACGCCACGCTGCCCACGCCTTCCGCCCTGGACACCGAGGGCTTTGCCACCTTCACACTGCAAAGCAACGGCACCTTCACTGGCAATTTCAAGCTCGATGGCGGCTCGCTGCCGCCGGTGAATGGCGTTTTCGATGCCTCGGGCATCGCCCGCTTTGGACCCACGCGCAGTCAGACCTTCGTGATCACTCGGACCAATAAACCCGCGATCACTGTGACCTTGCAGATCGACATCACACCGCCGCTGAGCGGCCAGATTACCGGGTTACTTTCCATTCTCGATGGAACGAATCGCAAGTGCGACATCGTGGCTGACCGCGCGGTTTATAGTGCCACGAATCTTGTGCCTTCGAGCTTCCTCGGGGCGAACAATGCAGACGCCGTTTACAGCATCGCCTTCTCCAAGGGAACCAACGCGGGCTACACCGCCGACCAATACCCGCAGGGCAGCGGCGTGGGCTACTACAAGCTGACCAAGACCGGCGCGCTCACCCTGGTGGGAACGCTCCCCGATGGCACGGCAGTGACAAATACCAGCACGCTGTCTGGAGCGAACACCTGGCGTTTGTTCGCCCCTCTTTACGGCAACAAAGGGCTTCTCGCGGGCAATGTCTCCCTAATCACGGGCGATGCCTTCTCCGACATCCAGGGCTACAACTCCGTGTGGATCTGCCCCGTGCTCGACCGTCAGCACTACCCCGCTGGCTGGCCGCTGGGCATCATCGTGGACGCCGTGGGAGCCAAGCTCAACGTAACACCCGGCACCAGCATTGTTCCCGGCTTGCCTGTCGGTGGTGCGGCGAATCTCGCCCTCTCTGCAGGCGCACTCAATCCCAGCCCCCAAGGACGGCCACTCACGATCACTTCCGCAGACATTGTGCCCAGTGGCTCCACCGACGCTGGCTTCACGATGAAGATCGACCGCAAGACCGGTCTCTACAGCGGCACCTTCACCCACAGCGATGGCACGAAGGTCTCCTATCAAGGTGTGATAGTGAACAAGAACCCGGTGAACCCCTGCATCGGCTTCTTCCTCACCTCCTCGCCCGCAGTGAAGACTTACACCGGTCAGGGTGGGAACGTGAGTCTCCAGCGCTAGTCGTGTTTGTGGCCCTGAGCCTTGCTTTGAAAGGGAGGTGATACTTTCCTTGATGGCTGGAAAGGTGGTGCACGCTGCAGGGTTCGAACCTGCGACCCCTGCCGTGTGAAAGCAGTGCTCTACCGCTGAGCTAAGCGTGCGTCGCGCCGGTTTTGGCGGGCGAGAGGAATACGCGGAATCTCTTGCTGCGCCAGTGCTTTTTGTTGCCGATTTACGGAACGTTGGAGGTTGCCGTGGTGAACGGCAGCCACTCCACTCCGTAGTCCGCCGCAGGCATCCATACGCCGGTTTGATCGGCGCTGAGCACGGCGCGGTCATAGATGTAGTGCGAGGTCAGGTTTGACCAGCCGTTCCAGGTGCGATCACCCAGCTTGATCAGCGTGGCGTCGGCATTGATCTTCCATGCGCTCAGCCCGTAGTAGCCAGTGGAGAGCAGGCAGCCATGGGAGATCGTGGGCCGGGTGAAGTAGCCGTAGGTGCTGACCTCGTCGGCGAGCTGCTCCAGCATGCCTGTGGTCTGCTGTTGGCGGAAGCGCTTGAGCACGTAGCGGTTCCAGTAACCAGTCGCTTCGTTGTAGGTCCAGTCATAGCCTGAGCTGAACAGCAGCCCGTCCTTGGCCACAATGCCGTAGCTGTATTCGCCATTGCCGATGACATCGACTTGATGTGCCTCCACACCATCGTAGGCAAGGGAGCGCAGTTTCAAGTATGGCCCATAGCGTTGCTCGACCAGACTGTCGGTGATCAGCCACGCGCCATCCGCATCCACGGAGGAAACACCATGCACGAATCCAGGGATGGAAACGGGATCACGCACCACGGGGACGAGGCTGCTGGTGAAGTCGAGCACATGCAGATTGCACACGTTGGTCTTGTGAAGGCGTTTACCGTTCACCATACGCTCGGTGTGCTCGGAGGCATTGTCCGAGTTGTCGTTCAGCACCACGATCGGGTAGTAGCGCCACTGCTTCATCTGATACGAACTGAAGAACAGGTAGCCTGCGTCTCCGAAAGGCTCGCCCATCTGATTGAGCGGTAGATCTTCGTCATCGCGACGCACCTGCACTGCGGAGCCTGCGGCCATGCCCTGGGAGGATACCTGCACGGGGAAGACCACGGCCACGGGCAGCTTCTCGCGCTTCGTCATAGACTGAGGTGCTGGCTCCGGCGATGCGGTGGTGGTTGTCGTCGTATTTGCCACCAGGGTGTTTGCGCTGCTGATCGTCAAACTGTTACCAGGGAGCAGGAGGTTATTCGTGATCATGAGCGGCTGGCCGATGATAACCGGACTGCCCCAGCCCCACCTGTTCCACCAGAAGCTCTCACGGCATGGCACGAACCACACGAGCTTGTCATCGCTCACCCACACTGGCTTCACTGCCTGCATGTCGAGGTAGAGTTCCCAGTTGCCGTTGTTCAACACGACGTCGTCCTTCGTGTCGTTCACGAGCGGGGCACCACGCACATCTGGCACCTCGGCAGCAGCATCGCCCGCCTTGACCAGCTTGCCGTTCTGCACGCGCAGCATCCAGGTGTGGAGCTTGGCGGGAGTGGTGCCGTTGGCTGCCTGGTGCTGCGCAACGTAGATCGTGCCGTTGCGCTCTGTCGCGGCCACGATGCCAGCGTTGGCATTCGGCAGCGCCACGCTGTCCAGCACGTCATCGGGATCGCTCGTCTTGGTGAGGCGGACCACGTTTTGCTCTGAGGAATTCGAGCCCCACCAGCGCCACCACGAGCGTGAGAAGCCTGGCGCATTGCTCTCGATCTGCACGAGGTAATCACCCATCGGGATAATCTGCTCGACTGGCCATGCGAGTTCCAGCCACGCGGCCTCGGTCGATTCACCGCCATTGGGCGGATCGGTATGCACGGCCAGTTCCTTGCCCGAGATGGAGACGAGGTAGCCCTTCAGCACCGTGCCGCGCCGTGCTTGATCCTTCATCTTCACCACAGGGCCGAGCGTGAGCGAGTTTTGCGTGACGTTCACTGTCTGCGTGGAATGGATGGCCTGTCCGCCCGACCACACTTGCACGGGAACGATGAGCTTGCCCTGATCGCGCAGATAGGTCACCGCACGATGCTCCCATTCCGCCTCGGACCAGGCGTATTCATTGGGGCTCTGCGTCTTGGAGGGATAAACACGAGCGAGCTGCGTCGCGGCGTCTGGGTTGCTCACATCGAAGAGCGACACCGCTACATCGCGATCCTCGCGACCCACAGCAATGAGGCGGTCACCATCGACTTCGATGTATGTCGAGTAGCCGGGAATCGACAGCTCGCTGCGCACCACTGGATTCGCAGGATCAACCAAGTCCACGACGAACAGCGGATCATACGGAATCCAGCGCGGGTCCCAGGTCCAGGAGTAGCTCTGGGTGAAGTCCTGCGGCCCCGCTTGATACACGCCAAAGGTCACCACATACAAGCGCGAGCCATCGAAACGCGTCGCGTGCAGGTCTTCACCTTGAGCGGCCGCCAGATGCAACTGCGCCAGCGGCTCCGTCACCACCGGATCGAGCGAGAAGGTCTCCACCCATGTCTTGCTCGGATGGATGCGATACGAGTAAGTCGTCGTCGTTGTGATGGTGCCATCCGCATTCGTGACGTTGGTCGATGACCAGCCTTCGGGCTTGTATTCCCAGCGCCGAGGTTCCTGCGTCATCGCCACGATCGCACCGTTCACCACGGCCATTTTGAAGAGGTCACGCACCTGCTGTTTGGTCTCCACAGACTTGACCAGATGCGGCTTGCCATTGGACTCGAAGTCCACCGCCGACACAAAGCTCCAGTAACGCGACTGATAGTTCGGTGAGTAAGTGTAACCATAGCCAGTGGCCGCCACGAGCAGGTAGCCGCCGGACGCCTGGAGCACCGGCGTGCTGCCCATCCCTTCCGCAAAGCCGAGGCCCGTTGGCGATGCCGGATCGGACACATCGAAGCCATGCAAGCGCCACCGCCCGCTGTAGTTATACCAGCCGTTGAATAGCGTCCCATAACTGCTCCACGACCACATCGTCGTGATCACATACAGCTTGTCCCCAATGAGACGGCTCTCACCTGCGTAACCGTCCAAGTCCACCGTCTTCACCACGGTCGGCTTGCCATCAGCGGACACTTCGACAAAGCGCAGCACGTCGTTGCCCGAGTAGTCGTCCGCCGACTTGCGCGTGAAGAGCACCACACGCTGCCCCACAGCATCAAGCGACTGCAACTGCGTGCCAATCGCTGGCATTCGGATCGAGCCCGTCTTCACGGGCTTGGACGGATCGGACATATCAAAGACCTGCAAGCCGCGCAGTTGATTGAAGTAAAACAACCGGTCCCCGGAGAACTTCCAGATGTCTGCCTCGACGGCTGCGCCTGTGTTGATCGTGGTCGTGGAATCCACCGCGCTTGTTCCTTGGGTGGTTGGCGTTCCCGCATTGACGGACGTGCTTGCTGAAAAGTTGGACACGTTTTTCAGCGCAAGTGTGGCACCACCTGTTGCCATGACGCTGCCCGTCAGAGCTACATTCAAGTCAGTGGTTCCCATCGAAGTCGATGCCGTTGACTCCGCATCGAACTGCGTCACCCCCGTCAACTGGGCCGGCGTGAATTTCCTTTTGTTGGAACCCATCACACGAAGATCGTCTGCTCGCTCGGTGGTGAGAAAGAAGAGAGTGACGGTGGTGCTCGTGCCGTCCAGTGCCTTGGTTTGCAAAGGCTTCCAGGCACTGCCTTGGCGCTTCTCCAGGGTGACTCGATAGATGCCGCCAGGCACCGAGACGATCACGCGATCATTCAACCAGGCACCCTGGAGTTCGCTAGGGGCCAGCGGTCGGTTCTTGGCGAAGTCGATGATCTTCGGATTGGTCAGCCGCTGCGCAGTGCCTGGAGTTGCTGGCGTGATGCTGGGGAGAAGGCCAGACTTGGCAGGAGCAAGGCTTGGCTGCCCGAGCTGCTGCGGACGCCAGAGCGGCTGGGTGGTGAGAGTTGTGCTGCCATTGACTCGAAGGGGCTGGCCGTTCGAGAGGGGAATCGACTTCGAAGCACCGAGATTCAGCGTGCCTGCCGAAACCTGGGATACGCCAAACAATACGAGCGTCGTGGAGCGGGCGAGCTTGATCGCTGAAGTGAGATTGGATGGGAACATCATGGATAAGTGCGCGTGGTTGCCTCCCTTTGATTCTTCGCCTCCAGATCTGACATGTTTTTATTCTGCCAGACGTTTTGGGCGACGTTTGGGTGGATCGTCACGACAAAAGTCAGAACGATTAAAGGTCATCGCATCACGGTCTCGTCGAATGAAAGCAGCCGCGAATCCCCATTTGACGCCCCGCCTATCGCAGCGAACATCCGCCCGCTAACAGGGGCGCTGACTTGAACCGGCTGAGACCTTTTCCCAAAGGAACCCTTTGAACTTGAAGCGGGTAATGCCGTCGCAGGGAGCAAAGCACATCTCTCACCAAATCAAGCCATGCCGCTCCGCCCGAGCCGCATGGCTTACTCGTTTCTGACCTTATCCCGTTTCCCTTCAACCTTATCCCTTCCCGCCCATGATCGCCGACCCAAACTCCTCCTTCGAGCCCCATTCCTCCGAGCAACTCCCAGCCTCCAGCCGCGTCTGGGTCGAAGGCCAGATCCACAAAGACGTCCGCGTCCCCATGCGCGAGATCACCCTCTCGCCGACGAAAGCCTTCAACGGCCGCATCGAGGTGAATGAACCCGTCCGCGTCTATGACTGCTCCGGCCCCTGGGGCGATCCCGCTTACACCGGCACCGTCGAGACCGGCCTCCCCGCCCTCCGCAAAGCCTGGATCGAAGCCCGCAACGACGTCGAAGCCTACGAAGGCCGTGCCGTCGAGCCCCGCGACAACGGCTACCTCACCGCCAACCACGCCGAATACGCCGCAGCCAAGCGCGAAGGCCTCCTCAGCCCCCTGAAGGCCCCCATCAACGCCCAGCGCAATCCTTTGAAGGCAAAGCCCGGCAAAGTCGTCACCCAGCTCGCCTACGCCCGCGCCGGCATCATCACCCCCGAGGTGGAGTTCATCGCGATTCGCGAAAACATGCGCCGCGCCCAGATCGCCGACTTCAAAAACGACATCGTCCGCAACGACCTCGACAAACAGCACGTCGGCTCCGCTCAGGCGCAGACCGACTACACCCCCGGCATCTTCAAGCGTTTCCCCCAGCGCATCCCCGCCGAGATCACCCCCGAGTTCGTCCGCTCCGAAGTCGCCGCCGGCCGCGCCATCATCCCCGCGAACATCAATCACCCCGAGCTCGAGCCGATGATCATCGGCCGGAACTTCCTCGTCAAAATCAACGCCAACATCGGCAACAGCGCCGTCGCCTCCAGCATCGAGGAAGAGGTCGAAAAGATGCGCTGGGCCACCAAGTGGGGCGCGGACACCGTCATGGACCTCTCCACCGGCAAGAACATCCACGCCACCCGTGAATGGATCCTGCGGAATTCGCCCGTGCCCATCGGCACCGTGCCCATCTATCAGGCGCTCGAAAAAGTGAACGGCAAGGCCGAAGACCTCACCTGGGAGCTTTTCCGCGACACCCTCATCGAGCAGGCCGAGCAAGGCGTGGACTACTTCACCATCCACGCCGGCGTCCTCCTGCGCTTCGTCCCCATGACCGCCTCCCGCATGACCGGCATCGTCAGCCGCGGCGGCAGCATCATGGCCAAGTGGTGCCTCGCCCACCACAAGGAAAACTTCCTCTACACCCACTGGGACGACATCTGCGACATCATGGCCGCCTACGACGTCTCCTTCTCCATCGGCGATGGCCTCCGCCCCGGCAGCATCGCCGACGCCAATGACAAAGCCCAGTTCGGCGAGCTCGAAGTGCAGGGCGAACTCACCAAGCGTGCCTGGGCCAAAGGCGTCCAAGTCATGAACGAAGGCCCCGGCCACGTCCCCATGCACATGATCGAGGAAAACATGGCCAAGCAGCTCGAATGGTGCCACGAGGCCCCCTTCTACACCCTCGGGCCCCTCACCACCGACATCGCCCCCGGCTACGACCACATCACCAGCGGCATCGGCGCCGCCATGATCGGCTGGTATGGCTGCGCCATGCTCTGCTACGTCACCCCCAAGGAACACCTCGGCCTTCCCAACAAGGAAGACGTCAAAGCCGGCGTCATCACCTACAAACTCGCCGCCCACGCCGCCGACCTCGCCAAAGGCCATCCCGGTGCCCAATACCGCGACAACGCCCTCTCCAAAGCCCGCTTCGAGTTCCGCTGGGAAGACCAGTTCAATCTCTCCCTCGACCCCGTCACCGCCCGCGAATACCACGACGAAACGCTGCCGCAGGACGGAGCCAAGAGCGCCCACTTCTGCTCCATGTGCGGCCCCCACTTCTGCTCCATGAAGATCACCGAAGACGTCCGCAAATACGCCGCCGAACAAGCCATCTCCGAGGAAGAAGCGCTTCAGCGCGGGATGGAAGAGAAGTCGAAGGAGTTCGTCGAAAGCGGAGCGGAGGTCTATACCACTGCCTGATTTGAAGGATTGCCAAAAAGAACGGCGTCACTGTAAACTCGACCCAAATCACACGCTTCTCTTTTACCCATGTGGCTAGATGACTTCTCTCAATACCTAGGCTGGCCATCCGCTGAGCGGGTGACCTCGCCGAAAGGTGGAGGTCAGGAGCACTATGCCCGACAGATCAGAACCAAAATTGGCGATGCTCTGACAAGATTCGCAAAAGGCGTGACGGTTGAGACTGGCCTTCTGACCTCCAACTCAGACGCCGACAGCTCTGAGGCTCCCATTGCGATTGTTTGCCAGTTCAGCCAAGCCGTGGGCGATGATGTGCTGCGCGAGGCTCAACGCCTCGCGTGGAACTTCACGCGAGCCTCGCTCTTGATCACATTGGAGCCACATCGAGTCCAGGCATGGAGTGCTGCGATGGCACCCAAGAAGGGAAAATCGCAGCGCAAACTTGATGCCCTCCGCGCCCTGCCTCCGCTTGTGGTCGAACAAGGTGTAAAACGAGCCAGCTTGTTGGAGAGCGATGCTGCTCAGGTGTTACATTGGGTAAACCTTGTCAGTGGCGACTTTGTCAAAGGACGTCCCGCCAAGTTTCGCAAGGAAGAGCGGGCGGATGCCAAACTTGTCGGCAATCTCCGCGCAGTCCGAACCAAGTTGCTCGAAGCCGAATTGGAAAAGGAGGTGTGCCATAACCTGCTCGCCCGCCTCATCTTTACCCAGTTCCTATTCCAGCGCCGCGACAGTGATGGCAATCCGGCCATCAGCCAGCGAGTGCTCGAAGGCCGTTTTGACGGATCATTGAAGCGGGTCTATTCGCCTTCAACGGCCCTTCAGGAGATCCTACGGGACAAGTCCGAGACCTATGCGCTGTTCCAATGGCTGAATGCCAAGTTCAACGGCGACCTCTTCACCGGAAAAGGCAGCACCGATGCTGAGCGCAAGCAGGAGTGGGAGAAGGAAAAGAGAGTGGTATCCCAAGCCCATCTCAACATCCTAGCAGAATTTGTCAGTGGCGAGATCGACCTTGGAACAGGCCAGACCTCGCTCTGGCCCGAGTATTCGTTCGATGCCTTGCCGCTCGAATTCATCAGCAGTGTCTATGAGGAGTTTCTTGGTGAGGACCAAAAGGAGTCCAGCGCCTACTACACGCCATCGCATCTCGTGGACTTTGTGCTCGACGGTGTTCTGCCATGGGGAGGCAGCGATTGGAAACTTCGGGTTCTAGACCCATGTTGCGGTTCGGGCATTTTCCTCGTGAAATCGTTCCAGCGATTGGTCCAGCGATGGCGCAACGCCAATCCTGGATTAGACCCCAAAGCCGACGACCTTCGCACCATTTTGAGCCAGTTGATGGGCGTGGACCGCAACACGGAGGCCGTTCGAGTGGCTGCCTTCAGCCTTTGCCTCGCCATGTGCGACGAGATTGATCCTCGTCAGTATTGGAAGAGCACCCTCTTCCCGCCACTGCGCGGCCATCGCCTCATCGGTAGCGACTTCTTTGCCGAAGAGCACTCTGGCTTCAAAACACAGGAAGACGCCGCCTCCTGGGACTTGATTGTTGGCAATGCTCCTTGGAAAGGCGGGGCGCTCGCTGAAGATGCGTTGGCTACAAAGTGGGCCGAGAACAACGGCTGGCCCATCGCCGACAAGAATGTCGGTCCGCTGTTCCTTTCCAAGGCTGCCGCGCTCTGTAAATCGGAAGGCACGATATCCTTGATCCTCCCGGCCATGCCGCTGCTCTATCAGCGCAGCACCGGCCCCACGCTCGACTACCGTCGCAAGCTCTTCACAACCTGCACCATTGAGGAGGTTGTGAGCTTCACGCACCTACGCGCCTACTTGTTCCCTGGCATTTCCGCCCGCGCTTGTTTGATCACAATGCGCCCAGTCGCATGCTCTGGTGAAACAGCCTTCACCTACATCTGTCCAAAACCACAAGGAAATGGAGAGGATGACTCCCTGATCGCGATTGATCCGCAGGACATTCACACGATGACCCACAGCGAAGCGATCACCGACCCCGTTATCTGGTCCGCCTTGCTGGTTGGGGGACGGCGGGACTGGCGACTTGTATCGCGCTTAGCCAAATCCATCACTCTCAAAACTCTTCGGGCCAAGACGCCAACCAAGGCATCACCACTGCAATGCCTGCTTATTCGCGAGGGTATTACCCGAGGTAAAGTGGGGCAGAAAAAGCACGAAGAAATCTTGGATCGGCCACTTCTAGAAACACCTGACTTTCCGGCGAATTGCGATCTCTCAATTGATGCAGCTTCGTTGCCAAAGAACAAAAATCCGTTCGTTTACCACGTCTCCGATTTTACGGCTTTTCAGCCACCTCAGATGCTGATTAAGCAGTCGATCATTAAAGAGTCTGGCCGTTTCCGAGCCGTCATGGTTCAAACTCCCAAAGATGGCAAAGGAGTCATTGCCACCCAAAGTTACGTCACCGTTCATCAGTTCAAAGGTGGCGATGGATGGCTTCAAAGCGCGTGTTTGGCCCTTAATAGCCGTCTCGCAACCTACTTTGGCCTGCTCTCCAGCAGCCGACTTGTTGCAAATAGAGCAGAAGCTCTGAGTGGCGATATTCTCGATGTGCCTCTGCCACCCGCCGACCAGATTCCGCCTCTGGAGAAACTGAGCCTCGCGCAAGTCGATGAGGTTGTGGAGAAGGCGTTCTCATTGACGGAAGCCGAATCGGCCTTAATCGCCGATTTGTTGGATGTCGTGTATCGTGACGGCGGCAAGGAGGGCAACGAAAAGCCCGGACGCCTCCCCACACAGCGAGTGCTGGATGACAGTGCCGATGGCGAACTGCACGCTTATGCGGATTTCATGATCAAGTCGCTCCGAGCGACCTTCGGAAAGAGCAAGGCGGTGCGGGTGACCATCTTTGAAGAAGATGCTGGGCAGTCACGGCTTCCTCTTCGCATGGTTGCCATCCACTTGGAGTGGCCCAATCAACGCAAGCTGATCAAACACGATGTCATGACGTCCAAGGGCCTGCTGGCTCAGATGTCAGACTTCTTCAAGAAGCGCCTTGGTGTCCGTTCTCGCTCTGGAGAGCCACTCACGGCCGGAATCGGCTTCCAGCGGGTCGCACGGCTGTTCATCACTCACTCGGCCGAAGACGGCACCAAGGTTCCGACCGTTCTTCTCCTCAAGCCTGACCAGCGCCGTTACTGGACGCGTTCTCAAGCCCTCCGCGACGCCGATGAACTCGCGGCAACGATTCAGTCTGCCGGAGCAACCCGACGAAGCAAAGCATGAGCCGACGCATCGTCACCATCTACGATCACGCATTTCCAAACGCCCCCGAATGGAACGCAATCGCTGACGCTTGGTCGAGCGATGTTGTAGAATCTATGCTGTCGCTCGTCTGGGAAGGCTATGACCGGATGAAGGCCAAGATTCTCAGCAAAGTGGACTTCACCCAGCCCTTGCACCAACTAGAGCGCATGCTCACAGATGCTCACGCAACCGAAATCACCTTGCTCTGGAAAGCCAATCACAACGGGTTTGGGACATTCTTGCCGAAACAAGAGCCATGGGAGCCTGGCAGCATCAAAAGCCCATCGGCCATGCCACCATCATATGATATTGGATTTGAGAACGTGAATGATCCGCGTCTTCGCTGGCCCGTGGAAGCCAAGCTCCTTGCCCGTCCGACGGATGTAAAACGCTACCTCGACGACTTGAAGCTGAAGTATCTGTCTGGAGTAGGTGCACCCTTTTCGACTCAAGCAGCTCTGCTCGGCTATCTCATGGATGGCAAAGCGAGTGATGCAGTTGCAGCCATTCAAGCTGCCCTTGGAGTTCCTTTGAATGCGTTTCCTCCATTCGCTAATCGCCCCTATCATACCAGTGAGCATCAAAGATCGGTTCCAGGCATAAAGAGTGGCAAGTCACACATCTTCGTTTGCCATCACTTGGTAGCCGAACTGAAATCATAAGTGCCTGGCAGCATATGGCTGACCAATCCCATTCCTCTCTCCTTCCTGCTACCACAAGGCAGCGGAGCCTGAATCGAGCCCCGAAAGCCCCCTCCAGCCGTTTCCTGGGCGTCCCGGCGGCTCCTCGGACACGAGGCCCGACGTGGATGCACCGTTGACAGTCCAGATGCCTGGCATCCTCGGCGTTGGAACCGCGTTCCGCCCATCCACCCGGAGGTGAGCGAGCCGAAAAGTGAGCTTTTTAGGTCGCAAGAGGCTTGAAGTGCCGGTTTCGCCTTCAAAAGCCGCTTTTTGAAGCTTGTAGGCGACGCTTGACTCTAAAATCGAGGCGAATTTCTGAAAAATGAGCCATGAGAAGGGTTGGATGGTAGTGAAAATGAGCGTTCGGAGTCCCAATGGCCGACCGCTTTTCAGTCGTGGTCGAGCATTCGTCGGTCAGTCGCGAGGAAAAACGGGTCAACGTCGAGCCTATCGCCCTCAAGTCCGACCGCTCATCGGTCAACGTCGAGCGATGGATCGTAACCCGAAATCAAGCCTCGAAAGCCCCCTCCAGCCGTTTCCGAGGCAGCGTGCTGTCAAATTGACTCGCTCTGCTCGCCCTTCGGGCAGCCTGTCGGCGGTCAATCTTCCTTCGGTCGGTTCCGCTCCGGCCTCATCTCGCTAAGCTCGTTGAGACCTCCGCTAAGTTTGACGGCGCATCAGAACACCCCACATCAAAAACAACCCAAGGAGGCTGAACCTACATTTATGAATGGCGCACTTCCAGGGGCGTGCCTCGACAGGTGCGCAGAGGAGTCCGTATGCCATCCACCCAAACCGCATCTTCGCTCTAGGACTGCCCATGAACACGGACTCTATCTCATCTTTGCGGCGCGGGATCACTGCTTCGCCTTTTTGTCCTTCTTCTTTTCTTCTCGGGATTCTCTTCGCCTGTGGCCGTCGCATCGTAGCGCTTCTCACCGGCTTTGACGGGCTTGGCCATGTCCGCGAGCCAGGCATCGTGCAGCTTCGTCAGTTCGGCGACCTTCTCAGGCATCTGCTTGGCGAGGTCGTTGGCCTCCGACACATCCTTGCTCAGATCAAAGAGGCCCAGCTTGTCCTTTTCGCCCACGAGCTTCCAATCGCCCGAACGCACCGCCCACCAGCCTTCGTCGCTGCCGGAGCACCAGAAGAAGTCACGCGACTGAGGCTGGGTCTCGCCTTTGAGCAACGGCAGCAGGTTCTGGCCATCGAGACGCATCTCCGCTGGCGTGGCGATGCCCGCCGCCGCGAGCGCCGTGGGCAAAATATCCAGCGATGACACCGGCGACAGCCACTCGCCCGGCTTGAGCTGCGACGGCCAGCAGATCAGAAACGGCACGCGGATACCACCTTCGTAGTCGGTGTGCTTGCCACCGCGCAGCGGCGTGTTGTCGGCGCTTTGCGCGAGCGGGCCGCCGTTGTCGCTGATGAAGAAGAGCAGCGTATTCTCCCACACGCCGCCGTCCTTGAGCGCCGTCATGACTTTGCCGATGGCATCATCCATGCGCTTGCCCATCGCCAGACGGGCATCGCGGTCTTTGTTGCCCGTGTTGAACTTCGCGATCTCGTCCTCCGGTGCCTGCAAGGGTGCATGCACGGCATTGAAGGCCAGATAAGCGAAAAACGGCCCCGCCTTGTGCTTCGTGATGAACGCCGCCGTCTCCTCGCCGAGGCGATCCGTGAGGTAACCCGTCTCCTTCACCACCTCCTTGCCGCGATAGATCGGATCATTCGGGTCATCGAGCTTGAAGTAATCATGCGCCCCGCGACCGAGAAAGCCAAACACCTCATCAAACCCGCGCAGGGCCGGACTCCACGCCAGATCGGGCCCTAGGTGCCATTTACCAAACTGCCCCGTCGCATAGCCCGCCGGCTTCAAATACTGCGGGAAGAGCTTCTCACTCATCGGCACCCCGCTGCCCGCCTCACCACCCGTGTAGAGCCCCAGCCGCTGCTGATAGCGCCCCAGCATCAGCCCCGCCCGCGTCGGCGAGCACACATGCCCCGTCACATAACCCTGCCGACAAATCACCCCCGCTTTGGCCAGCGAATCGAGATTCGGCGTCACGATCTCCTTCGGATGCTGCGGGTTAAACGTCACATCCGCATACCCGAGGTCATCGGCAACGATGACGACGATGTTCGGCTTCTGCTCGGCTGCATGGACGGAGAAGGCGAGAGTGAGTAAAAGGAGGAGCAAGCGCATGGTCCGCCGTGAAACGCAGCGCCTTTCCTGATGTTCCGGCAAAATATTTGTCGAAGGCTGCCATGGAGTCATGCGTTCCAGCGCGTGAAGCCCCCGCAGGCCAAAACGCCAGTGTGGTGCAGTCCTCTGGACTGCTCAGAGTGAGTCCAGAGGACTCAACCACACTACCTCCTCAGCGCATTGATCAGCTCATCCACCTTGTTGATGATGCCGTGGATTCGCCTGGAGCGGTGCCGTATTTGGCAAAGACCTGCTGATTCACCGCAGCGATGAGGTTCAAGGGCAAGCCGTCTGATTTCGGCAAGGTGAGGAACTACGCGCTGACGATGGTTGCCTCGGTGAGGAGGTCGCTCACGGTGTAGAGGTAGTTTCCGCTGCCTGGGCTGGTGGAGCTGGCGTTCGTGTTGTCGGTGCCGACCACTTTGAAGTTGATCGTCGTGCCGCCGTTCTGAGCGGGAATCGCCGCGCCCCATACGCCGTCATTGGCCAAGCATTGTCAAAACAGAAGCCGCGCTCATCTCGGTTTCTTTCGCGAATTGGCAGAGGTCTTCTTTTTGGATTTCTCCTCAGAAGCATCCAGTTGTGCTGGCGTGCAAATGCAAACGGGGAGCCATCTCGGCGATTTGTAGTGCTTCGGTCCCTTGGCAATTGGCAATGATGGTCTAAGCCCATCAATGTGATACGTGAGAATGCTCGCTGGCGTGAAAATGATCTGTCTTGTTCGGAGCAACTCCACCAATGCTCCAACAGCAGGCTCGGACAGAGACGGCCAAACGACTACATTCGGAAAGTCTGGCTGAAACAGACCATATTCCCCGCTAAAGTTCGGAATCGATTGAGTCAGCTCAGCGAACGAGGTGTGAGGATGCTCTTGGACATACTTCAAAATGGATTCTTTCATGGCTGATAAGGGATTGATGCGAACGCTAATAGTCTTTTGGTCACTGTGCGGGGCCACGGAGTAAGTTATGTTGCTCAACCTCCGCTTTTGATAGCCGAATGAATGGTTCAGGCTGATCGACTGTGTTGGCCCAGAGCAGAGTCTCGTCAAAAACCTCCAACCAAAAATCGCATCCATCGGTTAGTAGCCACTCAAGCGCGTCGTCCACAGTCATTTGTGACAGGTGGTCGGAGAACCACCCCTTCGCAGGATTCTGATGGCGTGAACTCAACGCTCTTGCGATACGAGAGGCAAGACGGAGGCGCAAAGCGAGTCTGCCACGCTGCGAGAGTGTGAGTTCGGGAAGCGGACTCTGTCTTGCGACTGCGATGGCGGCTGTCTTGATGACGCTCTCATCTTCCTCGGAATGATCAAACGCACCAGTCCACCAGTTGGTGACGACATCAGGCTCGTTGAGCATCTTTGTATAGCACTCATCCTCAGCATTTGGCCCACCACCTAATACGTGACTTACGGCTGTTGAACACAACCAGCGTTGAAGGTCATTCCAGTCGTGCGGAGTAATCATAGAGTGCGTTGTTGACGTTTGTCTTACAGTTGTTCTGAGCTTCGGAGAGCGTGCTGATGCTGTGCGCTCCGCACGTCTCCCTCTAGCCATCACCATAGCACTTCGTGCACAGCAGCATCGCCCAAAAGCGGCCTCCCATGAAGTCAGTTATGCCTTCAATGGTGACG